>NZ_MAEY01000011.1:0-160303 GCF_002013745.1 Mycobacterium sp. D16Q16
TCGACCACGTCGTCCCCACTGCCGGGTACCTCAACGCGGTCAAGCGCCGACGACTCCGACACCTCACCCCAAGCCGGAACAACCATCTCCCAAGGCGCACCCACCGGCTCCGACACCACAAACTCAGGCTCAGCTGGCGGAGAAACAGCGACTGCGTCGTCCCCACTGCCGGGTACCTCAACGCGGTCAAGCGCCGACGACTCCGACACCTCACCCCAAGCCGGAACAACCATCTCCCAAGGCGCACCCACCGGCTCCGACACCCCGGGCTCAGGCTCAGTCGGCGAATCCACGATCGCGTCGGCGGTCTGCGCGGGCACGGGTGGACTCACCGGCTCATCAACATCAGCGGGCGCAACCGCCCTATCCGCCTCAACCTCCTCCACGGTCGTCGGTTCGGGAACAGCGGCCGCCGACGGCTCGTCGGTCTGATACTCGTCGTCGTCAAGGTCGACGACTTGGGGAGTTTCGCGATCTTGGGCAGCCTCGCGTTGATCCTTCTTCTTATTTCCGAGCCCCGACAGCGACCAACGCCGTTCTTTCTCCGGTGGCGGCAGCCAGGGAGGACGCGCGATGGATCCCTCATCCGGCTCGGCCGTGGGCTTCTTCTTAGCCAACGCCCCCCCTTCCAGGTAGTGATACCACTCCTAAACCATGGTAATGGTGGCCGACGGACACTCCCAATTCGAGATTGCTACGCCCGTCCTAGGTCAGGCAAGACCATGTCTGAGTTAGCCTAAACAAAGAGGCCCCAAAGGCCGGGCCGAGCGATGTAGGAGGGGCATGTCCTATCCATCGGGAAGTCAGGGGTACTACACCGCCGCGTATAGCGACAGTTACGACACGGACGAAAAGAGGCCGTTGGCTCGCTACATGGCACTGGCAGTCTTCGTACTGGGGGCAGCGTCCTATCTACTGAGTTTCGGGCCCCTGCCCGCTGGACATGCCGGCGTCTGGGGCGTGCGGTTTGCAGTATTCGCGGCCCTGCTGTCAGGTTTCGGACTGATCCCGCGGCAAGACTCGAACCACAAAGTGATCGCCGCGCTGGCGGTGGCAGGGTTCCTGGACGCACTGGCCGCGCTGATCGGCGCGTCAAGCAGCGGCTGGGCGCTGACCGTCATAGTCGTGATTAACGGGTTGCAGTCAGTAACGGCGATCGCCGCGCTGCTGCAGGCGCACCCAGCCGAGTCGGAGCAGGGCTCGCACGACAACTACTCCGAATACTGGGCACAGATGGCGCAGTACTACAACCAATACCCGGACCAGTACTCCCAGCCCGCCGAGACAGCAGAGCCGTTGCAGCGAGGAGCACACGGGCAGGCGGCTGCGCGTGCCGTGCAGCATGCCACCGACCAGTCGGCCAGCTACGCCGACTACGTCGACAATCAGAATCCGCGAGGCGCGACTGTCGATCGCTATGCACCCCAGGCCGCCCAGCCAGGGCAGGCGGGGCTGCCAAGCTTCGCCCGAGCACCGGGACAGGCTCCGGGCCAACAGTACGGAACACAAGGTCAACCTGGCCCGCGCCCCTCTGCCGCGCAGTAAATCTGCAGGATGCACGGGTTTGCGCGCCGAGTTTTGAGTTACCTGCTACTCTCGTGCTAGTTAGGGCCTTCAAGGGGGAGGACAACGTGAATGCTCCTCATCCGGCGAACGCTCATCAGTGCGGTCGGAGTTCAGCAGTACACATTGGAAGCAAAGGAAGGACACCATGGAAACCACCGGTAACGAGCTCGACAATGACAGTGGCCTGGCAGTAAGCCCGGCCGAAGCGATGGCCGCTTTCCAGACGGCCCGCCAGCACGGCGAGAATGCACACCGCATTTTCCAGGGCATCGAGGATGAGCAGCGCGCGATGGCCGCCAACTGGGGCGGCAACAGCCACGGCACGTACATGAACGCGTCGGCGTCATACAACGATGAGGCCTCTGAGATCACCAAGGGCCTGTTCAACTTCATCACGGTCAGCGAAGAGGGCGTCAAGCAGCTCCAGTCCTCCGACGACGTTTAACCCACCCGGACCACAACGGATTAAGCAAGGAGACGAACATGTCTGACTCAATTCAGTACGGCAAGGCCGCTTATGGCAACCTCGATGAGCTCGCCAGCCATGGCACCAAGCTCGACGCTGCGACCCAGGAGTTGCGCGACGCATTCCGCTCCCTGTACCCGGTCTTCGCCGGCCAGGGTGCAGCTGCCGTCGCCGAGGTCGAGGCCGCGGTGCAGCTGAACCTGCAGGACTGGATCGCTCGCCACAGCCAGCAGACCCAGAATGCCGTGGATCAGCACGACGCAATGCACTCTCAGGACAACGCCGTGCGCGACGCGGTATCCGGAAGCTACGGCGGCGGCCGCGGCCTCTGACGGTCAAGCACAAGGGAACTGCCCGCCTCGTTCTACGGAGGCGGGCAGTTTTGTCTTTCCGCGGCGGGAGAAGTCATTTCAACACGGTGGCCTCTGCCCACGGTTGGAGTGGCCGAGCACTCGTGCCCATCCGGCCAGGCAGATCCACTGCCACACGCAGACAGACCCCGCACCATGCAGTTAATCTGATGATGTGGAAGCCGTAGACGCGATTGCCCGGGTGGCGGATTACATTCGAAGCCGCAATATCGACTATCCCACCGCCGGGTTAAGCGCCGATCCATTCGCTGGTGGCTGGTCGGTATACGCGCCTGTCGAGATCGACATGGATGATCCGATGGCCTTTCTTGAGATGCCGGTCGGCCGCTCCGTGTTTCTCATTGGCAGCTCAGGCCGCATCGAAGAAGTCGGCTCTTCCATACCCCCCGAGGTTGCACGTCAACGGTTCACTGAGCGTGAATCGGTGACTGCCACTCAATCGGGTACGCAGCCGGAGGCGGCCGAGGCAATCTCCCGGGAAGCCAGCCGACTGATCGAACCGATTGTGCAGCAGCTCGCACTGCTAGGCCCGCCCGGCTGGGAGCATTTTTCTGCGCTGTTCGCAATGGCAGGCGATGCTCACGTTGCTCAGCTGAGGTTTCTATCCAACAGCGGATCCACCGTGGTGCCCGTGCCTGCGCGCATCGCAGAGCTTGCCGCCGAACACCGAGACATCGCTGCCAGATTGCCCGCAGGCCCCTGGTGGCGCATGCTGCTCGAGGTCACCGACAGAGGCCAGGTGACTGAAAAGTACGACTACGGTGACGAGCCCTTCCCTGACGATCAGCTCTTTCGCCCCGCTGACTACCGCAGAGACGTTGACCGGTATCCCCGCAGGGATCTCCCGGTCTGGCTTGCGGGCTACATCGCCGGCCCCGAAGCTCAGGGCAGGCGACCACAGGATGCCAGCTACGCGGCGCGCCGCGATGCTGCTGAGGGAACGGTCGCCATCGAGACGGACGACATCGTTCCGCTCCCAGAGGCCTGGTCCCGCTGGGCTGTTTTGGCCGCCCTCTGTGCCGGCATTCGAACCGAGTTCGGACCGCTGGTTCGACCTTCTATTGCCTTGTTCGAAGACGGACAGCGGAACGGGTCAACACTTTTCGTCTTGCCGGGTGATCGGGCAGTGCTCTCCGGCGGAATGTGGAACTCGCCGTTGCTCACCAAGGCTTATGCCGAAAACACGGGTCTGCCGAATCTCTATGCGGGTGCGCCGGATTGGGTGAACGATTCGGTGTTGAACTCGCGCCGAGATGTCGGCCTACTATCGTTCTGCTACTGGTGGCGGGATGGCCAATGGTATCGCGGCGCGGCGGACACATTTCACGAACTTGACTATCCGGTGCCGCCGATCTGGACCGAAGACGAGACGTTGGATGGCATGATTGCGGTAACCGGCGAGTCGCGGAGGGATGCTTGTCGAGCATTATTAGTCTCGGCTGCCGAAAGGTCCGCTTCCAAGGCACAGTTACGGCTGATACTCGGCGAGGACGCCGACATAGACGGCGCGTTCACACAGTTATCCATCGCAGGCCTAACCACGGAATAGGCAATGACCGCGTCCGGAGCACTAGCTAATAGCTAGGTAACACTGTTGTCGACCACAACAACCTCAGATACTCCAAATATCCGCAGAGTCCTCATATTTCTTACGGAAGATATCCGCAATAAGGAACAAGAGTCTATTTGCCATGACACCGGCGACAAGAGCGATAAACGGATAATAAAACGTGTAGCCACCGGAAACGCAGGCCACAACAACCGCAGTCACGTAGCACATGACTGCGGATAGCGGCACTCCAATCGCTCCAGATGCAAAGCTATACAGATAGGCACGTGACGTCGACTTCCCTTTGAACCCCCGCATCGCCTCTACGAAACCCATCCAACAAGCAAGGCCGACCGCCGGGGCGAGAAAGACAAAGAGAAGGGTCGTGATAACCGTGTCCGCAGCCTGGCTCACAACGGTTCAGTCAGTTGAAGGCCACGCTCTGCAATCGCTTTCTGAGTCGCAGGAGTTATGTCCCAGAACTCCGCATCTTCGCCGTAGAACACAAACAAGCGGCCACGCCTCGATGTTCGATTCACTGCGATAGCTGCCGCATTCCACGTTCTGCCATCGCGCTGGGCTGTAGCGTCTCGTAGATTCTGCAATCGCTCCCCCAGTTCCATGTTACCCACAAGAGCCGGACGCCACTTGGTCTCGAAATACTGAAACCCAGACTCGCCGGTACGCCGATCTCCAAAATACGTGAAGAATACAAAACTGTCCCATGGCTCATCATTAGCCTCATCGTCGGTGAGAATCAGCTCAGCCAGATCATCTGCTTCAATTGGTATAGCCATCTCGCCGTCTGGCACGTCTCTGGAGGAACCTGTCACGTCCTTGCGCGAAAACCCAGGCCGCGCTCCACTCGATTCTGATGCCGCTGGCGGGAGGGAACCAGCAACCTGCCCCGCCGCATCATCCAGCATGTTGTCGATTTTCGACCTAATCAATAGCGCCATCGCTGGACCATACGTATCGATAAGGCCTTCGCGCGCCCTATCGATGCCGTACTTGCGAAGATCTTGTAGATAAGAGTCCAAAGCTACGTCTAGATCAATACCGGCTGTAAAATTGGGGATCTCGTCAACGTCTTCTTGGGTCGTAAATAGAGGGCGCCCATTCGGATTGAGAAAAGATTCTTCCAACTCCTGCAGGTCCGCCGATAGACAGACGGATAATTCAGCAAGCTGGGCATTACCAGTGATCGGATCCGCGCTCACCGCAGCCACGGAATGCTCCGACGGGTCGATGAGCGCAAGTCGCCTGACACCATCGAGCGTAACCGATATGGTTGTCCAACCGTCGCGAAGCGGTGCCGCAGGATAGTTCAGCAGCGGAAAGTCAGTAGCCCTGATATACGAACCAAACCTGGCGTAGAGGAACCTCTCAACAACGTCCATCGAAACTGCGCACAGTAGAAATCCTTCAGCCTGCATCCGCTCAGAATCAGTCATCTGGAACCAACCATCCGGTCGTTGCCCTATGAAAATGCGTATCTCGCCTCCGCCAGACCACACAACCGTTCGTCCGTCCGGACACACCGAGCCTTGAGACACCTGATAGCCCGCACGCCTCGCCCATTCGCATAGGCCACGTGAAAGATCAACGCTCGACACGAATCAACACCCTCAGCTTCCGCAATTCACTAACTGACTGAACCTTATTGTCTCCATTGAGAACCCGGACTTGTATGCCACCTCCGCGCTGGCCCATACCTGGAGCTATCTCAGAAACTTCAAGCTTCCATCCGGGCGGCAAGTTATCTAAAGCAAAAGTGCTGTACGGCTCACGCAAACTATTCACGTGCAGGGCCCGTTCTTCCCAACTCGCAGCCCGTCCGTTTTCCATCAGACCTAGATAGCCGCCATCGTCCGGGCCAATCCGATCAACCCGCACACCGTATTCCTCACGAAAGCTTTGAAAGCTGTCAAACGATACTCGCGTACCAGCTACGGCTCCATCATTGTCAGGGTATTTCATCCAGTGCTCACCTGCAGGCCCAAGCATGTTGAAATCATCTGAATACGTCCGGGCGTTGTAAGGAACGCCCCGCGGATCTAATCCAAGCGGGTGTGCAGGATCGCCCATCAGCTTGGCTACATCCGGCGTCATCTGTGCAGAGTTCGCCGGATCATCGATAAATCGCCAAGGAGTGGTAGGCGCACCCTGCCCTCTGAAATTATCTGCGTCCCGCTGCCAGCCAGCCCCGGCTGCTTCGTCGGAATGTATGGGATCACTTCGACTGAAATCGGTGTCACCGGAAGCACGTATACCTGCCAACAATTTCTGAATCTCTGGTGTGGCCCGTCGATGATGACTCTGACCAGAGCTATTATCGAATTTCTCCACCTTGGCGTGAGCCAGTTGACCAGTTTCCGTGTCGTATATCTTGTAAGCCGCAACGACTTTGGTGGGACGACCGAGCGGATCAGCGGGATCGCGAATGAGATTGACAGTCGCTTCTACGCGCCCTCCATTCGCGGCAAAGGAGGCCCATTCGTTCTCCATGACCTTGTATGCGCCACGGTTGAAGTTGGAATCCTGAGGGAACAGGTTGTCGCCACCCTGATCCAGGGTGAAACGGAACCCCGACATGTGCCCGGCATCATCACTGAGCAGCAAGTCAAGGGACCGCTGTGCCGCCGATTCGTTAGAGGAGCGATCTAGCCCGGTGAATACCTCTTCCAGAGTAAATTTCGCCCGCGCAGGTACACCATCAACGATTGTGAACTTTGCGCTGTTTTTCCCGACGGTGACTTCGACCTCTTTGACATGGGAAGCCGAAAACTCCCGATGGCTGCCGGGTGGATAGTCGAACTCGACACGTGCCCGATCAACGTGTTGCACTTTGGGATGACCTTCGAGGAACGATCTGGCCGCGGATTCTGACATGGTGGCCAACTGTTTGTTGAGCCCGTCCGGAAGGATATGCGCGGTCCAATCCGGGAAGCGCCGTTCAGTCACGGCAAGGCCTTCTCGGGCCGACAAATCAGGCCGCAGACGCACCGTCGGTTCGCCCGGGGTGTGGTCGTACAGCCGCCTGCCCGCGACATCGCCAACCGCATCCGCTGCCGTGAGCGAGTGCTCCCCTCCCATCCGCGCAACAGGATTCCCGTGCGCATCAAAGTATCCAACGGCAACACGATCTACTGCCCGGTCACCCCACGATGGCGGCCACCCACCACGCTCGATGCCCGCAGCCCGGTCGACCAGATGGATCTCTCCCCCACGGTTCACCGCCAGAACCACATGCCCGCTGTCGTGTCCGCCGGTCCACCTAGATGCAACCAATGCGCTGGCACCATCGCCCATTTCACGCAGGCGAGCCGCCACTTCCGCGTAGCTCGAGAAATGCGCCGCCGAACCCGTTCCTTCGAAGATCAACCGGGCCGGAAGTCCACTCGACGTCGGCTCGGCGTCGATCCGAATCGGTCGACCGGTCAGTTCACCAAACGCGTCCGCGGTGCGCGGAAGACAGTCCCGCCCGACGTTCTCGGTAGCCGCGTGCCTGCCCTCATTCGGGGCAGGCCGATCATGGGTAATCCCAGCGCTGTCGCTATCGACAGCATGCCGTGGCTGGCCGTCAACCGCGCCGTAGTCCGAATGCCATCTTGGATCCAGCCCGCGCCTATCGGTGGGCAGGCCATGCCCGGCATCACCGTCCAAACGCAGTGGGCGGCCTGCCGCGGGCTCGTCAGTGCGCAGCCCCAGCTGCCAGCCGGGACGTTCGTCCACCGTTCGGTGCATTTCGAAGTCGACACGCTCGGGGTGACCCGATGCGATGCGGCCGAAATTCGCGAGAGATTCGCTGCGAACTGGATGCTGGCCGACGCCCTCCACCGAGTGGTAGTAAGCAGAGTGGGTTCCCGCGGTCTTGAGGGTGTCCATACTTGGCGGGAACTCGGCAGTGATCCGCCGTCCGCCCCAACTCTCCATGGCTGGGTCGCGTCCCAAACCGAAGTGCCGCAGGAATCGCCCGTCGGAGTCGCGCCCGCCGAGTGTGGTAACCCAGTCCCGAGATGACGACGCGACGAAGACGTTCTCGCGTCCGATTCGAAAACTCTCGGCCGTGTGATGTGGGCCCGCACCAGGTGAACCCAGCAGCGTCACCGTTTGAATCTGACCGGCTAGGCGTCCGTCATGGCCTGCGTACGAGGTAGTCGTCGACCCGTACGAATGTCCGAACACATGATTGTTAGAGAAATGACTGCCGTCGCCCGCGAGTGCATCATGCGCAGTGTTGAATGCCCGGATATCGGCGTGAAGAATATTGCCGCCCGTACGCGCCATACCGTGACCGATAACCCCGAGAAAGCCACGCCCACTCGGCGCGTCATAGCCAATCCAAGCGATAGACGATGCCGAAAGATTCCCATCCTCTTTCCCGACCGACTTCAGGTGCTCAAGGGCGTTAGACATATTGACGCCCAATTTGTCGATTGTGGTGGTCAAACCGGGGACATGCCACGAAACGGAATCCGCGCGGTAAGGATTGTCACCGAAGCTAACGAGCGCTCGACCATCGCCGCCAAATGCCTTTGAATCAAACGCGAGAAGATGCGGACCGCCTACGCCTGCGGCCTCTGCGGCAATTTTCGCATCCGCGAGATCTTTGTGAAGTTCATCCAACCGCTCAAGCTCTTTACGCTCCGGCCGGGTCAGCTTCTCTCCATTATCCAGCTTGTTATGTAATTCGTTGCGGGCATTATTCAGTGAGTTTGAATTCGCCTCGTGTTTAGCCTCTAATGGGATGCCCTCGGCATTTCCGACGTGCTCGGGGTAGGACTCGATGAGCGCACGCTGCTCATCCGCTCGCAAGCTGTTCCACCAGTCCGCGTTGTCGCGTGTATGACCTGGCACACGTTCCCCGTTGCCAAGTGGAGTTCTTATGCCCTCAGGGTCAACTGGCGGGATGCGCCGAGACAATGCCTCATCGGCAATGGCACGCGTATGCGCGGCCTGCGATTCGTTGCCACGAGGAGAGGTCTCGTGCTGCGGATTCACGTCATCCGGCTGGGATTTCCTAGACGATTCGCCAGGTTCATTGTCGTGCTTCGGCCCAGAGCGCTCAGGTTCCCCGCTCCTGGTGTCCTCCGTTAACGCGGCCCGTTCGTGAGGAGGTTTCCCTGCAGCATCTGGGATCGCACCGCCGCGCGCAGCGGGTCCATCATGCGGCGGCAGTGGTGGCGGGTTGTGTGGGTCGATGCCCAGCGCATCGTTGACACCGGGCCGGCTGCGAGTCGAGCTGTCGATGATTTCTTGGAACACACGGTCGCCGGAGAAGCCCTTGGCCTCGGTCTTCTCCACCAGTCGATCCCACGTCATCATCTTCTCGTTGGCACTCAGATGCGCCGCAGCTTCTCGATCGGCCATCAAAGTCCGAGCCCACTCCCGCAACTCATTCCGAGTTTCGAACATGCGGTGGGCGCGTTCCTGGACCGGTACACCCTCTTCGATCCAGCGCTTGTTCAGTTCCTGCATGCGTAATTCGCCGTGTGCGTAGACGGTTCTAGTCTCCGCATTGGACAAGGTGCCGGGAGTGTATTCGGGCAGATCCAGATGAGCGGCTGGACTATCACCGCTGATCTCGTCGGGATGCGGCCCACGCGCGGCCGCAGCATCATCGATGTGATCCGGTGCGCGATTAGCCTGGTGGTCGCCTCCAGATACGCGGGGCCCCTGCGACGGGGCATCGGGCTCCTTATAGTGAGCCATTTCCCCGGTCACCTTGTTTCTGATGCCCTCGACGCCGTACGACATATGCCTGCCCGGCGCATCGCCGTACTCGGGAGTTACGGCGGCCTCCACGCAGGCGGCCCAGTCGGCCGGCCCCATGTTCTCGGTGAGCAGCTTGCTGAGTTGCGTCGGACTCTCGACGGTGTGCGGTGTCCCTTGAATGCCCAGATCTCCGGGAGGATGCAGCGTGTAGTCGGGCATCTCCTCGCCGGCGTGATAAGTCTTCGAATACACCCCGGAAACGTCCTGGCCGGTCTCGATCCGGTGACCCAACTCGTTGGTGATTCTCGCGCCGTGCTCGCCGTACACCGTGACCGACGTGCCTTCGGGGACCTTGAACGTTCTGTTCTCCGGGTTATAGGTGCCGTGGCCGCTGATCTTGACGCGCCCGTCGCCAGCCCTGGCCTCCTCGCCGATACCGGCGGAATCGTCCCGATGAGCCGGAGACGGGTCAGTAGGTCCGTCAGGGGCCGCGGGAGAATCCGGTCGTCCGGGGGCATCGGGATGCTGACCCCGCATCGGCGGATCCGACGGCAGTTTGTCCCCGTGCACGCCCGCAGAAGCAGCCTGACCGGTTTCGGAGCTGAGGCGACCGCCACGGGTCCCCACTGCGTCCGCACCGAGGCCCGCTGCAGATCTTCCGGTGGCCGCGGGCTTCTCGGGCGCGGGCCTCGCGGCGTCTGCGGCGGCCGGCCGTTCGACTCCTGGTCCCGGGCGATCTCCCCCACCTGATTGAGCCAACCGCGAATCCGACCCGGTCACGCTCTGTCCGGCGGGTGCCGATCCTCTCTCGACCGGCACCGGTGAACCATCGATCTGCCCGTGGGAGACCTGAGGCCCACCCGTTTGCGTTAACTCAACCGAACTAGGCTGCGGGCCGCGCATCTCCGGCGAACCAGCCAGATCTGCTGCAGCGATTCCCGCCGCGGGGGCAGGCCCCTCGGGAACCTTCACCGCGCCCGCGGGCGCCTCCGCGTTCGCCTCAGGGACGGCCCCATCGGCAACCCTCACGGCGCCCTCTGGCGACCCTGCGCTCGCCGCTTCGGGCAGCGAGGCCATGGAACGCGCATCGGCTTTCACCTCCGAAGTGGCCGCCGACAACGATGCCTCCGCCGCGGGAGCCGCCTTCAATGGCGGGCCCGACGGGCCCCCATCCGAACCCGAACGCGGCCCCTCCACCACCGGACCGCGGGCGGCCGACTCGGCCGGTCGTTGTGCCGCCGCCTCTGGTGCCGCTGCCGGTGTCGGCGTTTTGACCCCTGCAGCCGCCGCGGACTGACTGGGTTGGCCGGTCGTATGGAGAGGGCCATTGCTGATCGAATCCTGGACAGGTGTCTCTACTGTTGCGGCAGGGCGATGGGCCGGCGTTTCATGCGGTTGCGCAGTCTCCGGCGCATGCGCGGGTTGCTCAACGTGGGCCGGTGCCTGTGCCTCTGGATACACCTTGGTCGCGGGTCCAGGACCGTCAGGGGGGTCGTGTGATGGGGCGGCCCTCTCCCCGAGAGGAGGCATATGGTCGCCCGCTACGCCTTGCGCCCCGAATGCCGCAGACATGATCGCGGCCTTCGTTGGGTCGAAGTGTTGGTAGACAATCCCTTCCCCGGCTATCGTGCCAGCGAAATTGCCCGCGAAATGGACGCCGAACTCTTTGAATACATTCCCATTCATCTTGGGCGCGAATTTTGAGATGACCCCCCCGCCGATTCCACCCATAATCAGCCCTGAGGCACCCGCCTTGAGCGTCGAGCCTAGGCTGAATTGTGACGTCGGCCTGCCGTTCGAATCGACCGCAGCGTGATTCGCGAGCAATATCCCCTGGCGGGCGGCATCCTGGCCCAACCCCAAGCCGGCGCCGACTACGGCCGGCACCCCCACTTTCTTTACGAAGTTCTTGCTGAGTACCGTGGCTGCCCTACGCTTGACCGCCACTGTGATCGCGGAGGTGGTGATCTTCTTAAAGGCCACTTTTTCCACGGCTCTCGCGACCAGGCGTTTGGCTAGGGCTTTTGCTGCCGTTTTCAGCAGTATCAGCCCGGGTCCACCGAAGACCAATAAGTTTGAGGCAAGTAACGCGAAGTCTACCCAGAACCTAATCTTGGTAGTTCGAATCTCTTCGCCGACGTGCTCCAGTCTCTCCGCCAGCAATTCGAAATTACTGATTAACCCGTCGATATTATCGATGAGGCCATTGAACCAGGGATCCAGGCCCTCACGGTATTGGCCGTCGATAAACCCAAGTAATGTCGTGGACTGCGCGGTCTCCGCGTCGGTCTTCAGCTTCTTCAACTCGTCGGCGAGGGATTTCCATTCCTTCGCCTGATTTTTACACGCCTCCCCGTCGCCCTTTGGCAGTTCTTCGCCGATAAGATCTTCGAGCCAGCCCCACATACTCAGCTACCCCTTAAGCCGCGCACGTAGCCGCATAGTAACGATGTTTCGAGGTCAGTGTTCGCGTATCGAGTTCGTCTGCCTTACGTAGGAATCCGCAGATTTGGTGAGTTCCGACCCGACATCGTCGAGGGCAGGCTTCAAATCGTTTTTCGCAATTCCGACAATTGTATCGCGAACCTTGATGAAACCGTCCTCGCCGTTCGCGAATTCGTCGGCGATCTTATCTCCCGCCGGCCCCCAGGGCTGATCCTTGATACCATCGGCCTTCTGCGCTATTGCATCAAACTTGGTAGCAACGTCGGCCCATAAACGGGCGCCTTGGCGAGCCTTGTCTTCATTGAACTCTACAGTGTAGATACCCATAGCATCCCCTCGCGGTCATCAACGGATACCCATGGTACGGCACGGTCGGGTGTGGTGTTCAGGATCCCGCGTGCGGAGCAGGTCGAGTGGCCGGGCGACAAGACTCAGGCCATCCCACCAGGCGTTAAGCGTTGCCGGCACGTTCGGCTGCCGGGGACACCACCCCAAACCACCCCAAAGATGTCCACCCCTCGGACCGCGGCAATCACGATTGCGCGCAAGACCGCAGCCGTGGTACGTGTCCACCGCAAGATGCGGCATGTTCGTTCGCCACGTATCCGGCGCATAGTTACGGCTTCACGCCCCGGAACGGCCGAGTTCGTTCCGCAGCGCGGATACGCGGCCCGCGTATCCCATTTTTCGATATTTCGAGAATGAGATACATGTGCGACATTCGAAAACATATACTTTGCAAAGAAGACAGGTGTCGGAGCGGAAGGAGATCCAACCAGACATCATCACGCATATTTTCCGGTTAGCAACGGAATCATTGACAAATTTAGAATACTATTCTGCAACCGATGACCGGTATTCCAGATTTCTCGTTGACACCGCGACCACGCTCCATTTTGTGGAGCCCTTCCGTCGACACGAACATGACGATCTGTTGATTCAATAACCTGGATATAATTACGGAACTCCGGTTTATTCATTGAGACTTCCACGGGACTGACGCGATGCCAAGTAGGTGTAGTCGGACGCATGTTCGGACCCAGTTATGGTGTCTGTCATGAGCGTGCCGGATGGAGTACCGCCGCATGGAATCCCTCCTGCACCGCGCGAGGTAACCGTGGTCGGCACCGCGCCGCCGAGTTGGCGGGATCGCCAAGTGACGGGCGGCGTGCTGGCGGTTCTGTGGATCGGGATTCTATTCTGTGCGCTTGCCGGGCCAACCTGGCTGGCCATCGTGCTGAGCGTTGTCTTGACGATCGCCACGGCTCTCTACGCAGTTGGAACGTGGGCGATCTTTAGCATCATCGATGATCCGGAGATCAAGGCTGGCCCGGACGGGATCTGGGCCCCCGGATTCACTGTGCGGTGGGATGAGGTGCGCTCGTGCGGCTTCGTGGAAGGGAAATTCCGGTACGGGATGTTGGACCCGTCTCGCAAAGTGGACGACGACGACATTCAGGTATCGCTGGTGGTAACCAAACACGAAGCCGATGCGAACGGGCGACAGATTCAACTCGGATACACACTCTACGAGCATCACAGTCCGAACTTGGACGAGTTCATGGCCGTGGTGCGACAGTACGCGCCGGAGGCAGATTTGCGAACCGGCCGGTCTACGGCGGATTTCATCCCCAATCCGCAACAACAAGCGGCATTGATACAGCAGTGGTCCACGACCGGTCAGATGGTAGTCGTCAACCGTCGCGGGGCGAAAAAGCTGACTGTTGACACCACCGGCTTCCGCGCCGGACGGCACCTAGTACGGTGGGCCGACGTGGCACGCCTGGTGGCAGTCACCGACAAATACACAACCTCTGTGCACGGCGTCAAAGCCGGCACCAGCTACACGGACCGGCTGGTCATCGTGACTACGAAACACGACCGGAAGGGCCGCCCGCTGACGGTGCGCGCCGACTACCCGGGCGACTTCCAACCGCCGCTAGAACAACTGGTGCTCGCACTGCACACTATTGCGCCCCAGCTACAGATCAGCGATCAGCGCACGACTGCCTGAAAACCGTCTATCTGGCTTGGTTCGCTAGTTGGCCAGGCCGAGATCGGAACGGCTGATGATCACCCAGTCGTCATTGTCATTAACGACATGAATACCCGCCAGGGCCGGGGTTTTCGCGACCATGTCGACGATGGCCTGCCAATCCATCTCGCCGTACACGTAACCGGGCCGGCTCCGGCTGGTATAGGCCTGCACCAGGTTGTCCACGCCACCAGCCGAGGAGGTAACCAGCGTCAGCGGTCCGGACGTCGCCGATTCGGAGGTCAGGCGTACAAAAAGATGTGCTGCGCTGAGCTGGGAATCCAGTGAGGTGAACGGTTGCGCGTACGGATCGTTCACAATTTTGGTGATCCGCGCGTCGAGTGTCGCGGGCGGCGTGTGCGGCAAGACATTCAGGATGACCGCGATCTGACTCTTACGGATCGGCACCCGGCTACCGGCGTCATTCTTGATGATCACCCACTGCACCGGCGGAATTTCCGCGGCAAGTTCCAACACCTGCCGCCATGGTGCTCCAGCATATTCTTTCCACAGCTCAGGATTTGCTCGAGAGGTAAAGGCTTCCAGGGCATGGGTGCCGTCGGCCAGCTCAAGCAACGGCGTCTTGATGTGCGGTTGTCCGTTGACCTCTTCGACATCCAAGGAGTAGAAGACTTCACGGTCGTTGAGGGCAATCATGAGATCGCTGACCAACGCATCGTCCTGCTGCCCAGCGGCCCGGGTAACGAGGTCTTCGATCTCAGCTGCGGTGCGCGCCGACGCGGACATCTGCTCGATACTACCCTCGCCTGACACCAATCCTCATGACCTGCTGTACCTAGGCAGGAGGGCGCAGCCCGGCGATGGTGTGTTCGCTCAACCGCAGCAGGCTGTTTCCGGACTTTTGTAGCACTTGGTAGCCCCCATCGCCGGTCTTGACGGGCGCCTTCCATAACGTTTGGCAGGTTGCCGGGTCGACGGCGATGAACTCTTGATTGCTGAGGTCCTGCCAGATGATGGTGCTGCCGTCAGATCCCACGTACTCGCCGTTGTCAAGCTGGATGTCGCAGGCTGGGCCCTGTTGGCCGGTGAACAGGTCCCATGACCGCCACGTTCCTGGCGGTTCGCCGGCGTAGAGCTTGGTGCCGATCATGCGGAAGTGGTCGAGTATCGATGCAGGTACGTTGACCTGGGGCTTGCCGGCCGCGGTGTAAACCTGCAGCCCGCCGGTGTCATAGTTCTTGTCCGGCCGGTTCTGCACAATGATCGGCATCGCCGTGTTGGCCAGTGCCTCGTAGGCCCCGGTCAGCATGGCCACCTGTTTGCCGTCGCTGTCATACAACCCCACGCCCCGGTGGTACGGACCCTCATCGAACTCGACGGCGAAACCACCGACATAGACGCGCACCTCGGCTACCCGCTGCCCCTGCGGTGGGGTGGGTGTCAGATCACGCCCGTCGACGGAAAACACGCGAAAGTCGTTCCCGGAGCTGGACTTCTGTATCCCCACTGTCAGCGGCGCGATGTCGTCCACTCGCGGGTCATTGATCTCAACACTGACCAGATCCCCGTTGCCGGGAAGAAACCACGTCGGTTCTCCTTGGGAGCCCACGCCGTAGACACCCTTGCCTTCCGCCGAGGCGACCAGCCAGCTCGCTCCGTGGGAGGGCCCGAGCGGGACCAGAACCGGGCGCCCTCGGTGACTACGGGACTCGAGGTTGCCCGCGCCCTGGACCTTGGGGTCACCGGTGTAAGTCACCTTGCCCTCGTCCAGATCGATCACCCACAGCTGCTCGTGCTGGCCCGTGCAGGAAATTATCGAATCCGGGCAACTGTCGGTGACGCATACGGCCACCGACGGGCCGTTGGTGGAACACGTGACCCCCGCCCATCCGGGCATCTCGATCGGCGGGAACAGCGGCTTGCCGGTCTTGGTGTCCAGGCCGTACACCAATCCGGTGACCGTTTTGTCGGGATCGCTGCGCAGCGTCGAAAAGTAGGCCCTGTCCGAGACGGCGGCGAAAAGGTCGCCCACTCGAGTCTCCGGCGTGAGCCCGACATCGGTCACCGAGACCTGCCAGGCAGGTACCGGTTGGCGATCCAGTGCGAAACCAATCAACCGGTCTTTTGGTGTTCCGATCGGCGCCTCCTGCGCGTTGCTCGGCTCACCCGGACTGCTGCGGGGCCACCAGTGCACCACGGCCACGCCACCAGCCACCACAGCGACAACCACCGCGCACACAAGCACCACCCACAGCCGCCCCCTGGGTCGCGGGCCGGTAGGCCCACCGACCGGCGACACCCATCGAAACCCTCCCGGAGGCACCCCTGCATCCGACATTCCGCTCCCGCTCGTCTCGGCCCTAACAAAGTCCAGCCAGAATAGTGAGCGGAGCGCCCCCAGAGTCAAGCTGCAAATATGTCGTGACCTGTGTTCCGGCTGCGCCCCTGGGCTGAGGTGCACTATGCTGGTGGGAACTGTTCACCATAGCCAGTCCGCTGAGCGGATCGCCGGGTCCAAGTAGGCGCGGTGGACACATAAGGGAGGAGTGTGTGATGGCGGAGGAACCACCATCGGTTGAGCAGCTGGAGACAACTGGGTCTCAAATCAAGGCACACAAGCCTGAGCAGATAGTCGTCGAGATGTCCCAGAGCGACATCAATAAATGGTCGGGTATCGCCACGGTTGCTCTCGAGCAACTCTCCGCCGCCGTATCCGCCACAAATAGCTGCAATATCGGGAACCCCGGTGCGGGACAGCCGTTCGAATCGATTAACGCCACCGCGGCACAACTGGACGAATCGACGGAACAATTACGCAACTACGCCCAAAGTACCCATACCGCTGTCCTGAACTTGCAAAAACTTCTGAATGATTCTCTCACTGCAATTATGAATCAAGCGGGCGCCCAGACGAAATGACCTGGGACACCCCGCAAGACCCATCGAAACCCGGCCAAGATGTAGCGGGTTACGGTCCTGAGCGTCCCCCATCTGTGCAACTCCCCGCCGGAGCGAAGACCCCCAAAGGGGAAGATTACCGGGGCGCAACCGGAATATCGGGTACTCTAAACGATTCGCACACGAAGCTCGACGACTTGACCAAGAGCGGTGATCCTTGGGCTACGCGCAAGTCTGCCAAAGGCTCAGTCCTAGCACACATCCTTAAGTTCATGGACGGCCATGAGGCGATAAAGCCCATAGGCGATAATTTCGGCGACCACCAGAAACATTGGTCAGACGTCCAAGCCGGGTTGCAGAATGCAAAACTTAAACTCGAGGAAATCATGAAACCTGACGGCCCTAAGGGTCAGACGGCGGATGCCATCAGGAAACAGGCCGATATCTTGAGGGCGAGCATCGTTTTCGCTCAAGGTGCAACGGATCGCATGAGGATAAACTTCGACATATTCTCCCAGGATGTGAAGGACACCCGAAGCTTCTTCATGCAAGAGGGACTTGCCGACGCAGTGCGGCAAGCCGAAAAAGACCCCAAAGCCGGTGACATCGCGGATTGGGCTAATCAGCAGACGGTCATCGTCGTCCGGGACCAATACAACCCGCCGATCTCGACAATCGCGCAGAACCACCCCTCGTTGCCCACCCCAGCGGAGGTACCCTCCGGGCCCGGAGGGCCCGGAGGGCCCGGGCCCGGAGTACCGGCACTGCCCCCGGGGCTTCTTAAAGACGGTCTCGGGCTGCCTGACGGTTTTCTCGGCAAGGTTAAGGATGCTAGCGACCAGCGGCAAGACAACGGGAATCCGTCCGGAGGGTCCGACGGGCTCGGTGATGCGGCAAAGAGTGCTAGCGATGCTGCCGGCAAAGCAACGGAAGGGGCGGGGAAAGCTGCCGGCGAGGCGCAGAAAGCTGCCACCGATGCACTCAACAAGCTACTCGGCGACAAGAACGGTTCCGTCCCGGGCACTGACCCCAGCCGCTTCGACGCCGCCACCGCTATGGGTACCGGACCGTTGCGAGGCGCTGCCCGCGGCGCCGGCACAGGTAGCGGACTCGGGATCGGCGGCCGTGAGGCGCCGATCGCCAAGCCCGCCGCACAGCCAGTCGCGTCCACCAAGGCGACAAGTCCGGCCGCATCCGCCTCGCGAGCGGGATTGAGCAACAACGGCTCGTCCGGCGGCTCTGGTGCCCCCGCCTCGGGTAATCACGGCGGTGCAGCCGCCAAGGTGCACAAGGCGTCCAAGGCGCTGCGCACAGACCATGGCGTCATCAGTGAGGGCGACGCCGTCGTGGCCGTCGTCGGCGATGAGCCCAAAGAACAACCACCTGCCCCCACCACCTCAACCTAACCCCCTGTGACCGATCACCGAAAGCCCGGCCAGCACGTCCGGGTCACGCTGAAACGACTCGCGCAGGTCGAAGTCGTCGGGGTGGAAGCGATCAGCGACGCCTCCGGTCGCGACTTCATGCCCCACCCGTTCGGTCATACACAGTCGTCACGATTCAACGGCTGGGACGGATACGAGCGGTACACCCGTGAACTGCTGGACCGGGTCAACCACGGGGACCTGAGCGAGCTCAAACATTGGTTCTCCGACTACGTCACCGCCGATCTGCGCGTGGAGTGCGTGATCGATACCAACGGCGAGCCCAGCCGACGGCTAATGGCGCACCGCTGCGGCGATGCGGGTTATCTAGCGATACAACAACCCGACGAAGACATGGTCGACGTGTACAGCCTGGCGCCGAACCAACTGGGAGCAGCGATCGCCGGATCAGCCAACCTGATCGCCCCCGGCAAACGCGCCATGATCACCATCCCCGATATCGACGGAACATCGCCGCCCCGCCGTGAGAACACAGGCCAGGTCAGCATCCACGTCCAATCGGCCAACGCTACCGGTGCGGTGGCGCTCTCCTCCACCGAGATCACCAGCTTTGCCCGGGTACAGAGCCGCTGGCAGCCCGCTCGCGACTGGGGATTTGACCGACAGAAAAAAGCGGTCGTGTGGGTGCGGATCGACGGGGACGGCGAATATGTCTATTCGTCCGGGTACAAATATCTGACACCAGTGACGACTCGCGACCTTGCGCAACGAATCGACCAGCTCATCTCCGAAGACGTGGCGGCCATTCGAGAGGCGCGGGGCGCACGCTAGGAGAGCGCCTCCGGCTCACGGCACCGGCGCCCGCCCAATCCCATCGACCCGCAACTCGCCCTCGCGTACCTTCAGCAGAAACACCACACCTCCGTTGTCGGCGAAATGCGTGTAGATGCCCCATAGCGACCCCTCCCGCTCGAACCGCCCAAACGCGATCACTCTATGCGGGTCGAGCGGGCGGTGATCTTGCAAAGCCTGGACATCCAAGGCCACCGCACCACCGGGCACGTCCAGCCAGCTCAACGCTTTCACATTCGCCAGATGCCCTGCGTCGCGTTCCCGTATCCACGCCAGCACGGTGCTCACGGCGGCCGCGCGGGCCTGCTCGTCCGACATCGATTCGCTGGCGGTCAGAGGCCGCACTGTGGGCCCGTCACCGCGGTCCCGGCCGACCACCGCCACCGCCAGCAGCGCAGCGGCGGCGACAACCGCGAACGCCCACAACCACACCGTCACCCGACGGGGCTGGCAATCCTGTCCGCCACTCATTCGACAACCCCGGAGACATCGCACACCTTCAGCTGTCCGGCCTCATCCGCCAGCGTGAACGCGTCGTTGAAGAATCCGCCACCGGTAGTCTGCGCCCGATCAACAGCCTGCTTCTGGCTCTCACTGATTGGCCGCAGACGAACCGCGATCTGCACCCACACTCGCGCCCCGCTGTCTCGGAACCCTCTCACCGCATCCGGGAAGACGAGCCGCTCGCTCTGCCCGACGAGGCGCATCGTCTCGACCCAGTGCAGCAGTGCCGGCGACGGATCGCTGCACATGAGGGCACGCAGCGCCGACACATCAGCCCGGTTCTCCGCGTCCGACCAAGCGTTGATCACCTCGACGGCTTCCCGCTGCCGCGGCGGCGGGTCAGGCAACGAGGCTGACTCCACCCGCGGCGGTGCCTCCCAGCGCCAGCCCACGCCAAACACCACCCCGGCGGCCATCAGCAATGACGCCGTCAACGCCATCAACGTCCACTGCACCCGCTGCCTCACCCGCCGGGGCGAAGCCACCGACGGACCGGGGTCAGCGTATGCCGACAACTCCCCAGCAGCGTCGCAATCGATCACCAGCCGCCGCCACGGCTTCCCACTTTCCGCTGACCGCCGCTGGTGCTCGGCCAACAGCATGACCGCCTTCGCAGGAGCCGGAATCGACTGCGGTCGCCCATCAGCCGTGGTCGCCATCACCTCGACTGCGGGTGGCGCACACTCCGCATGCAAACGTTGCCACCCCATAGGCAACCCCGACACCAAAAGGGCCACCGCCTGCTCGAGCAGCTCCCGGTCACCCAGGTCAATTCCCTCCACGCGGGCCAGACTATCCGGCATCCGACCACGCCACGGTGCACATGCGGACTTCTCTGCCACAATGGTGACCGTGGGAGCGATGGACGAGTTTTTCGACGGCTCTGAGATCGATAACGATCAAGCCTTGGCTGCCCTGGACGCCGTCGTCAAAGAGATGGCCGTATCCGCCCAGCAGTTCGCGCTGCAGACCGCCGACGCCCGCTCGCGTGACAAGCTTGTCCGCGTCTGGGTGAACGCCCAAGGTGTGGTCGTGCAGGTGGAGATCGACGAGCGGTTGTTCGCCGAGACGACTAACACCGAGGCGGCGGCTTCGATGCTTGAGGCCGCCCAGGCTGCAGCTGCCATCATGGCGGAACGTACCAAGGCGTTCCAAGCCGAAGAGGCGAAGAAGCTCGCTCCCGACCCGAAGTTCATCGATGAATCCACGGAACCGTTGGACGAGATGTTCAGCGAACTACAGCCCAAGGTGCCCCTCTCACCGCCGAACGCCCCGGAACGGCGCGATGCCATCGCTCCCATCACATCTCCGGTCACTGCTGATGACCACGCCGCCGGGGAATGGCAGTTGCGGATTTCCGACCGCTGAGCCGCGCGCCCGGCAAGGCGGCTCACGGACGCAGCCACGCCCGCGTCAACACGTCAGCAGCATCCAGCTGCGCAATCGCCTCGGCCATGTCGAAGGACTGCGGCACACCGCCAGCGAACAACTCAGCCAGGTGCTGTTCCGAGGCGGTCTGCGCCTCGGCGGCCGCGACGAGGCCGAGCGCCGTCTCGGTGTGATCGCCGGTCGGCTCGAAGCCGATACCTGCCAGGGTCTTCGCAATGAGTTCGGCAGCATCTGCTCTGGTCCACACCGCAGGCACGCCGCCGGCGACCTCATCCGCACGAGACCAGGAGTGATCGTCCCCTGACGGTACTGCCGCATCTGGCAGCTCGGCACGGTACCAGTGCCCGTCCTCCCACCAGTAGCAAAACGATAACCGGCCGGCCGCCGCACGCGGGTCCAGGTACAAGTTGTGCAACCACTCCGGGGCGCCCCGATAGAGGTCTGGCCATGCAATCGAGCCACGATAGGCGGCAGTCAATAACCACGAATCGTCACGCCCGCCGGACAAGATGGCGCGGTCACTGGGCAGGCGCGCCAGGATACAACCGCCGGCGTCACCGATGTACTGCTGGAACGACGGGTCGGTGCGAGAACCCACCGACACACCCGACCCTCGACACACCGCAGCGTACGCGGCCATCCGCGCCCACAGCAGCGGCAGTGGCGGAAGGTCGTTGTCGGCGACCAGGACATCGACTGCGGCCGTGGCACCCGCGCGCGCCTCGGCCGCAGTACGCAGCTGCTGGCCGGTGTTGCCAACATACGCCAACAGCCAGAGCGGGATGTTCTGTCGGGGATGCCGATCGATATCGCGGCGGTAGGCATCAGCCGATAACAGTTGCTCGGCGGGGATCTCGGTGGCCCCATAGTCGAGTCTGATCCGCAGATCACCGCTGTCATCGCTTTCGAAAAGCAGCCGCAGCCATGGGCCGTCGGACCCGACAGTAAGCGTGCGGTGCCGACGGATTGTCTCGACGGCAGCTGACACGACCGGGATCGCGTCTGCGCGCTCCCCTGTCAGAGCGACGACCTGCGCGACTACGTCGTCACCGGCCATGCTGAAGATGCCCTGCAGTTTCGCATCTCCCACATGCACGTTCTGGCGCAACGTTTGGACGGCCTGCGCCACCAACACTTGTGGATCCTGGCCCGGGTCACTCATGCCCCGCCCCGATATTCCACCTGGCAGCCAAACAGCACCGCTCCCTTCACTCCGGCGAAGCCATCACATTCACCCCGGGAATCGGGCAGCACTGTGCCTTCGCGCAAACCCGGACTGCCGACCGATTGCACCGAAAACGCATTAGAACCCGTTGTTCGATTGACTGCCCACGCGGCGTGGGCAGTCAATCGAAGACGCATTTGGCCTGGCCACTATTCCAGCGTCCTTCATCTCCGCCGCCTTCTGCCAAACGGCATCGATCCCTCACCGCCGGAGACATCGCTGCAATCGCCGAGGCGGCTGACTGACGGTGCTGCACCTGGACCGCTCCGCCCAAAACGAGTAGAGGTGTCGCGACTAGCCGCCCAACCGCGCATCGAGCGCGAACAGATCGTTCATGTCATCCCCAGCCGTCTGGCCCACCAACTTTTCGAGGTCAGCGTTAGCTTCTTCGAAGTTAGCGTTGATCGTGTTGTACTCCGCCGAAATCGCCTGCGAGGCTTGGGCGCCAAAAGCGCTGGGAATAGTTACCTCGAACAATTGCTTGATGTCTTGGGCGACTGTTCCGGCTCCCTGGGCGGCGCGGGCAGCATCAGCGTAGTGGTCCAAGGCCGCCGGGTCATAGGTGATGACATCGTCATTCCCACGGTGCGGCTCCATCTCTGGCCACGGCGCGGGAGCGTCGTGCTTTGGCATGGGATCCTTGCCTGCCGCGGCTAGCAGCGCATTCCCAGACTCATAGACCTTGTCGTGAGCGTCCCCCATTGCGCGATAGATCACGTGGAGCTCATCGTCAATCTTCTTGGCGGTGGAGTGTATCTCCGCCGCGTTCGGGCTGTTGTGCAGATTCCCCGCCAGGCTGGCGAGAGCATCGTGCATCTGCGAGAACTGACTGCACGTCTTCGCGAGGCAGTCATTGACCTCGCCCATCGCTTTCGGTAGCGCGCCTAGGTCGATATTCACGGGAGCCATGTATTTCCCCTAACTTCTGTGATCTGAATACTGTCGGTAATTGATTAGTGGTCAGTCGATTACGTGCAAAATGATGCACCCGTTGCGATTTACGTTGCCCCCCATCCTTCATCGGACAGTTCCACCAACTGACGGACTGCTTGCCCGATCGTGTGATCTGAACCTGGCTTGAGCGTAGACCAGATCTGTCCATTGGGTGAGACGCTCGGGGCGCCGACAATCCGGCCACGCTTGGTGTAAAAAACCCCTATCGCAGCCGGCGCCCGCGTAATGCGATCGTCCTCGGCCGACAGCGCGTAGTAAACGATCTCGGCAAACGCCGCGCGAGACCCAAGCGCCGATCCAAGTAGCATCGCGGTCTGAGGATCCGCGCCGAGCGCTCGAACGCGGTCGGCCAGCTCCGCCGAATCGTGTGTGCCGTTAAGCCGCTCGCGCATCTCCTGCTGTGGCGCACCCACCGGGGTGATCTGCGCCGCCTCCGAGCGCGGCAGCTCGGTGACCAACGCCGCTACCGCGGCGTCGAGCCGCGCCTCGCCCGCAATCCCCCGCAACTCGATGTCGTCGCTGATCCGCCGCGCCGTCACCAGTCGGGTACCACGGCGCGCCAACGAAACCCGGGAAATACCGTCGGGCGTCACCAACCGCATGGCCAGCTCCCGGTCCGGCCGATGCAACACCTGCAGCAGCTCGAGCAGCTCGTCGGCGACCACACCGTCGATGATCAGACCACGGGATACCAGCATCCCAGTCGCACGGTCGATCGCCGCGTCCAGCGCGTCGTCGGTGCCGTGCCGCAGCCGGATGGCCAACACCGCCGGCAAACTCTGGATTCCCACCCGCTGCGCGACAACTCGCAGCTCGTCTTCACTGACGTTGAACCGGGAACCGAGTGCGGCTGTCACCGAACCGGGTCCTTATCGTCAGCCCCGATAACCGGTGGCGCCACCCATCGATCCGAAACCTGCTGCAGCGTCCGGGCGGGCTCGTCGGCGTAGCTCTCAACGGTGGGTTCCGGTGTTGCCAGCTCATCAAAGATGGCGGTGTTGGGGCCCCAACTTACGTTCGCCACAGTGAACGGCGCATCGCTCTGCTGCGCAGCCGGCAACCACGACGGGCCGCCCACTTCCGAAAGTCGCGCACCCGGCTCACCGCCACCTTCCAGTGCCTCGGCCGGACGGATTGACTCGTGCTCGCGATCGTGGCTGCCACCCCTGCCCATCATGCCCATGGGACCCATGGCACCTCGGCCCATGCCGCCGCTACTACTCCCCGCACCGCTGCCGAACGGCGTTTTCTTCAAGTCCTTCGGCGCTTCGCTGGTCTTGGTCGGCGACGCAGCCATGGGGCTCAATGGCCTTGCAGTACCTCCGCCGCCACCGCCACCGTGGCCGCCGCCCTTGCCCCCCGACTTGCCTTCTTTTTCGGCCTTGAGCGCATCACCCTTGACAACCTGCGGCGGCGGCAGCTGCTCCCACGGCTCGGCAAACTCGGCGACAGCGTCCTCGTAACGCATCATGACCGCAGCGGCATCAGCCTGCTGAGCGGTAGCCGCCTCCTCGAGTTCGGCAAACTTACCGTCGAGAATCGCGCCGTTGTACGCGCCTAGTGAGGCCATCATGTCCGCGGAGGCCTTGGCTTCAACGACATCGGACACGCTTGGCATTGACAGAATGGCGACGGTGTTAGCCACCGCCGCTTCCTCGATCTTCTGTCCGTTGCCGGCTGCGTTCAGTGCAAGCGACTGGATCCAGCGACCAAATTCGACGAGCTTCTGCGAAACCGCGTCCGACCCACCGCTATCCCACGATGCCTTGAACCGTTCAACGATCGCGTCGAAATCGGTTGATACACGAGCCAATTCGTTGGCAACCCGGATCCACGCGGCACCCGCCTCACCGACAGAGCCTGGGCCAGGTCCGTCCGTGAGGTCACCAGCCAGTCGTTCAGCGCTTCGCGACTCCCACACCACATTGGTGAACCCCACGCCGTTACCCCCTTCCCGTCCCTAGCTCGAATTCACGGCTAATCAAGCCAGATCGGTTTCCTGGATCTTGCCCGAGTGCGCCCGCAGCGTCGCAGCTACCTCCCGAATCTCAGTGGAGCCCAAGGCCGCAGCCTTGCCGAAAGACTCGTGCACGGCGTTGGACGTCCGTGCGACACGCTGGGACACTTCATCGCTACCCGGTGCCACGGTCGTCAGATGTGACGACTCGGTTTTCAGGACGGCGTCAACCCGGCCAGCAAGGTCATCAAGCTGTTTGATGACATCGCCCACCTCGCCGGGCTGGATCTTGATATCGCTAATATCGGCCATTTCGTTACTCCTCTGATAGATGTCTGCTGATGCGATTTGCTAAATGCGCAGCTCTACGTCCCCTTCGGCACCGGGATCGTTCTCGCCGATCACCGCCGGTGTGACAGTGCCCAGATCGCCGACAATTTCATCACCCTGATCACTTGTGTGCAGGAAGGTCGCCGCAGAGTGATCACCGCTGCCTGCCCCGGCACCGCGCGCACCCGCACCCGCACCGCCCATCGGAGCGCCGCCCATCATGCCGGCGCCGCTGGAACCCACCGCGCCGACGGCCGCTCCGCGTACCGCGGACTGCGCCCCGCTCCCCTCACTCACACTTGCCAGGTTGGCCGATACCGCAGACGGCAACGCACGCGCCGCGACCGTTCCTGCCGAACCGCCGCCACCCCCCAGGCCTGCTCCGCCACCACCGATCTTGGCGGCGCCCGCAGACCCCAGCCCCGCCGATGACAGCCCCTTGGCGGCCGCACCCACGCCGCTACCGGCTCCTCCCTTTCCTGCCGCCTGCGCCATGCTGGTAGCGGCTTGAACACCGGCCTGGACCCCCTGCGAAAGCATCTGGGTACCCATGGTCAACGGCATCGTGGCCATCTGTACAGCGGGTCCCATCATGCTCATCGCCATTTGCATCATGGGGCCCATCATGCTCATCATCGACGTGGGACCTTGAGCGAGCGCCACCGGCGCACCCGTGGCGGTCATGTTGGCCGCTTGGGCGGTGAGCGCGGCTTCCAACTCCGTGACAATCTCGACGGCGCGCGCCGTCGCGGAGCTCGCTGTTTCGCCCATCTCCGGGGCAGTAAAAGGAATTCCCCCGGAGAGCCCCTCAAGCCGGTGCTGGGTCTCTTGGATGAGCTCAAGCAGCCGTGTGTAGCCCTGGGAAGTGTCGGCACCGGCTGTCATCCCCTGTCCGCCAAGCGCTGCGCCTTGTGCCGACACGGCCGCCCCGTTACCCAGGGTCTCCGCTGTCTTGGCCATGGTCCCGGCGGCACCGGAACCTGCCCATCCGCTGCCGCCCTGCCCCATCTGCCCCATCAAGCCCTGCAGGCTCTGCGCACCCTGCTGAAACGCCTGGGTCAGCGGCTGGAACATCTGTTGCGGGTTGAGGCCCTGGAAGATCCCGGTACCCAGCGTGCCAAGCATCTGGAGCATCGGAGACATCAGCCCGGAAACCATGTCACCGCCCCCGGCACCAGCCTGCGCCGCCGCGTCCTCAGCGGTGGCCTGATCACGGGCGCTCCGGTCGCTCGGATTCAGGTTCAGTTCATCCAGAATGTCCCGGGTTGGCTTGTTCAGCCAGTCCTTGAGCCCATGCTCAACAGCGTTGATGTGGGGCGTCGGGTCAAAAACGACGCCGCCCGCAGCGGGCGCAACGCCCACAGGACCCTGCATGGGCGAAAGGGGCCCTACAGGACCCGGGGGCACCTGCCCCTCTGGGTTGTTGGCAGCCATGATCTCGCCGGTCAGACGGCAGTCGTCGGACCGGAACCAAGGCCCTCGTCAACCTTGACGTAGCCGGCCTGGGCGACCTCGGTCGACGTTCCCAGCAGCGCATGGTTGACGGCTGTCCCCAATCCGCCAGTGACATTGCTGCTCGTCGATGCGAAGAATGCCGGAATCACATTGGCCACGCCGAGCGGCCCAATAGTGCTGGCGAACCCGGACAACACACCCGGTGTGATGACCGATAATGCGCTGGTGATCGCCGTGGAAACGCCCGTCTGCGCCGTCTGTATCGCAGTCATATATGCAGGCTGTGCTTCAAAATCTTCGCCAGAACCCTTAGCCGCCATGTTCCCTCCTGATGTTCAGCTACTAGGGCGATGCCCCGCCCCCTTTACAGCAACGATAACTGTTCAAGCTCTTGTTCTGGCTACTATTTTGCCGGATCCTGCGGGGACCCGGCAACTTCTTGGGCATCTTTTTGCATCTCCGGATCCTCGCCTGGCACGAAGGTGCTGCCATCCCAGCAGGTCAAAGGCATTTTCTCCAGCTCTGCCATCCGGGTATTGAACTCCTTAAAAAGAAAAGCTTGCCGCTCCAAAGCGTGCCGCGCGGCTTCCTGAGCGGTGTCAACGATCAGCTTTGCCAACACCTCGGCCCCCAACCGGGCCGCGGAAGGCCCCAGCCACAGCCCGGACGGGGCGCCGTGCGCATCGACCTCTGCACTCACCGATTGATCGCGACTGGTCACCCGCACACTCACCGCGGCGGTGTGTTCGGCGAGGGCCTGCATGAGGTCGCGCTGCTTACGCACCCGAGCGAGCAGAGACGCAGCAAGGCTTGTGCCTGGGGCGCTCATACTGACCTCATCCAACTGTCAGGCAAGTCCCCGTCACCGAATATGCGCTCCTCCGCGTTCACTACGTCGGACTCGGTGGCCAAGCCCATGATCTCGATCGTCGGGGAGTCAACCCCCTGCGCCTGCATCTCACGGCGATGGGCCAACTGGGCACGCATGCCGGATAGCTGGCAGAGAGCCAGAATCTCGTTCGCTAGGTGCTGCGGCGACTTTTTCAGTTCGCGCGGATCGATCTTGAGAGCCACTGGTAGGCCCTGCTCGGTCGTGACCACTGAAATGCTGCCACTGGGAGACCGCGCGGCGCCCTGACGGCCCTGGCTGGTGCGGGCAGCCGCTCCTGCGCCCGGCGGCGGTGCGACGTTATGGGCTGGCATACGGCCAAAGTTAGTACAATGTTCCAAGCCGTGCTAGCAATACAAGGGGAGTGCAGAATGGGTGGGCGCCGCGGCCAACCGATCTCCTTGGCTGTGCCGGGAATTCCGTTGTCACAGAACGTCGCTGACGAAGTAAGGAAAACCAGCCGATGAGTGGGTCTAGGGACGCACAACGGGTATTCGATGCTGGCGTGCTATCGCTGGGGATCCCGATCGATGGCCTGCAAACCGACCGCGACGTGCAGTACGCAGGCATGGCGTTTAAGCGGGCGACAGAATACGACCCCGAGATGAGCGACGCGTGGTTGGGCCGTGCGGCCGCCGGTGAGAACACCCCGGAGGTGCTCTACCACCTCTACCGGACCAGCAAGGCCAATCTCGGACGTGACCAACGTCGCCTGGGTCTGCCTCGCAACACGCTTGCCGGGCGCTTCCAGACTGGGCTGTATCTCGACTACGGCCTGAGCACACTCACCGAGGTGGGGTTGGCCTACGCAGCGGGACTGATCCAGGGTGCGGACTACGGCGAGGCCGAGAAGGTGCTTGACGAGCTCGAGGTCACCCGGAAAGCAATGCCCGGTGGCGACGCAGAGGCTAGTGAGATCTGCGCCTACATCCGCGCGGTGCTGCATTTCACCACCCAGCGCTGGCCAGATGTGCTGTCCGCGCTAGCCCACTCCGCGGCGTTCACCGACGAATACCTAGCCGCCGGAGCGCATTTGATGGTTGGCTCGGCATGCTCCCAGATGGGCCTGTTCGCCGAAGGCATCCGGCGCCTGGACCAGGCGATTGAAGGGCCGATCCCCGCAGCGCGGCAGGCAGCGGAATTCTGCAAGGGCCTGACCCTGCGTGAGATGGGCAAAGAATCGGAAGCCCGGATCATCTTCGAGCGGATCTACAGCGAGGATCCCGGGTTCGAGGCGAACGCGGCCGCCCTACACGACCCAAAATACCGGCTGATCATCAGCACCAAAGAAGCGATCGACTCCCGCACCGACAAGTGGGACCCGAGCACCGCACGCGAGAACACCGAAGACGCGGGCGAGGCCGCCGAGCGTGGTAACAAATACCTGCGCGAGGCTGAGGAGGAACTGAACCGCCAGATCGGTCTGAACGACGTCAAGCTCCAGGTGGCCAAGCTGAGGTCGGCAGCCAAGCTCGCCAAGATCCGGGGCGACAAGGGGCTCAGTTCCGCATCGCGTAGCTTGCACCTGATCTTCACCGGACCGCCGGGGACCGGCAAGACCACCATCGCCCGGGTAGTCGCACAGACCTACTGCGGGTTGGGGCTGCTCAAGACGCCCAACGTCGTCGAGGCCAAGCGCAGCGATTTCGTCGGCGAACACCTGGGCAGCACCGCGATCAAGACGTCTACGTTGATCGACTCCGCGATGGACGGCGTGCTGTTCATCGATGAGGCATACACGCTCATCCAGACAGGGCTGTCTGGCGGCGATGCCTTCGGCCAGGAGGCGGTGGACACCCTGCTGGCCCGGATGGAGAATGACCGCGACCGCCTGGTCGTTATCATTGCGGGCTACGACGCAGAGATCGACCGATTCCTAGCCTCTAACGAGGGCCTGGCATCGCGGTTCACCAAACGCATTCGCTTCGTCTCCTATACCCCCGCCGAACTGGGCGACATCGGCCGGCTCACCGCGCAGCGACGTGATTCCGAGCTCTCCGAACCCGCCTGTGACGAGCTGGTCAAGGCGTGCGAGACCCTGTACGAAACCACCTCTGCCGACGACTCCGGCCAGATCCGGCGGGGCATCGATTTGGCCGGTAACGGGCGCTTCGTCCGAAATGTGATCGAAGCCGCAGAGGAAGAACGGGAGCACCGCCTCGCCGAAGAGCACGAGGCCGCCCTCGAGGACCTTGACGAGGCCGAACTGATGCGTATCGACGCAGCTGACATGCGGGCTGCCCTCACGAACGCGCTGGCTATGCTGAAGCGCGGCTGAGCCATCGGAGCCGATAATGAGTAATTTCGACGGTTCCCGGCGGCCACCGTCAGGGCACAGCGCGCAGCCTGATGAGGCCGATACTGCGCCGCTGCGCATACCACGGTTTAGCTCGTCGACAGTCCCGACGCAGCGCCAGCCACCGCTTCCCCCACTGACAGCACCGCCGCAGGCGCCGCCCACGTTTGAGCCGGTGGCAACACCGTTCACCACCGCCGACCGCGGAAACCCATCCGGATCGCCGGACAGTCGGCAGCCACGGCTGCCTACCCCTGGCGAGCTTGGCCTGATCCGGCGTGTTCAGGCCGCCCCAGAACGCGGCTGGCGCAGGGCCATTCACCGGATGACCGGCATCAACCCCGGGGAATCAGACAAGGCCAATAGTTTCAAGCGGCTGACCGCGCGGGTCAACCAGCCTGTGCGCGGCGACTACAGCATCGCCGTCCTCTCGTTGAAGGGTGGCGTAGGTAAGACGACCACGACGGTAGGGCTGGGTTCGACATTCGCGGCCGTCCGCGGCGACCGGGTCATCGCCATTGATGCGAACCCCGACTTTGGCACCCTTGCCCAGCGCGCACCGAAACAGAGCAACTCCACCGTGCGGGACTTATTGCTCGATGAGCGGCTTTCTCGCTATTCCGACATCCGTCGGCACACGTCGCAGAACTCCAGCCGACTGGAAATCCTGGCCTCCGAGCGAGACCCAGCTACGTCCGAGTCCTTCTCCGAGGCCGACTATCGGTCCGTCATGCAGATGTTGAAACGGTTCTACAACATCATCCTGACCGACTGCGGCACCGGGCTGGTGCACTCGGCGATGGCCGGGGTGCTCGCCGAGGCAGACTCGCTGGTGTTAGTGGTTTCTCCGGCGATCGATGCCGCACGCAGCGGCCTGGCGACCCTGGACTGGCTGTCCAAGAACGGTTACGCGCACCTGGTACCGGGTTCAGTCGTGGCCGTCAGCGCCGCCCGACCGGGCGCGGTGTCGGTCGACATCGATCTGCTGGCCCGCCAGTTCCTGACGCGGGCCCGCGCCGTGCACGTCATCCCCTACGATGACCATCTCGCGCAGGGCTCCGAAGTAACCCTCGACCTGGTGGGATGGAAGGGGCGACAGGCCTTCCTCGAACTGGCAGCCTCGGTGGCTGACGGCTTCACTCATCCCCACACACGTGACGGGTGGAACACATCGGGCTGGTCAACCGAAAGGCGGCGTCGATGAATGTGGGCAAACTGTACCGGGCGCCGCGCCGCTGGCCGGCGATCGTGGCGGCTGCGAGTGCGGGCGTGCTAGTGGGCGCAGCGATCGGGGTGGGCGCCACCATGTTGACGCGTGAGCGCGCAACAGCCGCGGCGGTTACGGTCACCGCGACCCCGGAGCCATCCGTGCTGCCCGCCGCAATATCCCCTGAACGGGCCAATCGTCAGACATGTGAAGGCTGGGACGCCGCCGGCAAACTGATCAACGAGGCGGCTGACGCGCTCACAGTAATCCCGGAGGGAACCAGCATCCTTGATCCCGCGGTGCGCAACACCCCGGAGCGTGTGAGCGCTGTCACGCACGCCGGTGACCTGTTCCAGCAGGCCGCCGATGCGTTGAAACAGCGCATCACGCCCGGTGCCACCGAAATCCTCACGCTGACTTCTCAGACAACCGTAGGTTCCCTGGCCGCGTTAGCCAGCGCCTACCGAAGTTTCGACGAGTCCAGCGGGGATTCCATTACCACTGCCCGCACCGCCGCACACAGCATGAGTGCGCTGTGTAAACGCCTCGTCAGTTGACACAACCCTCTCTGATTGCACACGGGCGAAGCCGTAAGCGACAATCAGCTGTATGACCGAGATCCCCCCGGGTTATCACGCATTGGCGTACGACGCGAAGGGGTTGCGGGGCAAGAATGCTCGCATCGTCTCCGACCCCGGCGTTTACTACGACTTGCCGGAGGACCAGAAGGACGTTGTGATCGCCGACGACGAGCCCAACATCTACTCGGAGCTATACGTGTATCTGCCCGGCGCCCCGGAAGAAAAGTCGGCAATCCATTACAGCTGCCTAGCTGTCAAGACTCCGTGATCCTGTCAGGCTTTCGCGCCGCTTCGCTCGGCGGCAAATGAATCCCTGATGTAGCGCACTTCCTCATCGGTGGCGACCATCGTGACCACCGATGAGCCGGCCCGAGTGGACACCTTGACGACGTCGGCCTCGGCGTCGAGCAGTTCCAGTGCCACATCCGCGTTCGGACTCACGGCCGAGTTCGGCGGCGTGATAACCATCGCGGTGACACCGATTCGGACCGACTGCTCGACCACTCCGTCGAACACCTCGACCGTGTAATTGCGGTCCGAACCTGCCTGCATGGTGCGACGGTTAGTGTCGGCGACCCAGAGCAGGTCGTGGTCGTCGACCTCCTTGATCATGCCGTGCCACAACCGCGGCCGATGGCTGTGCACGCGCACCCGGGCACCGAGCGCCAACGACCGCAGTACCGCCAGCTGCGCCAGGTGCAAAGTGCCGACGATCTCCACGCGATTGATCTGCGACCCGAAAAGAGGCAGCGCGACCGCTCGGCCATGCTCGTCGGCACCGATCACCTGCCCGCAACCGGACGCCGGAACTGCGATGTTGTCCACGGCGCCATCTGCGGCCGCATACGCCCAACTGTTGATCTGGCGAGGCGGCTGGGGCACAGGCAGGCTCGAGGCCAGCGCCGAGTACTGGAAGCCGCGCAAGTGGTTCAGGCCCCGCAGGTGGATGCGGGCACGGTCGTGAGTGTCGAAGCGGGCCAACCCTCGCACCTGGGTGACCTCATCGGCGTCTCGCCGCAGCGACAGACAGACCGTGGTGGAGTAGCTCGGAATGGTCCAGACCAGCCCCAATCCCGCAGTCGTCAGCATCGCAGGCTTGATCGCGAAGCTGCGAAGCTTGAAGCGGCCTTCCTGGCAGGTCCGCCAGGTTTCCTCGACGCTGGCCAGGTTGACACCATCGGACAGCTGGTTGACCGCCTGGCCGATCTCGCTGGCGGTCTGCACTCGCGAACCCAGCCCGGCCTCGGTCAGCCGATTGGCCACCCGCCGTGTCGCCGTGGTGGCGGCGCGCAAGATGCCCTCGCGGCCGCCGCCGCGGCGGCGCACCGCCTCAGCACATCGTGACGGATCGAAGCGGATCGCGACCCACACGGTGCGCTGCGCGATGGCTGGCAGCGGGCCCAGTACCGCGTCGTACACGGCGGCCATCTCGGTGTGGCCATGCGAGCGAGCGCCCTGACTCAGCACATCGATGGAGTCGAGGGTGATGTCGAATTGCCGCAAACACTCGACCAACGCGTCGACAGGGACGATGGCGCCTGAGACAGTGACGCCGGGCTCCATCACCGTCATCGCCTGCGGGTTCTCGTCGATTTTCAACAGCGACAGCAGCGTGCGTCCGTCCCAGCGAAATCCGATCAGGGTCCCATCCGAGGCGGGCACATCGAACGGTTCTGCCGGACCTGCGTGCTTCCGACCACGTTTGCGGCGTTCCAGCAAGAACCTCAACCGCAATCCAACCAGCCGCGGCAGTGTCGTACCGCGTCCGCGCACCACCAGTACCAGTGCCACGACTAGACCCACGGCAGCACCCTGCCACCCTGGGAACCCAGCCAGCAGCGCGATGGTCAGCCCGGCCGCGATCAAGACCTGCAGCAACACCAAGTCCCACAGCGGTAGCACGCGCTGCGCGCCAATCTCCACGGTTGAACGCAAACGGCTCGACTCCGGCGGCCTCCGTCGTTGACGACGAGAAGTCCCCGCACCGCGACCAGGCAACTCGGCTTCCTCAGCAGCTGATGGGGCGGCACCTCGCGAGTGCAGTAAACCCCCGTGACCATGTTGTACGCTACCGACGGCTTCGATACGGAACCGATGCTGAGGGGAGCGGCAATGCCAGCGCAAGTTACCACACGCGCGCAAGTCAACGGCTACCGCTTCCTGCTGCGGCGCCTCGAGCATGCGCTGATTCGCGCCGATTCCCGGATGATCCACGACCCGATGCGTGGCCAGATCCGGTCACTGATGGTGGGCTTCGTTGTCGCCATCTTGATCACGGGAGCCGCCGCCGTCCTTGCCTTCTTCAAGCCGACGCCGAACATCGGGAACGCGCAGATCCTGATCAGTAAATCCAGCGGCGGGATGTTCGTGCAGATCGGCGACCGAGTACACCCCGTACTCAATATCAGTTCGGCTCGGATGATCACCGGTTCGGCTGACGCGCCCAAGCAGGTCGATGACCGTTTCCTCAACCAGCTACCACGTGGCCCGATGGTGGGCATAGTCGGAGCGCCGGCGGCGATTCACGGCGCCGATAACCTGGATATGTCGTCCTGGACCGTATGCGACTCGGTGACGACGCCGGATATCCGCTCGGGCCCGGGACCCGGCGGATTGGAGACAGCGGTCCTTGCCAATGATCCGGCGCTGGGCGACGGCATCCGGGCCGCCTCACCGGCCGAGATGCTGCTCGTTATGTCCGGGGACACCGTCTACCTCGTCTACGACGGGGTGCGCGCCGTGGTCGACCCGCGTGACAAAGGTGTCGTCAACGCTCTGCACTTGCAGGACGTCTATCCTCGGCCTGTCTCGCCCGGGCTGCTCAATTCGTTCCCGCTGGCACCACCGATCCGCCCGGTCCTCATCGAGGGGATCGGTGAGCCAGCACCGTACCTGCCGGCCCAGTATCCGGTGGGGTCGATGATCAAGGCCTCCGATTCCACCGGCAATCAGCTATACGTGGTGCTGCGCGACGGACTACAGCGGATCTCGGACGCGACCGCCGACATCATCCGGTACGGCGGCCCCGCTAACGACCCGCAGGGCACCCACGAGGTCTCACCCTCGCTGGTCAGCAGCGCACCCATCGTGCACACGCTGCCGGTGGATCACTATCCAACAGTGTCACCTCGGATCGTCGATCTAGAGCCGGACCGGGTGGCCTGCATGTCCTGGCAGCGACCCAAGAACGCCGCCCAAGCCACGATACGACTGCTGGTTGGACATCAGCTGCCGTTGCCATCCGGTGCGAAACCCGTCCCGTTAGCCAGCGCTGACGGAACGGGTCCGGGCGTCGACTGGGTGTATCTGAAGCCCGGCACCGGCGAGTTCGTCGAGGCGACCGGCAACGCACCGGAAAGCAGGGCCGCCGGCGCACTGTTCTACGTCGCCGACACCGGTCTGCGCTACCACATCAAGGACTTGCCCACAGCTGCCGCGCTCGGGGTGAGCGGGGTGACCGAGCCTAACAGCGATGCCATGTACCCACAGCTGGCGCCGTGGTCGGTGCTCTCCCTACTGCCCGCTGGGCCGGAGTTATCCCAGGAGGCTGCGTTGGTCGCCCACGACTCGCTCGCGGCCGACCCGGCCGGGACAAAGGTTAATCCGCCCAAACAGTGACGATCAGATCCGCAGTTCGCGAAAGAACTCGTAGACACGCGCGATCCAGAAAGACAGTGGGAACACCATCGCGATGGCGACGTACTCGAGAATCTCGACCTGACGGCGCATCACTGGCGAAAACACCAGCCGGGGTGCGACGATTCCACACAGCACGATCAGCGCGATGAAACCAATCATGGCCGCCGCTGCGACCACCTGGCCATCCCGTACGTACAGGCCGTTCTTGGCGATCGCCACGAGCGCGATCATCAGGCCCCCGCCAACCAACGTCGCCGACTGGATCAGATCGTGATGACTGCGCCCACGAAGGCAAAGCACGGTTGCCACCGCGGCGCAGAAAGCCGAACCCTGCCAATAAAATCCGTCGCTGACATCGACACTCAGGTAGCAACCGGCTACGGCGGCAATCGCGGCGGCCACCAGCATGCCGGTTAGGTACGCGTTGGCGCGTCGCAGCTGCCCGACCATGCCCTCCTCGGTGGGGATGATTTGCTTGCCAACGGCATTCACGCCTTCGACCGTGGTCCCACCCTGGGTTTCGATGTCGTCGAGCGGCTCACCGGCGGTGGGCACCCGCGGTATCGGCAGCTTCGAAAGCATGATGGTGATCCGCGGCGAGATGTAAACCACCACAACCGCCAACGTCGCGACCGCGGCGCCGACCGCACGCTGCGGCGGGTCCCACAACAGCGCGGCCGTCGCGCTGGCCCCACCCAGCGCAGATAGGGTCATGACGGTGGTGTGCAGCGCGCGGCCGCTCCCGGTGATCAGAACCATCGCCAGCGAGGCCAGCGCCGTCAGCCCGAACGCCATAGGCAATGCCTTCACCCCGAATGCCTCCGGCACCAGGTACAGGGACCCCGCGAAAAGCAGCGGTGTCGCAACGACCGCCGCCCACTGCGAACGCACTGCCCCGCCGGATCGGTGCGCGAGCACACACGCGACAACCACACCCAGCACGCCCAGGCCGAGCACGGTCCCGGCGAGGTACCGGTCGCCCGCGTGCCTTGGCAACAGCAGTGCGACGGTTGTACTGGTGGCCAATCCGGCCGCCAAGTAGCCGAGCATCTGCCGGTTGTCGACGAACCACCTGGTCCAGGGCAGGTCGGTCAGCGGTCCAGCTTCCCCGATCTCTTCGACGTCATCGAAGAGAAGCGGGCTCGCAGGCTGACCGATCTCCCGGATCGCCATCAGCTCCCCGGCGTAGATGTTTGCCTCCGACAACGACCGGCTCGGATCGATCGGATCAGCACCCAGGCGCGCCAGCGTCCACTTGTCCTCAGAGGCGTCGAACTGGGTGCCCGCCAACTCGGGCCGCGTGGCTATCTGGTCATTGGCGATGTCGATGACGTCGTCGATGAAATTGGCAATGCTGACGTTCGACGGCAAGCCCACGTCGATGCGCAGGCCACCAACCACCAAAGTGATCCGGCTCAGCTCGAGTTCGGGTTCAGATTCCGCATCAAGCTCCGACAGCGAAGGCGGTAGAGTCAACGCGGTGGCCCCCTCTGGCTATATTGTCGCGCCTGCGACACTTAAGCTGCTGACAATACCGAAGGGCGCCGTAGACGACCGTCGCGGACCTGCCGGGGGGGAGGAGCTAGTAAGAGGTGAGCACCCAGGGTTTCGTGCGTCGCACACGGATGCAGCCGCCCCGAATGCCCGGGGGCGAGGTGAACCTCCAGCCTCCCCCTGAAGTGCCACGGGTGATTCCCGGCAATCTGCTGATGAAGCTGATGCCGTTCGTGATGATCGTTGCGGTCGTCGGGATGATCGCATTAATGGTGACCGTCGGTGGCCGCGATATGACCAAAAACCCGATGTTCATGATATTTCCGATGATGATGATCATGTCGATGGCCGGCATGTTCATGGGTGGCGGTCAGCGGCAAGGCAAGGCCGCGGCAGAACTCAACGAGGAGCGCAAGGACTACTTCAGCTACCTCGCGAACCTGCGCGACGACGCGGACACCACCGGCGACGAACAGCGTACGGCCCTGGAATGGAGCCACCCAGACCCGAGGGCACTCGCCGACGTCGTCGGGACCATCCGGATGTGGGAACGCCGCCCAGGAGATACCGATTTCTGCCACGTCCGCGTCGGGATCGGCACGCATCGACTTGCCACTCGCTTGCTGGCGCCCGAGACCGGCCCGCCCGAGGACCTCGAGCCGGTGTCCACGGTGGCGCTGCGCCGCTATGTCAAAACCCATTCGGTGGTGCACGCACTACCCACCGCAGTGTCCCTGCGGTCGTTTCCGGTCATTTCCTTCGAAGGCGACCGCAAGCTCGCTCAGCAACTGGTGCGTTCGATGTTGCTGGAGCTGTGTAGTTTCCATGGGCCTGACCATGTCCAGGTAGCGGTGGTGACAGCCAACCCGGATGGCAACAATTGGAGTTGGGTCAAGTGGTTGCCACATGCACAGCACCCGACTACTCGTGACGGTTTGGGGCCGATGCGAATGCTGTACCCCACGCTGGAGTTGCTGGAGCGCTCGCTAGCCGACGACCTCGCCCAGCGTGGACGGTTCTCCCGCAACTCCGAGCTGCCGCAGGGGCTCAAACGCTTGGTCGTCGTGCTCGACGACGGCTACATCACTGGCAACGATCGGTTGTCTGCTGATGCGGGCCTCGACGGCGTTACCGTGCTGCAGCTCAACGGCCCCGCGGAGGGGGCGGCGGCCCGACGAGCTCTGCAACTGGTAGTGGAGGGCGACGACGTCGGCGCCCGGACCGCAGTCGGGGTCGAGCGGTTCGCCACCCCGGACACCATCACCGTCGCCGAAGCTGAGGCCACCGCCCGACGCATCGGCCGCTACCGGCTGGCCAGCGCAGCGCACATCGTCAACCTGGAGTCCGACAGCCGCAACGCCGAGGACCCCGGCCTGATGAGTCTGCTGAAGATTCCCGACGCCGCCGAGATCGTGCCCGAGGAGGTTTGGCGTCGGCGCACACCGCGCGAACGACTGCGGGTACCGATCGGCTACACACCCAACGGCCTGGCACTGGAGATCGACATCAAAGAGTCCGCCGAGGCCGGCATGGGGCCACACGGCCTGTGCATCGGTGCGACGGGTTCGGGTAAATCGGAGTTCTTGCGAACGCTGGTTCTGTCGATGATCACCTCCCACTCCCCAGATGCACTCAATCTTGTGCTGGTCGACTTCAAGGGCGGTGCCACATTCCTGGGGCTTGAGGGGGTTCCACACATCGCCGCGATCATCACCAACCTCGAAGATGAACTGATCCTCGTCGACCGCATGCGCGACGCCCTGGCCGGCGAGCTCAACCGCCGCCAAGAACTGCTTCGCAAGAGCGGCAACTTCCCGAACGTCACCGAATACGAGCGCGCTCGCGCCAACGGTGCAGAGCTTGAGCCGCTGCCGGCGCTATTCGTCATCGTCGACGAGTTCTCTGAGTTGCTTTCCCAGAAGCCGGACTTCGCCGAGCTTTTCGTGATGATTGGCCGCCTCGGCCGGTCCCTGCACGTCCATCTGCTACTGGCTTCGCAGCGCCTGGAGGAAGGTAAGCTCCGCGGGCTCGACTCCCACCTGTCGTACCGCATCGGTCTCAAGACGTTCTCTGCCAGCGAGTCGCGCAGCGTATTGGGCGTGCCCGACGCCTACCACCTGCCCAGCGTCCCGGGCTCCGCGTTCCTCAAATGCGATGCCTCCGAACCGCTTCGGTTCAATGCCAGCTACGTCTCCGGGGAATACATTCGGCCACGGCGGTCGGTCCAGACTGGCCGCGCCACCAAGCTTGGCGAGCTGGCGCCGAAACTGTTCACCGCGAGCCCAGTGAAAAAGGACGAGGCTCCAGCCCCAATGGCGCCTGCGGAGATCGACGCCCCGGAGAGCCCCGCGCCGTCATCATCGCCCACCAAGGTCACCCTGCTGGATATGGTCGTGTCACGTTTGCGCGGACACGGACGCCCCGCCCACGAGGTCTGGCTGCCGCCGCTGGACGAGAGCCCAGCGGTCAACGAGCTGCTCCCCGTGCCCAACTGGGATGCCCCGGAGAACTTGAACGGGCGCCTGTGGATGCCGATGGGCCTGGTCGATCGCCCCTACGACCAGCGGCGCGATGTGCTGGCGGTAGATCTCGCCGGCGCCCAGGGCAACATGGCCATCGTCGGCGGCCCCCAGTCTGGAAAATCGACGGCATTGCGGACGCTGATCATGTCAGCCGCCGCGACCCACACCCCCGAGCAGATCCAATTCTTCTGCCTGGACTTCGGTGGCGGCACCCTGATCAGCCTGGCCAATCTGCCGCATGTGGGCGGCGTGGCAGGCCGCATGGATGCCGACGGAATCCGGCGTACCGTCGCCGAGGTTTCCGGGGTACTGCGCTCCCGAGAATTGCTGTTCCGCGACCTCGGCATCGAGTCGATGCGTGACTTCCGCCAGCGCAAGGCACGCCTGGCCACGCTGCCGCCGGAGGTTGCCGCACAGGATCCGCTGAGCCAGGACAAGTTCGGCGACCTGTTCCTGGTCGTTGACGGCTGGGCATCGATCCGCAGCGACTTCGAATTGCTGGAGCCGACGTTGCAGGCGCTGGCCATCCAGGGTCTGTCCTACGGTGTGCACCTGGTGATCTCAGCGACCCGCTGGTTCGAGATCCGTGCGGCCGTCAAGGACATGCTCGGTACCCGCATCGAGTTGCGGCTCGGTGATCCGCTCGACAGTGACGTGGGCCGCAAGTTCGCCGAGCTGGTTCCGGTGGGTCGGCCCGGCCGCGGTATGACACCTGAGCGGCTGCACCTGTTGGTCGCGCTGCCGCGGCTGGATTCGGACTCCGATGTGGAGAGCCTTCCCGCCGGGGTGTCGGCGTCAGTGGAGGCGATACGCGCCCACTACGGCAACCGACAGGCGCCCAGGGTGCGCATGCTGCCGCACCGCGTGGACCGCAACATGGTCGTCCAGGCCGCGCGGTCGGCAGGGATGCTGAGCAAGTCTCGCATCGCAATTGGCATCAACGAGGAAGAGCTGCAGCCCGTCGTTATCGATTTCGATACGCAACCGCACCTGGTGGCCCTCGCCGACATCGAGTGCGGCAAGTCCGGCCTACTGCGGAACATCGCGGCCGGGGTGATGGAGAACGCCACGCCGGAGGAGGCCAAGATCATCCTCATCGACTATCGGCGCTCGCTGCTTGGAGTGGTCGACAACGACTACTTGGGTGGCTATGCGACGGCGTCGCAGTCCTGTTCGGAGCTGCTGACAGGATTAGCTGCTTCGCTCAAGGACCGGCTGCCCCCGAGTGACATAACCCAGCAGCAGTTGAAAGACCGATCCTGGTGGTCGGGGCCGGACCTCTTCGTGATGATCGACGACTACGACCTCATCGGAGGTGGCGGCCTCAACCATCCACTGGGCCCGCTGATCGAATATCTACCGCAGGCACGGGACATCGGGCTGCGAGTCATCGTCACCCGACGCAGTGGTGGTGCCGGGCGCGCCATGATGGACGCGTTCATCGGGCGGCTGCGCGACCTGTCCTGTAATGCTCTGGTGATGAGCGGTTCTCGAGAGGAGGGTGCCCTGTTTGGGCACAAGCCGTCTCAAATGCCTCCCGGCCGAGGAATGCTGGTCTCTCGCAGCATGAAGAGCGGCGTGATCCAACTATCGACGATGCAGGACCTATGAACGACCTCGATGAATCGAATAGCCTCCGGGTGATTTCGGCCGAACCTGAGCAAATCAGGGTGTCGGTCTTCGGCGGCAGCACGCAGCTCGATATCGGCCTACCGCTGGACCTCCCGGTGTCCAGCTTCATTCCGGACCTGACCAAGTTGGTCCGTTCCCGTGACGCAGCGCCCAGCGACGATTCGCGCGGCAAAGAAGAACGCCGAACATTTGGGGTACTCAGCCGGTTCGACACCGGCGTCGAGATCCGCCCGGACAAGACGCTGCGTGAGGCCGGGGTTGTCAATGGCGAATTGCTCCGACTGTCGTCGCAGCGGGCGCTGTCCCCGCCGACGCTGTATGACGACGTCGTCGACGCTGCCGCCCAGTTGAACAAGGCCGCCTACGCCGAATGGAATTCGCGTTCAGCCCGGTGGATGGGCCTGGTGGGCGCAAACCTCGGCGCAATTACACTGGCGCTGTTGTTGATTCAGCCGTTGTCGCAGGTGCAGCGCGCGACCATGAGCGGGTTGGGCGTGATCGCGTTGGTGGGTTTAACGACCTTCGCCGCGGTCGCACACCGTAGTTTTGCCCTCGACAATGTCGCTGTAGCGCTCGGTGCGGCCACTATCCCCATCAGCGCAACCCTAGTCGGAGCACCGCTCACCGATTTTGGGGATTATGGGTTCGCTGGAGCGTGCGCGGCGCTATTGCTGACCAATTACGTGTGTTACCGAGCGATCGGCACCGGCCATTGGATATTCCTGGCCAGTTCGTTAGCCGCTGGCCTGTGCGGGGTCGCGGTGTTGATCCATTCGATCGGCGTGCGCACCGACATAGTGTGCGTGGTGTCGGCAATCGTCACCATCCTGATGTGCGCGGCAGTGCCCCGATTGACCGTCGGTATCGATCATTTTGAAGCACCAACCGCTGCAGTCGACGCGGAACGCTCCGACGACGAATGGGCCCTGGAGAATCCGTTCCCGACGGAGACGCCCCAGGTTGCCGATACCACCAACTCTGGAACAAACATGCCGACCGCGGAACAGGTTTGGGCACGCGTCCACCAAGCGGCGCTAACCCGGTCCGCGCTGCTGTTGGGTTTCGCCGGTACCGCGGTTGCTGCGGCCACGGTGCTACTACGCGACAGTGGCGTCGTAGCGTGGCAGGTCTTCGCCTTTGCACTGACATGCGCCGTAGCGCTGGGTCTGCGCAGCCGTCATCCGCGTACCTCGGCCGAACGGATCGCTCTAGCGTTGCCGGCCACCGCCCTTGCTGTCATCACGTGTGTCATTTCGCAACATGGCGTCCTTCCGATGCCGCTGGCCTCCATGGGAGTGCTGCTTGCCATTGCCGTCGGTGCCGTCGTCCTTGGTCTCACTGCCCAGCCAGGACCGACGCTGCCCTCTGCGCGGACGACGCTGTTGGGGTATTTGGATTACCTGGCCGTCGGGGCACTGATCCCGGTAGGGCTGTGGGAACTCGGCGTCTACGAATATCTAGGTCCCTGGTGGTGAAGGGGCTGCGGCAGTTGGGAGCCGTCGTGTCCGTGCTCGTGATCCTCGCGGGGAACACCAGCCCACTGGCGGCGGCCATTCCGCCCCCAGTGGTCGAGCCGGGGCCACCCCCCAGCGGCCAGGTGGGGCCATTAGAGCCCACTGAGCAGAAAGCCATCTGCGGGATTCCGACCGGGGTACTTGCGCACACCGATTTCTCTGTCCAGATGGCCGCTGAGGCCATGCTCGACTACAGACGAGCCTGGCAGTACACGCGGGGTGCGGGCCAGAAGGTGGCCGTCATCGACACGGGGGTAAACCGACATCCGCGCCTGCCATTCCTCGACGGCGGTGGCGACTACGTCGCGCACACCGACGGACTTCAGGACTGCGACTCCCACGGCACGCTGGTCGCCGGGATCATCGCGGGCTCACCCAGCCCATATGACTTGTTCGCCGGTGTGGCCCCCGAGGCGACCATCCTGTCAATTCGACAAAATAGTGCTGTCTTTTCGGTCGCCGGTTCCGGCGGTGGTCAACGCAACGATGTGAACGCGGTGTCGACCGGATACGGCAACACTACGACGCTGGCGTATGCGATCACCCGGGCTGTCGATCTGGGCGCCACGGTCATCAACCTATCCATGGCGGCATGTACTCCCGCGAGCGCAAAACCCGACGACGCAGCGCTAGGTCGGGCGGTGCGCTACGCGTTCGAAAGGAACGTGGTGGTGGTCGCGGCCGCAGGTAACCTCAGCAAACAAGGCGGACAGGGTGGGCTCTGTTCGGTTCAGAACAGCATGACTGATCCGAACCGGCCAGTGGCCAATGCCTGGGACACGGTGCACACTGTCGCCAGCCCGGCCTGGTTCGACAGCTACGTTCTCACCGTCGCCGCAGTTACGACCGAGGCACTACCTGCGGACTTTAGCCTGCGCGGCCCGTGGGTTGCCGTCGCCGCACCGGGTGAGCGAATTACCTCACTCGATGCCAACGGTCCGGGACTGATCAACGCGGAGCCGGACCAACAAGGAGCCCTGTCCCCCATCAACGGCACGAGTTTCGCCGCACCCTTTGTATCCGGGCTGGCCGCCTTGATCCGCGCGTATCGACCGGATCTGAACGCCAGCCAGGTGATGGACGTGATCAAGCGGACCGCCCGCACCCCCGGTTCGGGCCCCAACCTGGCCACGGGTTGGGGCGTAATCGATCCTGTCGCCGCACTTACCTACGAGCTGCCGCCGCCAGATCAGCTCCCCAACAGCCAGGTCGGCATCCAGATTCCCGGCCGCACCGCCCATGTGGATAGCGGGCGGAACGCCCGGATGATCGTCTACTCGGTGACTACCGCCAGCATCGTGCTGATGGCAATCGCGTGGGCACTCGGGAGTGCTCGGCGCCGACAGTCGCCGGCGGAAGGTGGAGCTCGGAAGCAAACGGACAATCCGGAGATGGACGGCTAGTGCTGTAAGCAACGCGCCGAGCTACGTGAGTGGGTTCGTGAGAGCCCGAGTGCTGCGAGGTTGGCGTCGCAGGCTCGAATTGTGTTGACGGCGGCCGGCGGTGGTACTCGACGCGGATGACGCCGTCGCGGAACCACTGACTGGCCGATCTCCACAGCGTGGACATCTATATGTCGACCGGCACGGTGGATCCGGTCGCAGTGCCGCGATCAAGCTCGACAACGGCCTCGACGACACTCTCAGTGCTCACGAGGGCGGGGAAAGAGTTTGGCGCTATGACATTCACACGCACCCCGAAAGAGTCGAATTCGGCAGCCATGTGTCCGCTCAATGCGTCGAGCGCTGCCTTCGACGCGGCGTAACCGGCCTGCCCTTGAAACGGGTACATCTTCGATCCGGCGGTGCTTGAGACGTTGACGATGTTGCGGTTAGCTGCACGGTTCTCTGATGCCCGGCCGGCCCAGAACTGCTGCGCCAGTAGGACCGACAACCGCAGTGGCGCAATGACATTGGTTTGCATGTGCTGCACCAAATCGAGCAGGGCCGTATCGCCATCGATCATCGTGTTTGTGTATCTGCCCATGTATGCCGCGTTGTTCACCAAGAGGTCGACTCGTCCATAACGAGCCAGTGCGACATCAACCACCCGCTCGACGTCGTGGACGTCGCAGAGGTCCGCGTAGACGACATAGACGGATGCGGCGGCGTACGGCACATCTGGTTCGAGCGGGTCGACGTAGGACTCGTATTGAGACGGAACCCCGGGAACGCGCGTCTTGCACACCGCGAGAATGTCGTACTCGCCGGCGTACGCGCTACAGAATGCGTTGCCCAGCAGCCCGCCGGCTCCGGTGAGCAGGCACACTCGGCGATCACCAGTAGACAATGCTTGCCTCTCCGAACGTCTCGATGACGTCTTGTTTCGGTCGGTGCAGCCACATCGCCACACAGTTGCGCTCGTTGCGCGATGCCCCCGCATAGCCGTGCCACGAGAAAGGTGTGCATTCGAACATCACCATCGAATTGTTGAGCGGTGGAACCCGCAGACCGTCACGACGCTGGGCGGCCGCGAGGCTGGCGAAAAGTCCAGTCTCGCCGCCGTCTTCGGGCTCCCAACGCGGGTTCGCCAGGTAGAACAGCACCGCTACCGCGCGAACAGTTTCACGCGCCTCGACACCACCGGGTCGCTTGCCTGTGCGGTAATCGACACCGTCGGTACCTTCGCACCTGGTCTCAGTGTCATTCGGCGTGCGCCCGGCGAACCAACCAGGATTTAGGTCGTTGTGCGGCCAACCAGCGTTACCGCCGGGCTGGTGCTGATGCAGGCTCGCCGAGACATCGCCGGTGCATGCGACACCAGCAACGCCAGCGATCATGTCGTGCCACGCGCGGGAAGTGAACACCGCGAGTGGGCCATCGAGATTGTCGCGAACGAGCGCCATCGACGCGTCGTATCCGGGCGTGTTGGTGTTGAACTTGGTCCCGTCGGCTGCGATGTGCCGATAGTGGTCTTCGAGAGTGTCGTAAAACGCTTGGTTGAATACATTCTGAACGGTGACATGCGGGAACGGTTTGAGGCGTCGTACCCAGTATCGGTGCGCGATCAATTCATCCATTGGCCAACTCTGGGTCGGCGCAGATCCCCCCTCAGTGGTCACATCGCAACACGCTACCCAAGCGCAGTCTGCCTGACCTACTTGCAGTCAAGCTGGGGCCAGTTAGCTGGCTGACGATCCAGACCCACAGGCGGCGCTGGACTGAACTTTCCCATCTTCTCGCCGCATGCGCCCTTTATGATTTGCGCATGGCGGGGGACGGACCAGCGGCCGGGCTGAACAACGAGCCCGATGAACCGCAGAAGCGGTCTTTTCTCGACCGCTTTTCGCTCAACAACCTATGGCGCGTGGCCGTTGTCGGCGTGCTGGGCCTGACCGCAGGATTCGGAGGACTGGATCAGGCTGATCCTGCGACCCCGATCGAGCTCGGGAATGTCTACGACAACGGGCCGCTGCAGATCACCCCACGCGCCGTATTTGCGATCTGCCCGGCCTCGAGGCTCGACCCCACGATAATGAGGCGCTTCACGTACGAGGCGAGCACCTACCAGATCATCGCACTGGCCGCGACGGTCAAGAACACCGACAAGATCAACGTCACCCTGGATGACGAACGAAAGAACAGTTCGACGGTGTACCGCGAGGTATTCACTCTCACCATGCCGTCAGAGTTCAAATATTACGGTGAATACGCTTCGGATTCCGGTTCCGGAAGAATGTATTCACTTCCTCCAGGAAAAACAGTTGAGCTACTTGCCATTTGGGGAATCCCCTTCGTCCGACCGGGAATCCGCCCTGGGGACAACATCACCATCCGGTTGAACGACCTCGAATGGAAACCTGACGCAGCGGGCTCCGAGTCTTGGAAGACTCCTAAAAATTCGTCTTACGGCGTTCTCCACACCACTCTTCGCGAGTGCGACTCATGAACATGCCGAGTAAGACCGCACCGGCCGCTCTGAGTGCACTGCTGCTCGCTGGCGCAATCACGTTGTACACCAACGTTTCTACCCTCCAAGAGTCTTACAGCCCCATTACCGTCCATGGCAGCTCGTCTGATGAGGCCCGCGGAAGAAACGATGCGATCTCTGTTCGGGGCGCATACTCGGCATCGGCGGTGAGGTACACATTCAAGGACCGCCGCGACAACTTCACACAGCGCACCCAGGGGCGGTGGATCGTGCTGGACGTCGTCTACGAAACCCTGACGACAGTGCAAAACCACATCATGTATCTCGACGCCGACGACCTGAGAATCGAGGCCACCAGGTCCAGGGCGAAGCTCTTCAATCAGCCTGGGATTCCTGAGCGTACGGCGCTGGTGTTCGATGTGCCCGAATCTCCGCAGTCCATGTCTCTTGTCGTCAGGAGCCTGCCCGGGGTCAAAAACGCCGATATCGGAGCCACCCGCGGATGGGGTATCGACACGCAGTTGGACATCGGCATCCCGATCTCCACGCTTGTCCATCGGGACGTCATCGACCTCTACGAGGGAAAGTTCCCGGAATGACTTGGCTAAGGCGTAACGGCGTGGCGTTCCTGGTGATCGCACTAGCCCTCACCACGTATTGGTTCCTCATTGTTCAACCCCGCCGGGAGCGAGACATCGACAGCCAGCGGCCTGCTCTCGTCGTGCGGCCGGGCGAATCCGCAACGGTCGATGGCATCGACTGGCAGCTCCGGCGGGTCGATCCGCCACAGCCTGGAAAGTACGACAGTCCGATTCCCGAGGGCACCAAAGCCGTGGTACTCGTGCTTGACCGGTCTAAAGCCGGCCACCAGCTGTCTTCCGAGGATGTCGAGAAGGTCTCCTGCGACGTCGCAATCGTGGACCGGCGCGGTCGTCGCTGGACTAAACAGAACCATGTCTCAATGTTCTCGATTCAGGATTCCCTGAAGCGGACGGGCTATCGGACGTTCTGCGCCGAACCCGGTCCGTTCATGGTGGTCGGGCTGGTCCCGCCCGACGCGACGGATCTGAGCCTGGAAGTCACCATCCGTAAGTCGAAGTCGGATATCAACGAGGTAGTGCGTTTCGAGTCTCCGCCTGGCTAGCGTGCGCCAGGCTGTACCGCTCGAGGCAATATCCGTATGTTGCCGCTACCAAGCAGACCTTCACCGGCTCGATGAACGAACCAATCGCGACGATGAACACTTGGCCATACACGGACCACCATGAGAGTTCATGCGGGCCAAGAAGATTGACCGCTGCGCGCCAGACGAAACCCTCCCCGACCTGCGGTTCGTAGTAGGAACCTGACGGGTAGAGAAACACCAGGAACATGAACGCGAACACATAAGTCGCCACTATCAGCGGACCACCGTGCAAGGTCACGCGAATAGAGTCCGCCAGCTTCTCCAATATCCCAAGAAAGCCGCGTGCGAATTCTGTAGTTCGTGCCTGAATTCCCGACGGAACGCGCGACCACCGCGGCCGGACTCGCCCCATCACCGACTGACCTGCGTTGGCGACTCGGGTCGCGTGTTTCTCGCCGAGGAATGCATGTCCACTCGTCGACCAGGTACCCATCGCCTGAATCCCGTAAATCGCTGCCGCAATGGCAATCCATGTCAAAGGTATGAGGACCGCGGGTATCGCGGCAGCGGCGAATTGCGTCGCTGACTCCCAAAGGTGTCTGAATGGGCCAAGATTCGCGAGCAGACTCTCCTTGTGGTCCAAATACCACACGACAACACGGCGCTCTTTGATCCACTCCGGAGTGCCAAACAGCTTGTCGGCCGCAGCCGTTACCAGAAGGAGCACCCATGTCGCCTCCAAGTACAGAGCGAGCAGTTGTGTCCAGGTGGGCAATTTGTCCCTGAATCGGGTCAGCAGCATCCTCATCGTGAATGCGATAGCAATGACGGCGTAGATACGCCAGTCCGTCGGACTCAAGTACTGGCCGATCTGTTCGCTTGTCTTAGCCGATGAAAGACCGTCCATAGTCGAGCCGTAGTACTCGAGATATCGCACGTTGAGATACCCGGCACGGTCCTCCAGATGAAGCTTCCATGCCGTAAACAGCACAAACACCGGAAGTATGGCCCGGAGAACGGTGGTGGTCGCTTCTGTCCAACTTGCCCTGGCGTTTGTCACTGCGCCACGCACCACCCAGAACATCGCGACGTAGGTAAGCAGCCGGGCCAGCGGAACCAGTGGGAATACCAGATCACCCCACAGGCCTCCGACATGTACGGACACAAAGATGGCTAGCTTCAATGCACCATAACGGGTCAGCCAGCCGACCAGATAGATCGCCACCAGCCACGGCCAGCAGCGCCACCACAAGATCCCCGTACGGCGCAGCAGATCCACCGGACCGGATATCCCCCACGTTGCCATGGGCAGATAGTAGCTAGCTCAGTCGTCTGCGTGGGCGTACTTGCCACCGGCACCCAGCGAGGCCAGAGCGGCGACCGCCATCATCAGTGCGGCGGCCACGAACACCACCACTAGTCCGGCATGGAACGGCTCGGTGATGAGATTCGGAAAGAACGACTGCCCGGTCAACTCGGCCGCGTTGACTCCCGGGTGGTCCAGAACACCTGACGGAGCAAGCAATTCGCTGACCGGGTTGTAACCGAGGAACGCCGCGAACAGGCTGCCCACCGGCGGCAGGCTGGACACCTCGGCTGCGGTCGAGGCGGGCACTCCCTGGGCGGTCAGCCCTGATTGCATCGCGGCGGGCATCGTGGAGGAGAGCCCGACGATCATGAGCGAGAAGAAGATTCCGATGGACAGCGAGCTGCCCGCGTTGAAGAAGGTGCCACGCACTCCCGAGGCCGCGCCGCGCTGATGCGCGGGCACGCTCGACATGATCGCCGCGGTATTCGGCGCGGTGAAGATGGCCGATCCCAGTCCGTTGAGGAAGATGAGGGCCGCGAAGGCCCAGTAATTGAAGTTCACCGGAATGGCGATGAGCGCCAGGAACGTCACCGCCGACAGCACCATGCCGCCCGTGGCGAAGGGCCGGGCGCCGTAGCGGTCCGACAGCACACCGGCGATAGGCCCGGCCAGCAGGAAGCCAAGTGTCATGGGCAGCAGGAAGATTCCCGCCCACAACGGCGTCGACTCATAGCTGTATCCGCGCAACGGCAACCAGATGCCCTGCAGCCAGATGATGAGCATGAATTGCAGACCGCCCCGACCCACCGACGCCAGCAGGTTGGCCAGGTTCCCCAGGCCAAACGCACGGTTCTTGAACAGCCGCATGTCCAGCATCGGGTCGGCCACCCGGGACTCGATCACGCAGAACAACAGCAGCAGCGCGACACCGGCGATCAGCGATCCATAGACCAGCGGGTTACCCCATCCGGTGCTCGAATTGCCGTATGGCTGAATGCCGTATGTGATTCCGGTGAGCAGCACCGTCAGCCCCAGCGCAACGGTTACGGTGCCTGCCCAGTCCAGCTTGCCGGGTGTGGGTTGGTCGATCTCGACGAGGGAGCGATATGACCACACGGTGCCCAGCAGGCCCAGTGGCACACCCACCCAGAAGATGGCGCGCCAATCCCATTCGGAGAGCACGCCTCCGATCAGCAGCCCAAGGAAGGACCCTGCCACCGCGGCCACCTGGTTGATCCCCAGCGCCAACCCACGCTGCGTGGACGGGAAGGCGTCGGTCAGGATGGCCGACGAGTTAGCCATCAGCATGGCACCGCCCACCCCCTGCACCACTCGCCACGCGATAAGCCACACCGCACCCCCGCCGTAGTGGAACGGGTCGAAGGACAGCACCACCGCCGCGACGGTGAAGACGACGAAGCCCATGTTGTAAATGCGGACCCGCCCATACATATCGCCGAGGCGGCCGAACAACACGACGAGAACCGCGGAAGCCAGCAGGTAGCCCATGAGCATCCACAGCAGATAGCTCACGTTGCCCGCGGCGAGGGGGTTCAGACCGATCCCGCGAAAGATGGCCGGCAGCGAGATTAAGACGATCGACGAGTTGATGGTCGCGAGCAGCACACCCAGCGTGGTGTTCGACAGCGCCACCCACTTGTAGTGCGGATGGTCGCGATCCACCCGCAGCCGACGTCGTGCGGTCTCGACATCCGCAGGTGTTTCGTCGGTCTGTGTCATCAAATCAGTCATCGTCACCCTTGTTGCGCGCTTCTCCACCGACGCGGCCAGCAGGGCACCCCAGCCCGGCCGTCGCTGGATACCACCGCGCATAACTTTAGCAAGGGAAACTATATTCCCAAAACCTTCGGTCCCCGTCTGTCAGGTCGGACTTGGCTGCATGCCTCACGCGGTTCGAGTGCGAGCCTCACGCGTAAATCTGGCCGGAAATCCGCGTGAGGCTCGCACTCAGCGGAGAAATCGGTGACCTACCGAGTAGCGTGGCCAGTGTTCGTCAACGAACAGCCCCAAATACACAAACACGGGAGCGCGCACCAGTGCGCTGAGAGGACGGCTAGGGCCGTCGACCGTATGAACCTGACCGGGTAATGCCGGCGTAGGGAGGAAGAAAAATGCCTGATCAGTCACGTACTCCGGAGACCGTCACCACGGGCCCCATCCAGGGCAGCGAGAAGATCTACCAGGACCTCGACAGTGGCCTGCGCGTGCCGCAACGCCGAGTGAACCTCACTAACGGTGAGCACCTGGACCTGTATGACACGTCTGGTCCGTACACCGACTCGGGCGCCACCATCGATCTGCAGAAGGGCCTGCCACCGCGCGCCGGCATCGTCACCGATCGCGGCACGCAGCTGCAGCGCGCCCGTGCCGGAGAGATCACCGCCGAGATGGAGTTCATCGCCGTCCGCGAGGGTGTCCCCGCCGAACTGGTGCGCAGTGAGGTCGCGATGGGCCGCGCCGTGATCCCCGCCAACCACAAACACCCCGAGAGCGAGCCGATGATCATCGGCAAGGCCTTTGGCGTGAAGATCAACGCCAACATCGGCAATTCGGCCGTCACCTCCTCGATCGCCGAGGAAGTGGAGAAGATGGTGTGGGCCATCCGCTGGGGCGCCGACAACATCATGGACCTGTCCACCGGTAAGGACATCCACCAGACCCGCGAGTGGATTCTGCGCAACTCCCCCGTGCCCGTCGGTACGGTGCCGATCTATCAAGCGCTGGAGAAGACCAATGGCGACCCGGCCGCGCTCACCTGGGAGCTGTACCGCGACACCGTGATTGAGCAGGCCGAGCAGGGCGTGGACTACATGACCGTGCACGCCGGCGTGCTGCTGCGCTACGTGCCACTGACCGCCAAGCGCGTCACCGGCATCGTCTCGCGCGGCGGTTCGATCATGGCCGCATGGTGCCTGGCCCATCACCGGGAGTCGTTCCTGTACACGCACTTCGAGGAGCTGTGCGAGATCCTGGCACGATATGACGTGACCTTCTCGCTTGGCGACGGCCTGCGTCCAGGGTCCATCGCCGATGCCAACGACGAGGCCCAGTTCGCCGAGCTGCGCACCCTCGGCGAGCTGACGAAGATCGCGAAATCCCATGGCGTGCAGGTGATGATCGAGGGCCCCGGCCACGTGCCGATGCACAAGATCGTCGAGAACGTGAAGCTCGAGGAGGAGCTCTGCGAAGAGGCCCCGTTCTATACGCTGGGCCCGCTCGCCACCGATATCGCTCCGGCCTACGACCACATCACCTCGGCCATCGGGGCGGCGATCATCGCCCAGGCCGGCACCGCGATGCTCTGCTACGTCACCCCCAAGGAACACCTGGGGCTGCCGGACCGCAAGGACGTCAAGGACGGGGTGATCGCCTACAAGATCGCCGCGCACGCCGCCGACCTCGCCAAGGGGCACCCGCGCGCCCAGCTGCGCGACAACGCACTGTCCAAGGCGCGCTTCGAGTTCCGCTGGGATGACCAGTTCAACCTCTCGCTGGACCCGGACACCGCCCGGGAGTTCCACGACGAGACACTGCCCGCCGAACCGGCCAAGACGGCACACTTCTGCTCCATGTGCGGCCCGAAGTTCTGCTCGATGCGCATCACCGCCGATATCCGGGAGTTCGCGGCCCAGAACGGTTTGGAGACCCAGGAAGACATCGACGCGATGCTGGCACGCGGCATGGAAGAGAAGTCCGCGGAGTTCGCCGAGCACGGCAACCGGGTCTATCTGCCGATCGCGTGAGCATGGCTGCCTTCCTCCCCATCCCGGAGCCGGGCGCTACCCCGGTGCGAGTGATGACCATCGCCGGGTCCGACTCCGGGGGCGGGGCAGGTATCCAAGCCGATATGCGCACCATGGCGCTGCTCGGTGTGCACGGGTGCGTGGCCGTCACCGCGGTAACCGTCCAGAACTCGGTGGGTGTCAGGGATTTTCACGAAATCCCACCACACGTGGTGGCCGCGCAGATGGACGCGGTGATCACCGATATCGGTATCCAGGCCGCCAAGACCGGGATGCTGGCCTCCGCGCCAATCATCGAGGCCATCGCGGAGACATGGTCGCGGCTGGCGACAAATGTCCCCCTGGTCGTCGATCCCGTGTGCGCATCCATGCACGGCGACCCGCTGCTGCACCCGAGCGCACTGGATGCCATCCGTGAACAACTCTTTCCGCTGGCAACGCTCGTCACTCCCAATCTGGACGAGGTACGGCTGTTGGTGGACATCGACGTCGTTGACGAGGAGTCCCAAAGGGAAGCCGCGCGAAAACTCCATGCCCTCGGCCCGCGGTGGGCTCTGGTAAAGGGCGGGCACCTTCGATCCAGCGACACCAGCACGGACCTGCTCTTCGACGGCACCGAGTTTCACTACTTCCCCGTCGAACGGGTAGACACCGGACACGACCACGGCGCCGGGGACACCCTCGCCGCATCTATCAGTTGTGCACTGGCACACGGACTTTCTGTGATCGAAGCCGTCGCCTTCGGAAAACGGTGGATCACCGAGTGTCTGCGAGCGGCCTACCCCCTTGGCCGTGGCCACGGCCCGGTATCGGCCCTGTTCAGGCTGCGATGAGCATCTGCGCGAAGAACCTTAAGCTGAGTGCGTGAGCACCGAGGAACTTCCGGATATCGCCGGAATCGCCCACCACCCCGACGGACACCCCCACGGTGCGGTAGTGCTGACCCACGGCACCGGGGGCAGCTGCCACTCGCCCATGTTGCGTCTGCTGTGCACGGCATGGGCCGAACACGGTTGGCTGGCGATACGTTTCGACATGCCGTTCCGGCGCAACCGGCCAAGCGGTCCCCCCTCGGCCTCGTCAGCCGACAAGGACCGCGCGGGCATTGCCGAGGTGATCAACAAGGCCCGCACCCTGGTGGATGGCCCGCTGTTGGCCGGCGGTCATTCCTACGGCGGACGTCAAACCTCGATGCTCGTGGCGGAAAAGGGGCCGATCATCGACGTTCTCACCGTGTTCTCCTACCCGCTACATCCACCCGGCAAGCCCGACCGGCTGCGCACGGAGCATCTGCCCGGCATCCAGGTTCCCACGGTGTTCACCCACGGCACCTCGGATGCGTTCGGCACCATCGCGGAACTCACGGAGGCATCGGTTCTGATACCGGGCGGCGCGACAATCGTGGAGATCACCGGCGCGCGTCATGACCTGGGGTCCAAGACAATCAATGTCCCCGAGCTCGCCATCGACGCCGCGCTGGCGGCCCTGAAAGCGAACTAACAGGACCTAACGCTCGTCCACCGCATCAACAACTGGGCCGCCCGACGCAGATCGGACTCCGCCTGCGCCACGGTGAGACCGCCGTTGAGACACACCTGAATACAGCCAAACCACTGGTGCACCAGCAGTCGGATCACGGCCTCGTCCTCATCGGTCGGGTCCGAAAGACCGGCGACCTCGGATATTAGCTCATGGAACCGCTTCTCGACCTGCATCAGATCGGGCACCTCGGCCAGTGACGCCGAGTTCGAGGACCTGATCATGGCGATCGCCAGCATGCGGCGCCGTGTCAATCCGCGCAGTGCCCGTACCAGCGCTTCGCCCACCCGGTCGGCCGCGGTTTCCTCCCCATCGGGAGACAACGGGATGCGGCCCACAAGTCGCTCCGACTCACGCACCAAAGCCGAGACGAACAGATGACGCTTCGTCGGGAAATATCGGTACAACGTGCCGATGGCGACGTTGGCGTGTTTGGCGACATCGTGCATCTGGACGTGATCGAGCTCGCGCGTCATGGCGAGTTCCTCGGCCGCATCGAGCATGCGCTTGTACTGCTCATGTTGGCGCCTGGTCGATGGCACGGCGGCTGGCCGCACCGGTGACGCTTCAACCATGGCGCTCACGATCTATTCACCTGCATAAATAACCCCGAAACTGGAACCTGTTCTAAATAAGGTAGCACTACCGTAAGCCAGCGCACTGCGAATTCGCGGTCCTGGTTTAGTTCCCGGCGCTCGGCGTTCCCGCCAGCATCGCCAGCAGCAGTTCAGCGCGCACCCTCGCGATATCGAGGTCGCAGGCCAGCAGTGACTGCACGGTTTCGATGCGTTTGCGCAGCGTATGGCGGTGGACGCCGACGGCGGCGGCCGCGGATTCCCAATGGCCGTTCGCCTCCAGATAGGCCCGCAAGGACGCCATCAGTTCGGTGCTGTGGGTGACGTCATGCTCGGCGACGGGCGCCAGGGTCGCGTTCGCGACGGCGACCAGTACCTCACGACTCGCACCGAAGGACAACAGTGCGCTACCCGCCAACGAGGTGAACTCCAGCGGCGCCCCGCCGCGTTCGGACACCGACGCTGCGAGCTTCGCATTCTGTGCCGCATCGCCGAGCCGCCCCACCGGATGCGCCCCGCTCAACCCCGCCCGCAGACCCTTCCTGGTGCGCCCGTCCACCTCCGCGAACAACTGTCGGGCAAATTCAGCAGTTTCCGACCCCGGAATCACGACGGTGAGCTGGGACTCGGAGGTATGCGCGAAGACCGGGTGGCCCGCGGACTCCATGGCCCGGTTGACTACGGGCTGCACCCGCCGCAGCGCCACCGGGGATTCCGCATCCACCACCAACACCCGGATCCGCCCACGCCCGTCGGCAGCTTGTGCGAGTTGCGCCCACACCGAGTCCAGGTTCCGTGCATCGCCGAGCAGCAGCCCCAAGGCCTGCCCGTTCAACTGGCGCTGTGCGTCCTGCAGCCGCGACGGCTTATCAAAATCCAGGGCCAACAAGGAGTTTGCATGCCCCAGTAACACCTGGTCCACGAAGCTCAACGGCGTCTTGCTGACAACAGCCAACACCCCGTACGACGTACCCCCCACGCCGATCGTCTGTTGCGCGACCGCGATTCCCGGATCCAGTTGTTGCGCACCGGCCGACGCGCCCGGCGTCACCGCACCCCGGACCAGATTGATCGTCGCGACATCCAGATTGCGCGGATGGCTCGCGATCACCGTGCCGCCCGAGTCCAACACCACAACACTGGCCCGCAGCGACCGTCCAAGTTCCGCGGTGACCGCCTGCACACCACCATTGACAATCGCTCGGGTAATCCGGGGCTGAGCCCGCGACGCACGCAGCACCGCGTCGTACTCCAGTTCGGCGATGCGGGTGCTCACCGCCTTGACCACCGCGGCAAACGGGGTGCGCAGCGGCACCTCGATCAGCGGCATACCCAGCTCGTCGGCGGCCGTCACCAATTCCGGTGGCACCTCATCGAACGTCAGTCCGGTACCGAATCCCAATGCGGCGACACCATTCTCGTCGAGCGCCCGTAGGTAGCGCAGCCGCTCGCGGGTGCTCGCGGGTAGACCAATCCCTGTGGTGAGCACCAACTCTCCACCGGATAGCCACTGCGCGGGGTCGGCGAGCTCTGTGGTGAGCGCCAGATTGATCTCGCGCCCCAGACCCTCGGCGCCGCCCTTAAGGGTGAGTTTCAGGTCCTGCTGATCCATCACCCACCGCACCGGAACACTCACCTCACGGGACTGTACAGAATGGTGAAAAACACCGCGAAGATTCCCGGAATTGTCGGATGATCAGGCATGTGTCTCAGCGCACACTGGTTGTCTGCGTGCTTTCTTGACGTGCTTAGACGGATTCCCTCGACGGATGGACGTGCGATATGCCGGACTCAGTACTCCAGAACTACATCGACGGCCAGTTTGTCGATTCTTTGTCCCTGAAAACCTCCGAGCCCATCGACCTGATCAGCCCAGTCGACGAATCGTTGGTGGGCCGCGCCCCGGTGTCCAACGCCGACGACGTGAATGCGGCGGTGGCCGCCGCCGAACGCGCCTTCGCCTCCTGGGGTAAGTCCACGCCGAGCGTCCGGCAGCAGGCGCTGCTCAAACTCGCCGATGCCATTGAGGCACACATCGACGAGATCGTCGACGCCCAGTGCCGCAACACCGGGCAGCCGAAAGCCGTCATCGCCGCCGAAGAGGTGACCGTGAGCGCCGACCAGCTCCGGTTCTTCGCCGGTGCGGCACGACTCGTCGAGGGCAAATCGGCCGGCGAGTACATGGAGGGGTTCACCTCCTACGTTCGGCGCGAGCCCATTGGCGTCGTCGGGCAGGTGACACCGTGGAACTACCCGTTCATGATGGCGATCTGGAAGATCGGCCCCGCGCTGGCGGCCGGAAACACCATCGTCCTCAAGCCCAGCGACACCACACCGGAAAGCACACTGGTGCTGGCCCGTTTGACGAAGGGCATCCTGCCCGACGGCGTCTTCAACGTCGTGCTGGGCACCGCTGCCACCGGCTCCGAATTGGTGAGTCACCCCGCCATTGGCCTGGTGTCGATCACGGGCTCGGTGCGGGCCGGTATCGCAGTCGCCGCCTCGGCGGCCGAACAGCTCAAACGCAGCCACCTCGAACTCGGCGGTAAGGCACCGGTTGTGGTGTTCGGCGACGTTGATATCGACAAGGCCGCCACCGGGATCGCGCAAGCCGCCTTCTTCAACGCCGGCCAGGACTGCACGGCTGCTACCCGGGTGATCGTGCACCAGTCGATCCATGACAAGTTCGTCAGCGCCCTCAACTCCGCGGCACAGACCTTGCGGCCGGGCCTGCCCGATGACGCTGACAGCTTCTACGGGCCGATGAACAACATCAACCACTTCACCGCGGTCACCAAGAAACTCGAGAACTTGCCCGCACACGCGACGGTCGTGACCGGCGGAAAACGTTGGGGCGACAAGGGCTTCTTCATCGAGCCCACCATCGTCACCGGTGTGCGGCAGGACGATTCAATCGTCCAGGAGGAGACTTTTGGACCCATCTTGACGGTCCAATCCTTCGACGACGCGGACGAGGCCGTCCGTCTGGCCAATGGAGTGCGTTACGCACTGGCCTCCAGTGTCTGGACCAAGGACCACGAGACCGCCGAAAAGTTCACTCGCGAACTCGACTTCGGTTGCGTATGGGTCAATTGTCATATCCCACTGGTTGCCGAGATGCCGCACGGCGGGTTCAAATACTCCGGGTACGGCAAGGACCTGTCGGCCTACGGGGTGGAGGACTACACCCGGATCAAGCACGTGATGAGCGCGCACTAGACATGGCAACCGACACGTTCCATCCTCTTGATCCTCTGACCGCGGATGAATTCACCGCGACAGCCAAACTTCTGGCGCAAGCGCACGGCGTCGGGAGCGGCTGGCGGTATACGTCCATCGAGCTGTCCGAGCCCTCCAAGGCCGAGATCGCCGCATTCGACAGCAACGGCGCACGGCCCGAGCGCCGGGCACTCGCCACGTGTCTGGACACCCAACGGAACGCCACCTACAAGGCTGTCGTCTCGCTGACCGCCGGTGAAGTGCAGTCCTGGGATCACATTCCCGGAGTGCAACCCAACTTCACGGTCGACGAGTGGGAAGAGGCCGACGCCGCCCTGAGGCGCCATCCGGAGGTCATCGCCGCCCTGGCCACCCGCGGAATCACCGACATGGACCTGGTGTTCATGGATACCTGGACCTACGGCGACGCGGTCATGCCCGAGAAGTACAAGGGCCGGCGCCTCGGATGGTCGGACACCTGGGTGCGTTCCACCGAAGGCGCCAATCCGTACGCGGGCCCTGTCAACGGATTCCACTGCATCATCGACATGAACAGCATGGAGCTGCTGGAGATCGAGGACACGTTCACCGTCCCACGGCCCGAGATGATGGGCGAGTACGTGCCCCGGCACGTTCCGGAACGCTTGCGCCGGCAGAGCACCCGAGAGTCGCTGCAACCACTGCATATCACCCAGCCCGACGGTCCTTCCTTCACCATCGAAGGCAATAAACTCGAGTGGCAGAACTGGTCATTGCGAGTTGGCTTCAACTACCGCGAGGGCATGACACTGCATGCCGTGACGTATAACGACAACGGCCGGGTGCGATCAGTGGCCAACCGCATGTCCTTCGCCGAGATGATGGTGCCCTACCGGGATCACTGCGAAGATCACTACCGAAGAACAGCTTTCGATATCGGCGAGTGGGGCATCGGCTTCATGACCACCTCACTGGAACTTGGTTGCGACTGCCTCGGCGAGATCCGTTACCTCGATGCCGTGCTGCATAACAGCAAGGGCGAGCCGTACACCATCAAGAACGCGATCTGCATTCACGAAGAAGACAATGCCGTCCTGTGGAAGCACGTCGATCACGACCACGGTGCCGAGGTACGCCGGATGCGCCGGCTCACGGTGTCCTTCCACGTCACCGTCGCCAACTACGAATACCTCACGTACTGGCGGTTCTATCAGGACGGAAATATCGAATGTGAGGTCCGTGCAACGGGAATCATGGTGGTGAGCAACTTCGCCGAGGGCGCCGCACACCCACACGGAACCCTGGTCGACAACCGGACCTACGCGCCGTACCACCAACATTTCCTTGTCGCGAGACTGGACCTGGACGTCGACGGCACCGAGAACACTGTGTACGCCACCGAGACCGAGATCGAGCCGGTTGGCCCCAACAACCCGTACGGGCTGTCTCTGCGGCAGCGCAACACCCCATTGCGCACCGAATCGGAAGGCAAACAGGACTTCTGCTGGCAGACGCAGCGCGCCTGGAAGGTGGTCAACGACAACACCCGCAACGGCATCGGCACCGCACCGGCCTACAAATTGGTACCTGGTGCTGCCATCCCGGCCATGTTCGACCCGTCCTCACCGGTGCTGGCGCGCTGCCGCGCCATCGAGCACACCCTCTGGGTGACCCCCAACTCACCCGAGGAGCGCTGGCCCGCAGGAGAATTCGTTACACAGAGCAAGGAAGACCATGGTCTGCCTTCCTGGACTGAGCACAACCGCTCCATCGAGAACACCGACGTGGTGCTCTGGTATGTGTTCGGCATTCACCACATCACCCGCCCCGAAGACTGGCCGATCATGCCCGTCGACACCGTGAATTTCTGGCTCAAACCGGTCGGATTCTTCGACCGCAACCCCTCGCTCGACGTCGCACCCACCCCGCCGAAGAGCTGTCACACATCCGGACACCAGGAGGCTTAGCCATGAACACCGCCGCCAAGAGGATTGCCGTTGCATACCTGGCCACTCCGGGCGGCGATGACGCGCTAGCGGTGGGAGCGCAGATCGCACGCTCACTGGGCGCGCATCTCGATCTGTGCATGGTGCTCCCCCAGGACCGCCCTATCCTGGCGCCGCTCCCGCAGCAGGAGCGCCAGGACATATTGTCCGAGAATGCCACTCACTGGCTGAACCATGCCGAAGCCACCATTCCCGACGACCTCACGGTCCAGACGCATATCAGCTTCCACGAGTCGATTGCCGAGGGACTCATCGCGCAGTGCGAGGCTCTGGGGGTCGAGGCAGTCGTGGTGGGTGGTTCAGGCGGCGGTCTGGTCGGCAGTCTCTCGCTGGGATCGGTAGTCAACGAGCTGGTGCACTCCTCACCGATACCACTGGTGATCTCGCCGCGTGGTGCGCGCTATCAGAAGAACCTCCGCGTCCGCGAAGTCACCTGCGCCATGGGAACGCGGCCGGGCGCGCGCGTGCTGCTGGACACGGCGCTGCGGGCCTGCCAGCGCGCCGGCGCACCGCTGCGCCTGGTCTCACTGGTCTCGTTCGACCCGATCCCCGGGGGTGACGACGATCAGTCGGCGCGCGAACGCGCCACCATTCATGCTCAGCAGTCCCTCGAAACCGCAAAACTGTTTCTGCCAAAAGATTTTCCGGTCACGTCAATGGTCGCCGAGGGACCCACCGTCGAGGCTGCGGTGAACAAGCTCGACTGGCACGAGGGCGACATCATCATGGTCGGTTCAAGCCGCTTGGCACAGCCGCGACGACTCTTCCTCGGTTCGACGGCCGCGAAGATGCTCCGCGTGCTGCAGGTCCCGATGGTTGTGATTCCCAAGGAAGAAGGGGGCGATAGTGACTGAGGACGTCGCTCACGCCGAGCTGGAGAATGCCGAGCGGTCCGAGGGACTTGTCTCAAAAGGCTTGGCGGCCGGACGCATCGGCACCTTTACCGGCGCCATCCTCGGTATCTCCACAGTGGCACCGGGATACACGCTCACGGCCAGCATCGGCCTGATTGTGGCCGCGGTCGGCCTCAAGATGCCGGCCGTCCTGATCGCGGGGTTCATCCCGATGTTCCTCACCGCGTACGCCTACCGCGAGCTCAACTCGCGCGCGCCGGACTGCGGCGCCTCCTTCACCTGGTCCACCAAGGCATTCGGCCCGTACATCGGCTGGATGTGTGGCTGGGGCATGGTGATCGCCACCATCATCGTCTTGTCCAACCTGGCATCCATCGGTGTGCAATACGGATATCAGTTTCTGGGCGCCATCTTCCACAATCAGACGGTCGGCGACCTCGCCAGCAACAAGGCGGTCAACATCATCTCGACCGTCGCGCTGTTGGCCATCGCCACCTACATCTCCAGCCGCGGCATCACCACGAGCGAAAAGGTGCAGTACGTCCTCGTCGGGTTTCAGATGATCGTGCTGGTGATCTTCGCCGTCGTCGCCATCACGAAGGCGCCTGGCGCGGCCGGGCATCTCGACTTCGATCTGGACTGGTTCAACCCGCTGACGGGACTAACCCTGAGCGCCTTTGTCATTGGGCTCGTCGGCTCGATCTTCGCATTCTGGGGCTGGGACACCTGTCTGACACTCGGCGAAGAATGCAAGGACCCGACAAAGGTACCCGGCCGTGCCGGCCTGCTGTGCGTGCTGTCGATCTTGCTGACCTACCTGCTGGTGGCTGTCGCCGTGATGATGTTCGCCGGTGTCGGCGACACCGATCTGGGCCTGGCCAATGAGGAGAACAAGGACAATGTCTTTGGCGCCCTCGCCAATCCGGTGCTAGGCAGCTGGTTCGGCCCGCTGCTGCTGTTGGCGATCTTCGCCTCAGCGGTGGCGAGCCTGCAGACCACTTCCCTGCCCGCCGCCCGCACCATGCTCGCCATGGGCACCTATGGCGCCTTCCCGAAGCAGTTCGCCAGTGTCAGCCCGCGATTCCTGACGCCGACCTTCAGTACCGTGGTGGCCGGCGCGGTGACAGCCGTGTTCTACACCGTTGTCAGCCTGCTGTCCGATCGCACCCTGCTGGATACCATTGCGGCACTGGGCATCATGATCTGCTGGTACTACGGCATTACCGCTTTCGCCTGCGTGTGGTACTTCCGCACGGAGCTGTTCCAGAATGCCCACAACGTGGTGTACAAGTTCCTCTTTCCGCTGCTGGGCGGGCTCATGCTAGCTGCGGTGTTCGTCATCTCCGTGCGCGAAAGCATGGATCCGGAAAAGACGGGCAGCGGCGCCTCGATCGGCGGTATCGGCCTGGTGTTCTATCTGGGCTTCGGCATTCTGGCCTTCGGGGCGGTGCTCATGGTGATCATGCGCGTCAAGAGCCCGGACTTCTTCCTCGGGCGCACCCTGACTCGCGACACCGCGCCGCTCGTGGAATAGCAGCCATGTGGTCCGCGCGAAGGGGGAACGTACGCCAAAACGGCGTACGTGTGGGCCTTCGGTGGACAATCCGTCCATTCACAGAAACACACCGCAGCGGCAGACTGAGATCGCCGGATCGACGACAGGAAGCGCTATGACCGACATCGCCTATCGCCTCGCGCAGAAGCGCAACATCGTGACGCCCCTGCCCGGACCTCGGTCCAGCGCCTTGGCCGAGCGCCGCCGCGCCGCGGTATCCGCGGGCGTCGGATCCACCGCACCGGTCTACGCCGTGGATGCCGATGGCGGCGTGATCGTCGATGCCGACGGCAACTCCTTCATCGACCTCGGGTCGGGTATCGCGGTCACCACCGTCGGCGCCTCACATCCCGCGGTGGCCGCCGCCATCGCCGACCAGGCGGCCCATTTCACCCATACCTGTTTCATGGTGACGCCCTACGAGGGGTACGTACGGGTCGCCGAGCTCCTCAACGCCCTGACACCCGGCGATCACGAGAAGCGCACCGCACTGTTCAACTCCGGCGCCGAGGCCGTGGAAAACGCCATCAAGGTGGCGCGACTTGCCACCGGTCGCCCGGCGGTCGTCGCCTTCGACAACGCCTACCACGGCCGCACCAACCTGACGATGGCACTGACCGCCAAGGCGATGCCCTACAAGTCGCAGTTCGGGCCCTTCGCGCCCGAGGTTTACCGGATGCCGGCCTCCTACCCCCTGCGTGACGAGCCGGGTCTGTCCGGCGAGGACGCCGCACGGCGCGCGATCTCTCTCATCGAAACCCAGATCGGTGCGCAGTCGCTGGCCGCGATCATCATCGAGCCCGTCCAGGGCGAGGGTGGATTCATCGTCCCCGCACCCGGATTCCTGTCCACGCTGACGGCCTGGGCCCGGGACAACGGCGTCGTCTTCATCGCCGACGAGGTACAGACCGGATTCGCACGTACGGGTGCCTGGTTCGCCTCCGAGCACGAGGGCATCGTCCCTGACATCATCACCATGGCCAAGGGCATCGCCGGGGGCATGCCGCTGTCCGCCGTCACCGGTCGCGCTGATCTCATGGACGCGGTGTACACCGGCGGCCTGGGCGGAACCTACGGCGGCAACCCGGTGACCTGCGCGGCCGCCATCGCCTCGCTGGGTGCCATGCACGATCTGGACCTGCCGGCCCGCGCCCGGGCCATCGAGACCTCGGTGGTGTCTCGCCTCCAAACGCTGGCGCGCACCGTCGACGTCATCGGTGAAGTACGCGGCCGAGGCGCCATGCTGGCCATCGAGATCGTCAAACCCGGCACTCTCGAACCCGATGCGGCCCTGACCAAAGCCATTGCCGCCGAGGCGCTCTCCCAAGGTGTTCTGATCCTCACCTGCGGGACCTTCGGCAACGTGATCCGCTTGCTCCCCCCGTTGGTGATCGGGGACGATCTATTGGACGAGGGCATCACCGTCCTCACCGACATCATTCGTGAGAAGGCGAGCCACCAGTGACTGACCACTCAGCCCTGATCGATGCCATCCCCACCGATCTATGGATCGGCGGCAAGCAGGTGCCGTCCTCGACCGGCGCCCGGTTCCCTGTGCACAACCCGGCCACGGGTGCCGTGCTGACCACCGTGGCCGATGCCGCAACGGCCGACGGTGCCACGTCGCTTGATGAGGCTGTGGCCGTGCAACAGTCCTGGGCGGCGACCGCACCCCGTGAACGAGCCGAAATACTCCGGCGGGCCTGGGAATTGGTGATGGAGCGGCGTGATGACTTCGCGCTGGCGATGACCCTGGAAATGGGCAAGCCGCTGGCGGAGAGCCAGGGCGAGGTCGCCTACGGCGGAGAGTTTCTGCGCTGGTTCTCCGAGGAAGCGGTGCGCATCAACGGCAGGTACACCTCATCGCCAACGGGCACCGGCCGGATCCTGGTGACCAAGCAGCCCATCGGTCCGGCACTGGCCATCACTCCCTGGAACTTCCCGCTGGCCATGGGTACCCGCAAGATCGGTCCGGCGTTCGCCGCCGGATGCACCATGATCGTCAAACCCGCCGCCGAGACGCCACTCACCATGCTGCTGCTGGGCCAGGTATTCGCCGACGCCGGGCTGCCCCCGGGCGTGCTGTCGATTCTTCCCACCACCAGCGCCTCCGGCCTGACCGGCCCGCTGATCGAAGATTCCAGATTGCGCAAGCTGACCTTCACCGGCTCCACCGCCGTGGGCAAGGTACTGCTGTCCCAGTGCGCCACAAGGGTTCTACGTTCGTCGATGGAGCTCGGCGGCAATGCCCCGTTTGTGGTGTTCGACGATGCCGACGTGGACGCCGCGGTCGACGGCGCGATGGCGGCCAAGATGCGCAATATCGGCGAGGCATGCACCGCGGCCAACCGCTTTCATGTCGATAACGCGGTACGCGCTGAATTCGCCGAGAAGCTCACCGCCCGCATGGGTGCGCTCACCATCGGTCCCGGCGACGAAAGCGGCGTACAGGTAGGCCCGCTCATCACCGCCAAGCAGCGCGCCTCGGTCGACGAGTTGGTGCAGGATGCCGTCAGCAAGGGAGCTGTCATCACCACCGGAGGTGCCATCGCCGACGGCGAGGGCTACTTCTACCCGCCGACCGTGCTCACCGATGTGCCTTCGAACGCAAGAATTCTCCGCGAAGAGGTGTTTGGTCCTGTTGCCGCGATCACCGGGTTCGACGGCGAGGACGCGGGAGTCGCGGCCGCCAACGACACCGAGTACGGGCTCGCCGCGTACGTGTACACCACCAACCTGGATCGTGCGCTACGCGTTTCGGAGTCTGTCGAGTCGGGAATGATCGGCGTCAACCGCGGTGTGATCTCCGATGTGGCCGCGCCGTTCGGCGGGATCAAGGAATCGGGCATCGGGCGCGAAGCCGGCAGTGAGGGCATCGAGGAATACCTCGAAACGAAGTACATAGCATTGCCATAGGTCAGGCGGCGAACAATTCCAGTCGCCGCGGCTCCTCGATACCGGAGTAGTGACTGGCATCGCCGCTGAGGATCTGGCTTCGCCTGCCGTGGATGTCGACCGGCACATCCCCTGCCAACGTGACGCGATGTAGCTCGCGCTGTTGGTCTCCGAAGTCGGCGATACCGTAGTGCTGGGTGGCCCGGTTGTCCCAGATGGCCACATCGCCTAACCGCCAGTTCCACCGGAAGGTGTTCTCCAGTTTCGTGATACGCGATTGCAGCAGCTGGAAGAGCGCCGCGAACTCGGCACCGTGCAGGTCTTGGAAACTCTTGACGAACTGCCCGAGCAGCAGGCTGCGCTCACCGGTCTCCGGGTGCACCCGCACTACCGGATGCAATGTTTCGTACAGAGAGCTGGTGAACTCGTTGTAGTACGCCGCGCGGCGCTCGGCGCTCACGCCACCCGATGCACCTGCGCCCACGTAGTCGTACAGATTGGTATGTATGGCCCATAGGTCGTCGGCGAGCGCACGCAACGGTGTCGGCAGCTGCTCGTACGCGGCGACGGTCGACGCCCACGTGGTAGCGCCACCGTAGGACGGCAACGTCACCGGGCGCAGCACCGACGCCTTCGGGATGCGGTCGACGAAGGTGACATCGGTATGCCAGCCGTTGGCCGCCCCTTCGAGGTTCAGCAGCTCGCTGCCGTGCGAAGTCACCGTGGGGTGCGGCAGCGTCGGCTCCCCGAGCAGACCGGCGAACGCGTACTGCTGCGCGTCATCCAGATGATGCTGCCCGGTGAATACCAGCACCTTGTGGACGGCCAGCGCGAGGCGGATTGCCTCGGCCCGTTCGGCCGGCACATCGGCGCCGAGCTGTACACCGTCGACCCGGGCACCAATGTGTTCACCGAGCTTTTCGACGGTGATTCCGGCGTCACGATAGATACGTCGTGTTTGGTCGTCACTCATTCCCGCATCACAACAATCCCGGCGCGGTAAGCCCAGGGATAGAGCCAAGTCGATTCGAAAGGGCCGCCGCCGGCGGCGGCAGATATGGTCGAACGGTGATCGCGTACGACGAGGAACTGCGGGACCGGATTCGCGAGCACCTGGCGGGTCACGAACGCAGGACCGTCGAGGACCCGCAGAAACGCCGCGCCGCGGTGGCCGTGGTGCTGGTCGACTCGGATCTGGGCGAAGACCGCATCGACCCGGCACCGGTGGACGAGTGGATAGGCGGCCGGGAGATACCCGAGCAGGGGTTAGACGGCCGGATGGTCGATGTCTCGGGCGGCGCGGCATTCCTGTTGTGCCGCAGAACCTCCCGGCTCAACTCTCATGCCGCGCAATGGGCGCTGCCCGGTGGACGATTGGATCCGGGCGAGGACGCGGTGCAGGCCGCGCTGCGTGAGCTGGATGAGGAACTGGGCGTCGCATTGCCGGATTCGACGGTGCTCGGCCTGCTCGATGACTATCCGACACGTTCGGGATACGTGATCACCCCGGTGGTGGTGTGGGGTGGCGGACGTCTGGAAATGCGTCCCTCGCCCGACGAGGTGGTGGCTGCCTACCGGGTGGGATTGCATCAGCTGCAGCGCGACGATTCGCCGCGCTACGTCACGATTCCCGAGAGCCCACGCCCCGTAGTGCAGATCCCGCTGGGCAACGACCTCATCCATGCCCCGACCGGGGCCGTCTTGCTCCAGGTGCGATGGCTCTGTCTGGAGGGCCGCGGCGACCGCGTCGACGAGCTGGAGCAGCCGGTCTTCGCCTGGCGATAGGTGTCGGCGCAGGCTCTAGGACACGTCGGCGCGTGCCAACAACGTCGGCGCCCCATAAGGCGCGCCCTGTTCGGCCACCCAGCCCGGGTCGAGATACACCGAATTGGATGCGATGACATTGCCGTCGCGCAGGATCTCGCCGAGGTAGTTGCCACCCTGGTCGCTGAATATGCTCACCTGCGCTTCACGAGCCGTCATCGATATGTCGTGCGTCCAGGGCACGAAGGGGTCGAGCCAGGTGTACTTGACCGCCTTCTCGCCCTTACCCGTGCGGTAGGAGATGACCACTTGGCGGTTGCTCCCCGGATCCTGCGCGGTCACCCGGTAAGTCATTTTCACCCCGGGGTCGGCCTGCGCTACCGCGGCTGACGGCAATCCAAGAACGGCGCTCGACGCCAGAGCCACCAGCAACGCGAGAATTCTCCTCATGCGCTGGGATGCTAGCTGGACCTAACGCTCCTGTGGAGAGTGTCGCCGAACTTTGCGCTCCGGCACCCCGTTGGGCCCAGTGGTAGACAGTGCATAGGTGCCGACCGCAAAGGCCACGGCCGAGCCGTTGATCCCCAGTGCCACCTTGCCGACGTTCGCGAGATTGTCCTTCGGGCCGTGGTAGTTGGGGTCGAACGGTTGACCCGCGCGGCCCTGCCACATCTTGGCTTCCGGGCCGCTCATTTTCTCCAGCGCACCCGAGCTGATGCCGCCGACAGGGATACCCGCGGCCAGGAACGGACCGTAATCGGATCTGCCGTTGAACTCCTCGGCCGCCGGCCGCTTGCCGGCCAGGTTGAGATATCCAGCGAAGGTCCGTTCGATGCCCGCGGATCCCTCGGGTACGTCCAACGGCGGCCGGTTCGGATCCGGTTTAGCGGCCGACTGGTCACCGTCGAGCACGAAGTACCCGGCATTGGGCGAGCCGAGCATGTCGAAGTTCAGATACAGCGCGATGTCGTTGAGCTCTTCGGCGCTGCGGCCCTTCGCATACTCGATCGACCCTGCCAGCCCATCTTCCTCGGCGGTCCAGAACGCGAACCTGACGGCGTTGTTCACCACCGGCTTGGGTCCCAGCTGCAGTGCGGTCTCCAAGACCGCGGCCACACCGGTTCCATTGTCGTTGATCCCCGGGCCCTTGGCCACACTGTCCAGATGTGCCCCGGCGACCACCACATTTGCCGGATCACCTGTTGCTGTCTGGGCAATAATGTTGCGTGAGCGCACCTTCGCGATGCTCATATCCAGCACCAGGGTTACTGGCGACGAGTTGCGGCGCAGCAGGGTGTCGACTCCCGAGTCGATGATTCCGACCGGAATAGACAGCTGCTCATAGTAATTCGGGGTGAACAGGCCCTCGCCGGCGCCCGCCTGCATCGTCACCAGCACCGCCGCCGCGCCCTTCTCCTTGGCGACATTGTGCTTGTCGACCACCGAACACCCGGCACCGTCGACTACCGCAATCTGACCGTCCAGCTTGAGGGTGCCGTAATCCGCCGCGGCGCAACCACTGGCCTTGCCCGAAGGGCGGATGATGGTGGCCTTGAGCCCATCCTTGGGGGTCTGAGCGAAATAGGAGGCCTGATCCACCGCATAAGGCCGTCCGCCGATATCGACGAGCGGCTTGCCCTCGGTGAGCACCTTGAGCCTGGACAGCTCCGGCGTCTGAACCTCGAACCCGCGATCTTTCAATGCCTTTGTCACGTAGTCGGCGCTGGCGTCGTAGCCCGGCGTTCCCTCGGCACGGTTCCCGCCGTTGGCGTCGGCGGCCTGCTGCAGCTGTTGCAGGTGCGCCAGCATGGCGTCCACGGTGACGGTGCGTGCCAGATCCGCCGCCAGGTTGGGGTTGGGCGGCACCGCGGTGGCACCCGGTGTCGGGTGCGCACAGCAGCTCGCCACCACCGCAATTGCGAGCAGGGCGCAACCGCGCGCTAGCCCCCGGGCGCGAAACAGCGCCATCAAAAGAACCTCAATGAAACCTCTTGGAACCCCAGTGGACTTGTGCGAATCGAGCAATCGCACACGCTACCGCACCAGCGTTGGTTCCCAAGGCCTTTCGGGACGTTGCAACGAACCTGTTACCGCGGTTAGTCCTTCAGCTTGTGACGGGTGCGGTCCTCGTGAACGGGTACCCCGTTGCGTCCGTCGATGCTCTGCGCATACAGGCCAATCGTGTAGGCGACTCCGCCCGCGTTGATCTTGAGCGCGTCCTTGTTCACGTTGGCCAGGGTGTCGCCCGCCTGGTGGTAGTTCGGATCGAAGGGCTGGTCCGCCTTGCCGCCCCAGTCCCGCGCCTCTTCGGACGACATCTTGTCCTCGGCGCCGGAGAAGATGCCGCCGGTGGGAATGCCCGCCCTGCTGAATCCGTCGTAGTCCGAACGGCCGTCGTACTCGGTGTCATGGGCCTTCTTGCCCTGCTCGGCGAGGTACGCGACCTCTGTCCGCTCGATACCGGCCGACCCCTCGGGGATCCGCACCGGAACCTCATTCGCGTCGAGCTCTTCGGACTGGTCGCCGTCATAGGTGAGGTATGCGGCATTCGGGGACCCGAGCATGTCGTAATTCAGGTACAGGGCAATGTCTTTCAGTGCGTCCACGTCGAGGGACTTGACGTAGTCGGTGGAACCGATCAGCCCTTCCTCTTCGGCACCCCAGAACGCGAACCTCACCGCGTTCTTGACGTCCGGGCTCGGCCCCAGCTGCAGCGCGGTCTCTAGAACCGCCGCGGTACCGGTGCCGTTGTCATTGATACCCGGTCCTTCGGGAACGCTGTCGAGGTGAGCGCCGGCCATCACGACATCCGTGGTGGCACCCGTCTTGGTCTGCGCGATCACATTGCGCGCCTTGACGTCCTTGGTCTCCGCGTCGACCTTCAGGACAACCTGATCGGGATGTGCCCGCAGATCGGCTCCGGTCGACTTCGTGACGCCCACCACCGGGATCTTCGGAGCGGAGTCCTCACCGAGGGTGCCACCCGACTGGCTCTCGTCGACGTTGTCCGCGACGATCAGACCCACCGCACCGCGCTCGGCGGCAGCCTTCTCCTTCTCGGAGAATGGGCACGATCCCCGGTCGACCAAGACCACCGCACCCTTGATGTCCAGTCCGTCGTAGTCCGCGGCGGTGCAACCCGGCGACTCTTCCGCCCGCGCCGCGACCAATCGTCCCTGCACCTGGCCGCCCGGCGAGTACGAGAGCACCGAAGCGTCAACCTTCTTGGGACCAACCGTCAGCTCAAGGGATTTAGCCTGAAAGTACTTGAAACTGAACTCGGGTGTCTGTACGTCGAACCCCTTGTCCTTCAGTGCCTTTACTACATAATCGACACTCTGATCAAAGCCGGGAGTACCCGCCGCCCTGGTGTTCTTGTTCTTGTCGGCGATCTCTTGAAGCGCCGAGAGATGCTTCACGACATTGTCGACGGTCACCTTCTCGTGCAAGGAGTGCGCGAAGCCGACCGCCTCCTGGGATCCGGCCTGGGGCGCCGAACGGGGTGCCTCGCCGCCGTCTCGATCGCATGCCGTCACAGTCGCCAGTGCACATGCCGCGGACACCGCGACCGCGTACACAACCCGCTTGGTCCCCATCGTTCTCCCTTGTCCCGACCTTAAACGTCGCGTCGCTGCACCACGGCCAGGGCCGCAGCGAGCGTGATGACAACCACGGTAGCAAAGTAGATGAGGGAACCGGTCGTGCCCCAAACGAAGCGGACGCCGTCCGAGGTGTACCAAGGCACGCCGGTAAACCTGATGCCGTTGGCGAAAGGAAGAAAGGGCTGCAACGCCTTTCCTGCGTCAGTGAGCCAGCCCAGCATCAACTCGAGCACCGTCGGCCACAAGAGGAGTACCGCAACAGCGCCGGCGGTGTGTTTCAGCAACACTCCCACCGCCACCGCGAGAACGGCACACAAGAACGCGTACACGGTCACCGACCCGACCGTGTTCCACACGCCGGGTCCGTCGAGCGCCAGATTGGCACCGGCCACCGGACCAGCCATGGCACGCACCAGCACGATCGAGGTCAGCGCGGTGACCGCGGTGACCACGGCCACCCAGAGCCCCGCCACCAGGGCCTTGGCACCGATGACCGACAACCTGTTGGGCGTGGCCTGAAAGGTGGTTCGCACCATCGCGGTTCGATTCTCGTTGGTCACCGTCATGGCGGCCAGTACCATCAGGAGCGGAATCCCGACAACGGTCGCCCCGCCCGCGGCGTCGCCGGGAGAGATCGGCGTATAGACGGAGGCCGACCCACCCTGTAGGCCCGCTAATCCCAAACCCAGTGCCAGGGCGAGCAGGCTGCACCACACTGCCGAGCGAGAGGTGCAGACCTTGATCCGTTCGGCCGCGATAACCCCCATCAGCGAGCACTCTCCGCGTCGGCGGGCACATCGGTAGCGGTTTCCGGCACCACGCCATCAACCCGGCTGCGGTACTGCACGGCATCGTCGGTCAACGACAGATACGCATCCTCCAGCGAAACTCGTTGTGGGGAAAGTTCGTACAACGTCACACCGCGACGTGCCGCGAGCTCGCCGACCTGCTCGATGAGAGCACCGCTGACTTCCAACACACTTTCTTCTCCACTGCGTTCCGAGACCTTCACCGAGAACCCGCTTTCCTCCACCGCCGCGCGCAGGATGTCGATCTGGGGGCTGCGCACCCGCACCACGTCGGCACCGGCCCGGCTCACAAACTCATGCATGGACGTCGCCGCGATCAGGCGGCCCCGCCCGATGACCACCAATTGGTCTGCGGTATTGGCCATTTCGGACAGCAGATGACTTGAGACCAGCACCGTGCGCCCCTGCGCGGCCAGGCTTTGCATGAGCGTCCGGATCCAGTGGATGCCCTCGGGGTCCAAACCATTGACGGGCTCGTCGAACAACAGCACCTGAGGATCACCGAGTAACGCCACGGCAATGCCCAACCGCTGGGACATCCCCAGCGAGAAGGTGCCGGCGTGCCGATTGGCAACTTCGGTAAGGCCGACCATCTCCAGCACTTCATCCACGCGTCGGGAGGGAATGTCATTGGCGGCGGCGATCCATCGCAGGTGGTTGCGTGCCGACCGGTTGGGGTGAAACTGCTTGGGATCCAACAGCGCACCGACCTCGCGAAGCGGATGGTCGATCTCGTGGTACTGCTTGCCGCCGATCGTCGCCGTCCCGGAGGTCGGACGCGCGAGCCCGACGATCATCCGCAGCGTGGTCGACTTACCTGCCCCATTGGGGCCCAGGAACCCGGTCACGACGCCTGGCTCGACGGTGACGGAGAGGTCGTCGACCGCCGGGGTCTGCCCATATACCTTGGTCAGCGACCGCAGTTCGATCATGCGGCCCACTATGCCAGCTATTGCTGCGTGCTTCCGTCCGGATCCGGGCTGGAGGCCTGCGCCCAAAAACGGCGGGGTATGCGACCCGCGTGACGGGCGAGGTGGCCAGCGGTCACGGCCGCCGCCATCGCCGCCGCCATGCGTTCAGGATCGGCAGCGCGGGTCACGGCCGTCGCAAGCAGCACGGCATCGCAGCCAAGTTCCATCGCGAGCGCGGCGTCGCTGGCGGTGCCGATTCCCGCGTCCAGGATCACCGGTACTCCGGCCGACGCCACAATCATCTCGATGTTATGTGTGTTGGTGATGCCCAACCCGGTGCCGATGGGGGCCCCGAGCGGCATCACCGCCACGCATCCCACGTCTTCCAATCTGCGAGCCAGCACCGGATCGTCGTTGGTGTAGGGCAGTACCACGAACCCGTCATCGACAAGCTGCTCTGCCGCACGCACCAACTCGACGGCATCGGGCAGCAGGGTGCGTTCGTCGGCGATGACCTCCAACTTGATCCAGTCGGTCCCGAGGGCCTCGCGCGCCAGCTGCGCGGTCAGCACGGCCTCGGCCGCACCCCGGCACCCCGCGGTGTTCGGCAACGGCCTGATGTCCAGCCGCTTGAGCAGATCCAGCACCCCGGTGCCTCCGGCGGCATCGACTCTGCGGATGGCGACGGTGGTCAACTCGGTGCCGGAGGCGATCAGCGCCCGTTCCAGAATCGAGAGATTCGCGGCACCCCCGGTTCCCATGATGAGCCGGGAACCGAAGGATCGACCCGCGATACACAGCGGCTTATCTGCACTGGCCACCGCGCCTATCCCCCCTGCACCGCGGTGACGACGTCGACCAGGGCGCCATCGGAAACAGTGGTGTCCCAGTCGGATTTGGGTACCACGGTGTGATTGACGGCCACCGCGATACCGCACTCGGGAAAGCCCAGCTGGTCGAGCAGCTGCCAGATGTTGGCACCCTCGGCGACCTCACGCGCATCACCATTTACCTGAATGTTCATCGGGCCTCCTGACTATGTGCCTTCTCGAACCGGCGGGGATCGACGGCGGCCGGCGACTCGCCACCGTCAAGCAGCGCCCCTATCGTCTTCGCCGTCCACGGCGCGAGGAGAAATCCGGACCGGCCATGCCCGGCCGCCACGAGGGTGCGGTCATCGATCCTGCCCACCAAGGGCAGATTGTCCTCGGTCATCGGGCGAAGCCCCGCCGCGCATTCGGCGAATTCGTACTCGCCCAGACAGGGCAGCACCGCGCACGCGTCATCCAGCAGGTCCCGCACTCCCGCCACGGCCGGCGCGGTGTCGTGGCCGTGCTCGTACTGCGTGGCGCCGACGACGACGCCGTCCTCGCGGGGCACCAGGTAGACGTGTCGCCCATGGACCCGCGCCCGGATGACATGTGTGGGGGGCGGCATCGCGCCGGGACGCCGCCGGAGCCGCAGCACCTCACCCTTCACCGGGCGAACCGGCAGATCTGCGAGCGTTGCCGCCGCTACCCCGTTGGCGACCACGATCTGGTCGTCCGGCACCTCATCGACCGTGGCAACCGGCGCGCCCCTTCGCACACCGAGCGCCTCGCAGTCGGCGGTCAGGGCGTGCAGCACCTTGCGATTGTCGACGGCGAGTTCCTCGGGCGCGGTGAACCCGCGGCGGATGTTCTGCGCCAGCAGCGGCTCGACATCCCGGGCGTTGGCGGTCTCTGCGACGGTATGGCCCCGCCCGGCCAGCCAGTTGATCATCGTGCGCAGCTCGCCGACATCGGCGGTGTCGACGGCCACGGTAAGCGACCCCCGCGCGGTGATCACGGTGTTTTCCACGCCTTCGTCGATGAAGCCGTCCCGCCAGATCCCGAGGGATTCGATACCCAGACCCAGCAGGTCATCCTCACCGGGCCACGCCTCGCTGTACGGCGCGAGCATCCCGCCCGCCACCCATGACGGGCCCTTGCGGCCGTCATCGTGAACGGTGACCCGCCAACGCCGACGGGCGGCTTCACGTGCCACGGAAAGGCCGATGACACCGCCGCCGATCACGGCCACCGAGCCTTGTTGAGACGACATCACAATCGGAGTCACTCCCTTCGCCGGCATGACCCGGATCAGGTCGGACGGTCAGGGCTGGATTCGTTGGCCCACTCTCAGCCCGCTCATCCCGGGGCTCCCGCGTTACTTACACCTACAACGCTAGCGTCTTCGACTATGCACCCGCGTTCGACCCGTCTTGAGTCCGCTCACCTCTATCTCTGCACCGATGCCCGTCGGGAGCGCGGCGATCTCGCCGAGTTCGTCGACGCCGCCCTCGCCGGTGGGGTCGACATCGTGCAGCTGCGCGACAAGGGCTCGGTGGGTGAGCAGCAGTTCGGCCGCCTCGAGCCCCTCGAGGAGCTCGAGTATCTGGCGATTCTCGGTGCGGCCGCGGCCCGTCACGGTGCACTGTTCGCGGTCAACGACCGCGCCGATATCGCCCGGGCAGCGGGGGCCGACATCCTGCACCTCGGCCAGGACGATCTGCCGCTTTCGGTCGCCCGGGAGATCGTCGGACCCGATGTGCTGATCGGCCGGTCGACCCATGACGCCGACCAAGCCGCGGTGGCCGCAGCCGATGACGAGGTCGGCTACTTCTGTTGCGGACCGTGCTGGCCGACGCCCACCAAGCCGGGCCGCACCGCGCCCGGGTTGGGTCTGGTGAAAGCGGCCGCTGATCTTGGGACTTCTCAACCCTGGTTCGCGATCGGCGGCATCGACGAGGCGCGGGTGCCCGACGTGGTCGCCGCCGGAGCGTCACGAATCGTCGTCGTGCGCGCGATCACCGCGGCAGCCGATCCCCGCGCGGCGGCAGCGTCGCTTCGCGAGCTGGTCCTTCACCGAGTGTGAAGCTGCGGCGCGATTTCAGCCGAATCGTCGCCATAGCTTCACACTCGGCGTGAGCGTCAGGGCCAGATCTGCGCGGGGGCGTCCGGATACTTCGCCTTCCACCCCACCCAGGGCACGTCGGTGGGCCCGATCGCGCTCTCGAGAATGGTCCACTTCGGCCCGGTCTTTCTGAGCAGGCCCTCATACCGGGTCGGGTTGGAGCCGCCGGTGTCCTGCAGCTGACCGTCGATGAGCGCCCAGTCGTCAGCACTCTTGAACATCTTCACGTCGAGTTTGACGGGTTTACCCAGGTCAGCCTCGACGCGAGCGAGCGCGGTGGCCACCACCTCGTTGCGGTCACCCGGCCCACTCTCGGCTTTCTCTGAGCCGCAGGCGCCCATCAGCACGCTCGTGATCATCGCCAACGTCAGAAGAAATCCGATGCGCATAACGGCACGCTACGGCAGTTGCCAAGCGAAACGCCCGGGCTCGAGCTCGACAGTGCCGAGCCCATCCACGCCACTTGGCAACATTTCGACAACCCGCAGCATTGGCCAGGCCGATTTGAACCCGGGATGCAACCGCATCCCCTCGATTTTTTCCTCGGGCACCCACCGCAGCTCGGTGCTCTCGTGATTGGCCTCCGTGGGCAACAACTCGGTGGCATCGGCAACGACCGTGGTGTACGTCCAATGCGCCTGACCATCAATGCGTTTCGTCACCACCGAGGAGCGGATGGTCATCGCACCTGGTGCGATGCCCGCCTCTTCGGCTGCCTCCCGAAGCGCGGCCTGCTCGGCGGACTCATGGCTGTCCCGTGCACCCCCGGGCAATGCCCAGGTACCTCCCTGATGGCTCCACCAGGCGCGATGCTGCAGCAGGACAGCGGGCTGGCCGCTCGCCAGTGGCGCGCGCAACAGCAAACCCGCCGCACCGAACCGTCCCCAGAATCGTGCACCCGTGTCAGCGACAACCCATCCGTCACCGTCGCCACGCACAGAGTCCACAGTAGAGCCACCAAAGGCTAAATATGCTCTTAGACTTTCCATTAAGGCCGGGGAGAGGAAGGTAAGAGGTGACTGTCGGGACGACGCGGTTAGCGCACCCGTCGACCGAGCCCGTCGGCGCGACCACACCGGTCGTGCCGGCTCATCCGTGGTGGTGGTTTCTCAAGTCCACACCCGGCAAGATTCTGATGCTCGGTATCGTCCTGGCCACCGCTGGTGTGCTGTCCGCGGTGGCCACTTCGGCGAGCGTGCAGAACCGGCAACTCGCCCTGAGCACGGTGCTCAACCACACTGAACCCTTGGCCTACTCGGCCGGACAGCTGTACAGCACCCTGTCGGTCGCCGATGCCGCCGCGACCACAGCGTTCATCGCGGGCACCGAACCTCAGGGTGTTCGGGAACGGTATGAGCAGGCGATCACCGATGCCTCGACCGCACTCGTCGCCGCTTCCAGCGGTCTGACCGACAGACCGATGCAGGAGCTGCTGAGCCGGATCAACGCCGAACTGTCGGTCTACACCGGATTGGTCGAGACCGCGCGCACCAACAACCGGGCAAGCAATCCCGTCGGCGCCTCGTATCTGAGTGAGGCGTCCGCGCTGATGCAACACACGATCCTGCCCGACGCGCAGCTTCTCTACGAGGAGACGTCCAATCGGGTCGACCAGGAGACCAGTGCGTCCACCCGGGTGCCCTTCCCTGTCATCGTCATCGTGCTGGGCACCATGATCGGCGGGGTCTTCGGCCATCGCTGGTTGTCCAAGAAGACTCGGCGCATGGTCAATCCCGGCATGCTGGCCGGTGGTGCCGCGCTACTGCTTATGGTGGTTTGGGTGGGTATCGCATTGGCCGTCTCAGCCTCCCTGGGCACCGATGCGCGCAATGGCGGCGCTCATTCGCTGAAAACCATCACCCAACTGGTCATCTCGGCCCAGCAGGCACGTGCCGACGAGACCCTTGCCCTCATCCGTCGCGGCGACGAGAACGTCCGCAAGAAGTCGTACTACGACCGCATCGACGAGATGGAACGCAAGATCGACGAATACCTGAAGAGTCCGGATGCCATCGCCCGAGCAGACCTGGAGCGGGCGCAGCAGCTGCTCACCAGGTGGCGACTGGCGGATGACCGGATCAACGCCTATATAGGCGTCGGCAACTACCAAGCCGCGACCCAGGTGGCTCTGGGCAGCAGTGAATCAGACTCGACGCCGGCCTTCGACAGTCTCGACGCGGCACTGCGCAACGGTGTGCAGGACAGCCGGCGTCAGCTCCGCTCGGGTGTCCTCAACGCCGAGCGCGCCTTGACCTTGTCCTCGGCGGGAGCGTTGATCCTCTCGGTGGGCGGTGCGATCTGCGTGGGAGTCGGCCTGTGGCCGAGGCTGAGCGAGTACCGATGAGCGGCGAAGTGACGCGGGGCAAGGCACGCAGGCTGGCGGCGCTGGCGGTCATCGCCACCGTGCTGGCCGGATGCACGACGCCCGAGAATTCCACCCCGTTGCCGCAACTCACCGTGCCGAGGCCAACCCCGGCAGAGATGACCGAACAGGAACCCAACCGGGCGCTCCTGGACAAGGTGGACACCTCATGTGACCCAACCGCGAGCCTGCGGCCCACCAATGACAGGGCCGCCAATGACGATGCGGTCGCGGCGATCCGCAAGCGTGGCCGGCTCATCGTCGGGCTGGACATCGGAAGCAACCTCTTCAGCTTCCGCGACCCGATCACCGGTGAGCTGACTGGATTCGACGTCGATATCGCCGGAGAGATCTCCCGCGATATCTTCGGCACCCCCGAGCGGGTGGAGTACCGGATCCTGTCCTCGGCGGATCGCATCGCCGCACTGAAGAACTCGACCGTCGACATCGTGGTGAAGACCATGACGATCACCTGCGCACGGCGCAAGGAGGTCAACTTCTCGACGGTCTACCTGATGACGTACCAGCGGATTCTGACCTCACGCGATTCGGGTATCACCAACGCGCAGGACCTCTCCGGCAGACGTGTGTGCGCCGCGCGCGGCACCACCTCCCTGAACCGGCTCTCGCAGATCACGCCGCCCCCGGTCATCATGTCGGTGGTGACGTGGGCGGATTGCCTTGTGGCACTGCAGCAGCGGCAAGTCGATGCGGTGAGCACGGACGACTCGATCCTCGCCGGCCTGATGTCCCAAGACCCCTATCTCCATATCATCGGGCCCAACATGAGCGATGAACCGTATGGGATCGGCATCAGGCTCGAGAACACCGATCTAGTCCGGTTCGTCAATCGCACCCTCGAGCGCATCCGGCGTGATGGAACATGGAATGCCTTGTACCGCAAATGGTTGAGCGTGCTCGGGCCCGCACCCGCACCTCCGAGCGCAAGGTACCGGGACTGATGAGTGAAGATCCCGATGGCCAGGAAGACGAACCGGCCAACAACGCACCCGAGGACGAGGGCCCCGGGACGCGGCCCGCATCCCTCGCGGACCTAGACGCCGACTCCGCCTCCACGATGCGGCCCATGGCCACTCAGGCCGTGTTCCGCGCACCGGACTCCACTCAGCCCACGACGCAACCCACCACCCAGCCCGAGGCCCGCGCCACCACCACCCGGGTTCGGCTCTCCCCCACCCGCCGTCTCGGTGGCGGACTGGTCGAGATCCCCCGCGTTCCGGAAATCGATCCGCTGGCCGCCTTGATGACCAATCCCGTTGTCGAGGAATCCAAACGGTTCTGCTGGAACTGCGGTAAACCGGTGGGGCGGTCAACGGACAGCAGCCCCGCGCAGAGCGACGGCACCTGCCCGGCCTGCGGCTCCACCTTCTCCTTTCTGCCACAACTGAATCCGGGCGACGTGATCGCCGGACAGTACGCCATCAAGGGCTGCATCGCCCACGGTGGTTTGGGGTGGATCTACCTCGCGGTGGATCGCAATGTCAACGACCGGCCGGTGGTGCTCAAGGGCCTGGTGCACTCCGGTGACGCCGAGGCACAGAACATCGCGATGGCCGAGCGACGCTTCCTCGCCGAGGTGGCGCATCCCTCGATCGTGAAGATCTTCAACTTCGTCGAGCACCCGGACCAGCACGGGAATCCGGTTGGGTACATCGTGATGGAGTACGTCGGCGGCACCTCGCTCAAGCAGCCCAAGGGCAGCGCCCTTCCTGTCGCACAGGCCATCGCCTACATGCTGGAAATCCTTCCCGCACTGGGATTTCTGCATTCTGTCGGACTTACCTACAACGACCTCAAGCCCGAGAACATCATGATCACCGAGGAGCAACTCAAACTCATCGACCTGGGTGCGGTGGCCTCGCTGAACGCCTACGGCAACCTGTATGGAACTCCCGGCTACCAGGCACCCGAGATCTCCAAGACCGGCCCAACCGTCGCCTCGGACATCTACACGGTGGGGCGGACCCTCGCGGTGCTGACCCTGAGGATGCCCACCCGCAAGGGCCGATACAAGGACGGTTTGCCGGACGAAGACCCGGTGCTCACCAAATACGACTCCTACCACCGGCTCTTACGCCGCGCCATCGATCCCGATCCCGCCGCACGGTTCGGCAGTGCCGAGGAGATGGTCACTCAGCTGGTGGGGGTGCTTCGCGAGGTAGTGGCTCTGGACTCGGGCACGCCACGGCCGGGTATGTCCACGCTGTTCAGCCCGTCCCGCTCGACGTTCGGGGTTGACCTACTGGTGGCGCACACCGACGTGTACGTCGATGGGCTGGCCCATCCGCCCAGCCTGACAGCGCCGGATATCGTGACGGCCCTTCAGGTTCCACTTCTGGATCCCACCGATGTGGGCGCCGCGATCCTGCAGGCAACCGTGCTGAGTCAGCCTATCCAGACCCTCGAATCACTGAAGGCCGCGCGCCTGGGCCGGATCGACGCCGACGGCGTGGATCTGACCGAATCGATGGAGCTACCGCTGATGGAGGCCCGTGCGCTTCTGGATCTGGGCGATGTCGCCAAGGCCAACAGCAAGCTCGATCAGCTCGAAGACCGAGTGGGCACACCGTGGCGACTGACCTGGTACCGCGGCATGGCGGCACTTCTCAACGGCGACTACGACCAGGCCACCAAGCATTTCACCGCCGTCCTGGACTACCTGCCGGGCGAGATCGCCCCCAAGATGGCGCTGGCGGCGACTGCCGAACTTGCCAGTGACGAGAAGAATCTCGACTTCTACCGCACCGTGTGGTCCACCGACAACAGCGTCATCTCCGCGGGCTACGGGCTGGCCCGCACCCTGGCCGCACGCGGGGAACGGGCCGAAGCGGTGCGCATGCTCGACAACGTGCCCCCCACCTCGCGCCATTTCACCACCGCGCGCCTCACCAGTGCTGTCACGCTGTTGTCCGGCCGCACCCTCTCAGAGGTCACCGAGGACGATATCCGCGAGGCGGCGCGCAGGGTCGAGGCATTACCCGAGACGGAGCCGCGCGTGCTGCAGATCAGGGCGCTGGTGCTCGGGACCGCACTGGACTGGATCAAGACCAATCATTCAACGGGACACCACATCCTGGGTGTTCCGTTCACCAAACGCGGCCTGCGCCAGGGTGTCGAGAGAAGCCTGCGGGCACTGGCACGCCGCGCTACCGAACGCGCCCACCGCTACGCGCTGGTCGACCTTGCCAACTCCACGCGCCCGACATCACTGCTTTAGAGCCGCCCCCACCGCCGCCCTGGCGATGGCCAGTTCCTCGTTAGTGGGCACCACCAGCACCGTCACCCGTGAAGCATCGGTGGAGATGCGGCGAATATCGCTGGATCTCACCAGGTTTCGTTCGGAATCAATCTCTATGCCGAGCACTTTGAGTCCGGCCATGGCATCGGCGCGCAGCACCGCATCGTTCTCACCCACCCCGGCGGTAAACGAGATGACGTCGGCGCCACCCAATGTCGCGATGTAGGCGCCGATGTACTTGCGGAGCCGATGTACGTACACGTTGTAGGCGAGCTGAGCCGCGCCATCCCCGGCCTCAATCAGGCGATGAATCTCGCGAAAATCGTTGGCACCGCACAGCCCGAGCATGCCCGAGCGGCGGTTGAACACTGTGTCGATCTCGTCGATGCTCATGCCATGGCGGGCCAGATGGAACACGATGCCCGCGTCGATATCACCGGTGCGGGTGCCCATCACGAGACCCTCGAGCGGCGTGAGCCCCATCGAGGTTTCCACGGCGCGGCCGTGCAGGATCGCCGATGCCGATGCCCCATTGCCCAGATGCAGCACGATCTGGTTGATCTCGGCGTACCCGCGCCCCAGGAAGCCGGCCGCCTGCTGGGACACATACTGATGCGAGGTGCCGTGGAATCCGTAGCGCCGCACGCCATAGCGCTCGGCCACCTCACGATCGAGCGCGTACGTGGCAGCCGCGGGCGGCAGGCTATAGAAGAACGCGGTGTCGAACACCGCCACCTGCGGCACATCGGGAAGCAGGCGGCGAGCGACCTCGATGCCCTGGACACCCGCCGGGTTGTGCAGGGGCGCCAGTGAGGATAGCTCGGCGATCTGCGCGACCACCGCATCGTCGAGCACCCTCGGCTCATGGAACTTTTGTCCGCCGTGCACCACCCGGTGGCCGACCACTTCCACATCGTCGGTGTTGATGGAGTCGAAGACGAGCCGCAGTGCCTCTTCGTGATTACGGACGGGTTCCTCGCCAATGCGCTCCACCAGCCCGTGGGCATCCACCCGGCCCGAATCCGGTTCGATGAGCTGATATTTCACCGAGGACGAGCCGCAGTTGAGAACGAGCACCGCACTCATCGGGTCAGATCCTGTGCCTGGATCGCGGTGATGGCGACGGTGTTGACGATGTCCTCCACCAGTGCCCCACGGGACAGGTCGTTGATGGGCTTGCGCAACCCCTGCAGGACCGGCCCGATGGCGATGGCACCGGCACTGCGCTGCACGGCCTTATAGGTGTTGTTCCCGGTGTTGAGGTCCGGGAAGATCAGCACCGTCGCACGTCCGGCGACCGGGGAGTCGGGCATCTTGGTGGCCGCCACCGAGGGCTCCACCGCCGCGTCGTACTGGATGGGCCCTTCCACCAGCAGCTCGGGCTGCCTGGCGCGCACCAGTTCGGTGGCGACGCGCACCTTTTCGACCTCGGCACCGCTACCGGAGGTTCCCGTCGAGTAGGACAGCATCGCGACCCGCGGGTCGATACCGAACTGTGCGGCCGTGCGCGCCGAGGAGATGGCGATATCGGCCAACTGCTCGGAGGTCGGGTCGGGCACGATGGCGCAATCGCCGTATGCCAACACCCGGTCGGCCAGGCACATCAAGAAGATGCTGGACACTGTAGAAACACCGGACGTCGTCCTTATGATTTCGAACGCTGGCCTAATCGTATGCGCGGTGGTGTGCGCCGCACCCGAGACCATGCCATCGACGATGTCGTTGTAGACCAGCATGGTGCCGAAATATGAGACGTTGCGCATGATCTCGCGCGCCCGATCGGCCGTCATGCCCTTGTGCTTGCGCAGCTCGAAATACTGGCCCGCGAACTGCTCGGCGAGCTCGCTTGTCTTGGGGCTGACGACCAGGGCGTTCGAGATATCGACACCGAGCTCGGCAGCACGGGAACGAATTTCGGCCTCTTCACCCAGGATCGTCAGATCAGCGACCTGACGTTGCAGCAGCCGGCCCGCCGCCTTGAGAATCCTGTCGTCGTCGCCCTCGGGCAGCACAATGCGCTTGCGGTTATCCCGCGCCCGGTCCAGCAGCTGATACTCGAACATCTGCGGTGTGGTGACAGACGGTATCGGGATGGCAAGCTGCGCGATGAGATCTGCGCCGTCGACATGCCTGTCCATCAACGCGAGCGCGGTGTCGATCTTGCGGGCGGAGGCGGCGGTCACCCGGCCACGGGCATGCGCCGCCGCACTCGCGGTCTCGAACGTCCCCGAATCCGTCGCGATGATCGGCAGCCTCAGTCCGATACCGTCCACCAAGTCGGCGATCCTCGGATGCAGCTTGAGTCCGCCGTTCAGAATGATGGCGGACAGCGATGGAAATCCCTCCGCCACATGAGCACTGGCCACCGCGAGCAACACATCAGAACGGTCCGCGGGGAAGATGACGGCTTGCCCCTCCTGCAGTCGTTCCAGGCAATGCTCGGCCGTCATGCCCGCGACCATGAAGCTGGTGGCCTCACGTGACATCAGCGCCTCGTCACCGCTGACCAACGAGCCGTTGACCGCCTTCATGAGTTCTTCAACCGACGGCGAGAACAATAGCGGCACCTCGGGCAGCACCCAGGCCGGCTTGTCGAACCGCGACAACGCCTGGCGCACCTCGGGCAGCTGATCGGGGTCACACCGGTTGGCGACAATGGCCGCGGTGTGCGCACGCTGCGCCTTGAGCTCTCCGAGGCAGACCTCGGCAAGAGCCGCTATCTCCTCGGGAGTCCGATCGAATCCCTTGATGGTCAACAGGACCGGGGCACCGAGATTGACGGCGATGCGCGCGTTGGTGCTCAGCTCGCTGGGACTGGCGACATCGGTGTAGTCACTACCGACAATCACCACGGCGTCGCAGCGCTCCGCCACCGAGTGGTATCTGTCGACGATCGCGGCGATCGCCGCGTCCGGATCCTGGTGCAGATCGTGGTACGAGACGCCGAGACAGTCCTCATACGCGATGTCGGCGGTGCTCTGCTCCAGCAGCAGTTCCAGGATGTAGTCCACACTTTCCCCGGACCGCGCGATCGGGCGGAATACACCCACGCGCGCCACCGTGGCGGCCAGCCGATGCATCACACCCAGTGCGACGGTGGACTTTCCGGTGTCGCCTTCGGGCGAGGCAATGTAGATACTCGATGCCTTCAATCCTCTAGCCTCGGTCATGCGCGCCTTTCTACGCCGGGAAATCGCAGCGTCAAGATCTTGAACGGTCGGAGTGTCAGGTGCATCGCCTCACCGTCAAAACTGACGACACCGGCTGCGTCGGAGGGTTCAACGGAACGCTCCAGCAGGTCGGTGACGAGCGCCCGTTGATGGTCGAAGTTCGTCAGGAGTGTCGTCTCGGCCCGTCCGCCGCGCGACTCATACAACCGCACGATCACATCGCCGGAGCCGTCCAGCGCCAGCTTCACCGATTCCACCACGACGGCCGGGTTATCCAAGCTGACAAGCGGTTCGATGTTCCGCACGGCGCCGCCGACAACGCGCGAGGCGAGGTTGCGCCGGTATCCCTGCTCGACGGCGTCGCCGATCATCGCGGCCGGCCGCACCGAGAACTTCAGGCGGTGATGCCCTTGGTCGCAATCGGGATCTGGGAACAGCGGGGCGCGCAGCAATGACATCCGCACGACGGTGGTGGAACCACGACGGCTGATGTCGTGCCCGTAGGTGGAATCGTTGGCCACCGCCACCCCGTAGCCGGATTCGCCCACATGTACCCAGCGGTGCGCGCATATCTCGAACTTGGCTTCGTCCCATGAGGTGTTGGCGTGCGTGGGCCGATACACATGGCCGAACTGAGTTTCCGATGCCGACCGGTCGGCCTGCACATCGAAGGGGAAGGCCAGCTTGAGCAGCTTTTCGGTCTCGTGCCAGTCGATGTCGATGTCGATGTCCAGTGCGGGCGACTCGTCCTGCAATGTTATCCGTTGCACCACATGCGAATTCCCGAATGTCCGTTCGATGACCAGCGCACCGTCCACGACGGTGACCGAGTCCGCCGACGTGAGATGGGTGACGGTGTTCCGGTAGAAGCCGTCGATATCCCAGGCGTCCCATTGGTTCGGCGTATCACGATGCAACTGCAGCAGATTCCCGGGTGCGGCCATGGCCTCCCGGCCGGTGGCAGCGTCGACGAGCGAGACCAATAGCCCGTCGGCATCGAAGGTGGCGGCGAGAATCCCGTTGTCCAGCAGGAATCCTCTCCCGGTCTTCGCGGGAGCGACCTGCCGCGGCTCGTTGACGGCGGCAGCGCCCAGGGCGGGCACCCCGTCGCGATCGTGCGGCGCGGCATTGAAGATCAGCCTGTGGTCACCCTTACCCGCCAGGGCCCGTGTCGCCGACTCGATGATGGTTTCGAGTCTTTTCGCGATGGCCGCATAGTTCCGCTCGGCGTCGCGGTGAACCCAGGCTATGGAGCTGCCGGGCAAGATGTCGTGGAACTGCTGCAGCAGCACCAGCTTCCAGATCTCGTCCAGCTCGACGTACGGGTACTCAAAGCCGGTGCGCACCGCGGCCGTGGCCGCCCACAGCTCGGCCTCCCGCAACAGATGCTCGCTGCGACGGTTGCCCTGTTTCGTATTCGCCTGCGAGGTGTAGGTGCCGCGGTGCAGCTCCAAATAGAGTTCACCGGACCAGCGCGGTGGGTTGACGTACTCGGCTTGAGCGGCGGCGAAGAACTCTGCCGGGGCCCCCAGGGACACCGTTGGGGAACCTTCCAGGGAACGTTTTCGCGTGGCATAGGCCAGCATTTCCCGTGTGGGGCCGCCGCCACCGTCGCCGTAGCCGAAGGGCACCAGCGACATGGTGCCCGCACCGGAGTCGCGATAGTTGCGCTGGGCATGGGCGAGGTCGCCGCCACCGAGGTCGGAGTTGTAGGTGTCGACGGGCGGGAAATGCGTGAACACCCCGGTGCCGTCGATCCCCTCCCAGATGAAGGTGTGATGCGGCATCCGGTTCACCGAGTTCCAGGAAATCTTCTGTGTCAGAAAGTATTCCGAACCTGATGCAGCAACAATCTGGGGCATGGCCGCGGAGTAGCCAAACGAATCGGGCAGCCACACCTCCGGGGTGTCGATCCCGAACTCGTCGAGGAAGAACTGCTTGCCCGCCACGAACTGGCGTGCCATCGCCTCCGCCCCGGGCATGTTCGTGTCGGCCTCCACCCACATGCCACCCACCGGAATGAACTGTCCCGCAGCGACCTTCTCCTTGATACGGGCGAACAGCGTGGGGTACGTGTCCTTGATCCACGCGTACTGCTGCGCCGAGGAGCAGGCGAAACGGAAATCGGGATGCCGGTCCATGAGGTCGACCATGTTCGAGAAGGTCCGCGCGCACTTGCGGACCGTCTCACGCACCGGCCACAACCAGGCGGAGTCGATATGGGCGTGCCCGACAGCGGTGATCCGATGGGCACTGGCATATGCGGGGCGCGCCAGCACCTCGGCAAGTGCGGCACGTCCGGCGGCCGCGGTGCCCGCGAGATCATCGGGATTCACCGTGTCCAGCGCGCGTTCCAGGGCGCGCAGGATCTCGTGGCGACGGGGCAGATCCTCGGGGAGCGTGTGCATCAGCCCGTCGAGGGTGGCGATGTCCTGTTGCAGCCCCCATAGGTTCAGGTCACGTAACGCGAGATCGATACCACCCAACCGATACAGCGCCTCGTCGCCGGAGGTGGCCTTGTCTCCCAACGGCATTGGTGACCAGAAGTGCTTACCGATGTCCGGGTTGGCGGCGGCCTCGATGTAGAAGTCCACCGGGGCAGCCGGATCGTCGATGGGCACGAACGCGTTGCGCGGCGCGATGCCCTTCACCACGGTGCCGTCGGGCCGGTACACCAGCCCCTCGGCGTTGAAACCCGGCCCTCCGGTGAACCCGAGTTCCACCCTCATCTCCGGGGCACCCTCGGAGCGACCGCGCCACTGTTCCGGAACGGTGCCCGTCACGTGCAGCCACATCGTCGACCACGGTGGTCCCCATGGCGTCCCGGGGGTGATCTCGGTGAAGTCCTGTGTCACCGCCTCGGCGAACGGCACGGGCTCCCCGGGCACGGCCCACGCCGTCAGCGTCAGCGGTGCCGAATCCACATAGACGGCACTGTTCAGGCGCTTGTCGACAAAACGCCGGATGCGGTCCTCAACGATTCGCCGGTCGTCATGCATGAACTGACCCTATCGGCTAACTATTTCGCTCTAGGCACTCTCGCCCAGACGGACGGTCACCGTCACGCGGCCACTGTCGTCTTTTCTCGCGATTCCGTAACCGGGCACGTCAACGCCATTGAGCCGGAGCTGCAGGGGCCTGCCTTCGCCGAGGAAGTTGCGCCACCACTTCTTGGTTTCGGGGATGCCGACCCAGATCACGATGTCGTCTCCCGAGCGCCAGTAGTTCACGGGCGTGCTGAAGATCTGCCCGGATCGGCGGCCGGTGTAGGTGACGACGGTGAAGTACCGGCCCGCCAGGCTGCGCAGCCCTGGCACGTTCAGCGCTATCACCGGCACGGTGTTGACCGCGTCGACAAAGCGTCGAAGTAGGGAACTCATCGGTGCCTAACGGTCTTCGCGCGAGCGCTCATCCCAGCTTCCGCAACCGGGGTTCGAGGTCGTTCTTGAACAGCTCCAGGAACCGCTTCTGGTCGTGACCGGGCGCGTGGAACACCAGGTGGTTCAGGCCCCAGCCCACGTAGTCGGCGACCTTGGCGACCGCCTCGTCCGGGTCGGAGGCGACGATCCAGCGCTTGGCGACCTGCTCGATGGGCAGCTCGTCGGCGGCACGTTCCATCTCGATGGGGTCGTGGATGCTGTGCTTCTGCTCGGGAGTCAGCGACAGCGGCGCCCAGAAGCGGGTGTTCTCCAGTGCCTTCTCTGGATCCGGGTCGTAGGAGATCTTGATCTCGATCATCCGGTCGATGTCGTCGAAAGATCTCGACGCAGCCTCTGCGCCTTCGTGGACGGCGGGGATGAGCTTGTCCTTGTACAGCTCCTCGCCCTTGCCGGAGGTGCAGATGAATCCGTCGCCGGCGCGTCCCGCGTACTTCGCGACGACGGCGCCACCCGCGGCGATGTAGACGGGGATGCCGTCCTCGGGCACGTCGTAGATGGCGGCACCCTTGGTGCGGTAGTACTCGCCCTCAAAATCAACACGCTCACCGGTCCACAGTTCGCGCATGAGCCGGACGGATTCGCGCAGCCGCGCGAAACGCTCCTTGAACTCCGGCCACTCACCGATGAACCCGGTGGCGATCTCGTTGAGCGCCTCGCCGGTGCCGACACCCAGGAAGATGCGGCCCGGGTACAGGCAGCCCATGGTGGCGAAGGCCTGGGCGGTGACGGCCGGGTTGTATCGGAATGTCGGGGTCAGCACCGAGGTACCGAGCTGTAGGCGCTGGGTGCGCTCACCCACGGCGGTCATCCAGGCCAGCGAGAACGGGGCGTGACCACCGTTGTATCGCCATGGCTGGAAGTGGTCGCTCACGGTGGCACTGTCAAAACCGTGCGACTCGGTGGCGACCGCCAACTCGACGAGCTCACGCGGCGCGAACTGCTCCGCCGATGCCTTGTATCCCAGCTTCAGTTCCCGTGCCATCCGCGCGCTCCTCGCCTCAATGTGAGTTCTCCAACCACCCTAACCAAACCCCGGATAGTCTCCTTTCCATGGTCGAGATCACCCAGGTCAGCGACGCCGTGCACGTAGTCAACGGGGAGGCGGTCAACTGGGTGATCGCCTCGGACAGCTCGGGAGTCACACTCTTCGATTCGGGCTACCCCGGAGATCGTGACGACGTACTGAAATCGATTGCGGCGCTGGGACACAAACCTCAAGACGTGCGCGCGGTGGTGCTCACGCACGGACATATCGACCACATGGGGACGGCGATCTGGTGGGCCGCCGAACATGGCGTCCCGGTGTATGCCCACAACGCCGAGTTGGGCAATGTGCGGCGCGATTACGTGGACCAGGCCGAACCCTTCAGGGTGGTACTGAATCTGTGGCGGCCCGGATGGCTGCCGTGGGTCATCCACGCGATGCGTCTCGGAGCCGGGGTCCGTGACGGCATTCCGACGGCTGCTCCGATCGGTCCCGAGCTCGCGGATCTGCCGGGCGCGCCCGTTCCCATCCCGACACCCGGGCATTCCGGCGGTCACTGCTCGTACCTGGTCGCCGGTCACGTGCTGGTGGTCGGGGACGCCATCATCACCGGGCATCCGATCGCGACCCGTTCGGGACCTCAGCTGCTGCCCGCACCTTTCACCAGAGACATGGAGCAGGCGCGGCGCAGTGCCGAGGCCCTTGCCGATGTAGACGCCGATGTGCTGGCTCCCGGGCATGGTCCGGCGTGGACGGGATCACTGCGCGACGCGGTCGAGATCGCCCTGCGCCAGTGAGGTGACGGCGTCGAGCCCGAGATGCTCGCGCAGGGTGTCACCCTGGTACTCGGTGCGGAAGGCGCCGCGCTCCTGCAGCAGCGGCACCACGGTGTCCACGAAGTCATCGAGGCCCGCGGGTGTCAGATGCGGGACGAGGATGAATCCGTCGCAGGCATCGGCCTGGATGTAGCGGTCCACCTCCGTAGCCACCTGTGACGGGGTACCGATGAACTGCTGGCGCGAAGTGACCTCTTTGATCAGCTCGCGGATCGACAGGTTCTTGGCCTCCGCGAGCTCCCGGTACTTGGCGGCAATCTCCCGCGGATCGCCGTGGCGAGCCTTGCCGCGGGTAATCGACTCGTCCCCGGTCGGCTCCACGTCCGGCAACGGCCCGTCCGGGTCGTACCCGGAGAGATCACGACCCCAGACCTGTTCGAGATAGGCCAGGGCGGTTTGCGGGCCCACCTGCTGGTCCCTGATATACGCCGCCTTCTCGATCGCCTCGTGTTCGGTATCACCGAGCACGTACGTGACGCCCGGAAAGACCTTGAGTTGATCCGGGTTTCGACCGTGCGCGACGGCACGAGCCTTGACGTCGGCGTAGTACTTCTGCCCCGCGGGAATCGAGGAGTGGATGGTGAACAGTGCGTCGGCGTGCTTGGCGCCGAAGTCCCGCCCGTCCGCGGAATCCCCGGCCTGCAGCAGCACCGGATGCCCTTGCGGAGACGTCGGTGCGGTCGCCACACCGCGGACGGTGAACTGCGGGCCCTTGTGGTTTACCGGGTGGATGTCGTTGTCCCAGCTGTCCCAGAATTCGCGGGCCACCGTGATGAATTCCTCAGCCCGGTGGTACCTGTCGGCGTGGTCCAGGAAACCGCCGCGCCGGAAGTTCTCACCGGTGAAGGCATCGGACGAGGTCACCATGTTCCAGCCCGCACGCCCGTCCGTCAGATGATCGAGCGAGGCGAACTGCCTTGCCACATTGAAGGGTTCGTTGAAGGTGGTGTTGATGGTCCCCACCAGTCCGAGCCGCTCGGTGACGGCGCCCAGCGCGGACAGCACCGTGAAGGTATCGGGCCTACCGACCACGTCGAGGTCATGAATCCGGCCCCGATGCTCGCGCAATCGCAGGCCCTCGGCGAGAAAGAAGAAGTCGAACAGTCCACGCTCGGCGGCGCGCGCCACATGCACGAAGGAGGTGAAATCGATCTGACTCCCCGACGCGGGATCGGACCACACCGTGGTGTTGTTGACCCCCGGAAAGTGTGCGGCGAGGTGAATCGGCTTGCGGTGCACACCTTCCCGGACCTGGGTGTCCGTCATCAGATCAGCCCCCATTCCTTGGCGATGAGTTCGTAGGACCTGCGCCGGTCATCGTGCCGGTGGGTGATGGAGGTGATCACGAGCTCGTCGGCACCCGTGACCCTGGCCAGCGTGTCCAGCCGCTCAGCGACCTGGCCTGCATCGCCGACGAATTGAGTGGCGATGCGATCCTCCGAATGACGGCGTTCCTCATCGGTAAGTGGTTGTGCACCATCGGGATCGGGGTACGGAATGGCTCCATTCCCCGACCGGATCGAGTGCACCCAGCGACCAAACGTACTGGTGAGGTGGGCAGCGGTGTGCTCGTCCTCGGCGGCCACAGCATCAGCCGAGACGATGACGTAGGGCTCGGCCAGCGCTTTCGACGGCCGGAACGCCTCGCGGTACGCCTGCACCGCCTCCAGGGTGGACCAGGGGGTGACGTGATAATTCGCCACGAACGGCAGACCACGCCGTGCCGCCACCAGAGCCGATTCGCCCTTGCTGGAGCCGAAGAGCCATAGCGGCAGATCGGCGCCCTCTCCTGGGCGGATATGCAGCGCAACACCTTCCGGGCTGACGTAGGTGCCGTCGAGGAATGCCAGGATATCGGACACCTGCTGGTCGAAGTCGGCGATCTGCGCGCCCGGCTGCTGGAGGGCGGCAACGGTGGCCCGCAGTTTTGGGTTGTCCTTGATGCCGAACTCTGTCGGCGCCTGCGGGATGAACAACCCGTCTACCTCATGTGCCGGTGCCGGTTCGGGCTTCTGCTCGTTTCCGGCGAGGCGGTCCCTGATGCGATGACCCGTGCGCCCGAGCCCAAGATCGATGCGCCCCGGGTAGAGCGCATCGAGGATGCCGAAGCTCTCCACGACTGCAGCGGCCGTAGTCGAGGCGATCTGAACGGCACCGGCACCCACCCGGATCCGTTGAGTGGCGGCGGCGATATGGGCGATGACCAGAGCGGGAACGGTGCTCGCCACCGAGACGAAATGATGCTCGGCGAGCCAGTATCGCCGGTATCCCCATTGCTCTGCGTGCTGGGCCAGGTCGATCGAGTTGCGCAATGCCGCCGTGGCGTCCGATCCTTCGCTGACCGGAGACAAGTCCAGAACCGAGAGCGGGACGTTCATGCCGACTTCCTTGCGTAGCGGTTGGTGGCGGTAGGCAGGCCGAGCCGATCGCGCAGCGTTCCGTTTTCATACTCGGCGCGGAACCCGTGATGGGCCTGAAGAAGGGGCACGAGTTCGTCAACTATGACCGGGACGTCCAGCGCATTGACCGCGGGACGCAGGCGTACACCGTCGATACCCCATTCGTGCCATTGGGCGATGAGTTCGGCCAGTTCGGGAGCCTGTCCTGTGAAAATTGCTGCATCCGAATGGAACTCATCCTCACGGCCGAATGAGACCACGAGATCCGCCAACACCTTGATGATGCGATGACCTGCTGTGTTGTGCAGGCGGGCGGGGATCTCGGCGGCCGAGGCCCCGTCATGGGGGGTGACGAAGACGACGTCGGCGTTCTTGGCGGCGAAGGCCTGCCCGGGGCGGCTGCGCGCCAATGCCGCGATCACGGATTGGCCCTGCGGGGACCTGGGCGTGATGGAGGGCCCCTTCACCGAGAAAAACCGGCCCTCGAAGTCGATGTAGTGCAGCTTGTCCCTGTCGATGAAGCGCCCCGTCGCCACGTCTCTGATCTCGGCATCGTCCTCCCAGCTGTCCCAGAGCCGTCGGACCACCTCAACGGAGTCGGCGGCCTCCTCCAGCAGATCTTGCAGCGGCAGCACCTTGGTGCGGCCGAACGCGTCGGCCTCTTCCCCGGTGTCGGCGATGGTTACCTGCCAGCCGGCGCGGCCGCCGGACACAATATCCAGGGTCGCAATCGATTTGGAGATGTGAAACGGCTCGTTGTGGGTGGCCGGCGCGGTGGGAATGAGCCCGATGTGGTTTGTCACTGGCGCCACCCGGGCGGCGGTGAGTATCGCGTCCAGACGCCCGCCACGTGTACGCGCGAACGAATCCTCGAACGTCACGAAATCCAGCAGCCCGCGCTCGGCGAGCTGCACCTGCTGGGTCCAGTACTTGCCGGTCAGGGGGCTACCGGCATGCTTATCCGCGTCCGGATGCCAACCGTGTCCGTCCAGAGCCAGGCCGAGCAATGTCGTCACGACCGGTTCAACGGCTACGACCGGCACAATGACGGCGTTAATCTCAGCCTGAGGAAAAGGGCCGCGGCGCTGTCTGCTTCGCAGTGGCCCTACTCGCCGAATTCCTCCTCGACGCGGGGCCGATAGTAGCTCCACGGCTGAAATCGTTCCGGACGCTGCGAGACCATCTCCGATAACAGGTCCAGCTGGTAACGCGCCTTGTCCGCATGCGGATCATTGTCGATCGCGTCCAGTGTCACCTTGATATCGGCGATCGCCTTGCGAATCTGCCTGGGCAGCTTCATATCCGGATCCACTATGCCTCCCAATGGCGCTGGTATGTCTGGACCAGCCAGTTGTCGATGATCACCTGGTCCGGCTGCTCGGGCAGATCCGCGGTCGCCGTCAGAGACTCCAAACGTGCCGTCACCTCGTCGAGCCAACCCAGCACATCGGGCAGCGTGTACTTACCCTGACGCACGTCAACCAACTGGCTCCGGTACGGCTGTGGCATGGGCAGAGTGATCCTGCCGTGCTCCATCAGCTCGATTCCCTGAATGCCGAGACGTAAGGCGTGATAAGCGAATTTGGTGTCGAACCCGTACCGCTCGATCAACTCGGGCCGATTGGTGCGACGCGAGAGGTCACCAGTCAGCCGCCTACGTTGGGAGTTCAGGTAGCCCAGAAATTTGCGGCCCGCCACGCGCGACAGGAACCGTTCGGGGTGCCGTTGCACGTCGTGTCCCACGTCGGTGCTGACCGTGAGCTCCTGATCGGGGATGAATAGCAGCAGCAGCACGGTCGGGTTGCCCGCGGCCGCGAGCCTCGCCCACTTGCGCAGTGAGTACACGACCAGGTCCAGGTCACCCGGTCCTGATCTGACACCCTCGGGTTGCGTCCGGAAGATGTACTGCTCGAATCGACGCAGACCGATCACGCATTCCGGGGGTTCGATGCACACGCCCATCTCGTCGCGATCATCGTCGCCCGTGGTGACGCCGTGCAGCCCAGAGCCCACCTGTCCGCGCAGGACGGTGTTCCCTTCGGCAATCAGACGGTGCTCATCACTGGAGTGCAACATGCAGCAGATTTCATCAGGAACGCCCTCACGTGGGCAACCGAAATTCGTTCCTGCCGAGTTAGGCCTCGAGGTCCTTCTCGAATGGGTGGATGCCAACCTCGTCGGCGGACAGGGTCTGGTCGTAGAGCGGTCGGTATCCCGCGGCGAGATACAGCGCCTTCGCTTCGGGCTGGCGCGGCCCGGTCGTGAGGTAGATGCGCCGGTACCCGCGGCTGCGGATCTCCAGCTCCAGCGCGCCCAGGGTGCGCACTGCCAGGCCCTGCCGACGGTGAGCGCTGGACGTCCAGATGCGTTTGAGCTCCGCGGTATCGGCGTCATAGCGCTGGAACGCGCCACCGGTCACGGCCACACCTGCTTGCAGTCCGATCAGCAGCCCTCCATCGGGAGCGCTGAAGTGGACGGCCGGATAGTTGACCAGGAACTCATGATGCTCGTCGAGTGTCCCGCCGTAGCGCGTGCTGTATTCCACCGCCAGCTCGGCCAGTAGCGGGGCGGCCAGCGGATCCTGCTGCTGGACCGTGACGAACTGCAGTAGGTCCTCACATGCCGTCATGTCATCCTTGCCTGGGTAGTCCGCGGGGATTGATCTCCGACGTGGCGACCGCCTCGCTTTCCAATCCCCAGCGCTGCAACACCTTACGATACGTGCCGTCGGCAATAGCGTGGTTGATGGCATCGGCGATTGGCCGCACCAGCCCGTTGTCCTTCTTGGTGAGCACCGCGATCTCGCCCTGCAGCGCCTCTCCCGCGCCGGAAAAGCTACCGATCAACTTGGTCTGCCCGGTCGCCTGGGAATGGAACACCGCCGTCGGGTTGGGACCCACATACGCATCGATGCGCCCCGACGCCAATGCCAGGTAGTAGCCGGTGGTCTGCTGGAAGTACTTCAGGTCTGCGGCCGGAAGACCCGCTGCGACATTCTGTTCGTTCCACTGCACCAGCAATGCTTCCTGGTTGGTGCCTGACCCGACGCCGATGGTCTTGCCCGCGATATCCCTGGCACCCTGGACCTTCCAGTCCAGGGATCGCCGGGCCTCAAAGGTGACGTTGTCCAAACGGTAGGTGGCGAAGTCGAATTTCTCCTTGCGCTCCTCGGTCACCGTCACATTCGAAATGAACGCGTCGACCTCGCCCGAGTCCACCTTGACGAAGTTCTGCGCCCAGTCCGCAGAACGCAGGTCGATGCGCAGTCCCAGAATGTCCGCCACCAGATAGGCGACATCGGTCTCGATCCCGATCATCGTCTTGTCGTCATCGGCGTAGAACCGCAGTGGCGGTGCGGAATTAGCATCTCCGGTGACAATCAGGGTGCCACGCTTGCGGACGGCATCGGGCACCTCGGCGGCGATGCCGTCCGCCTTCGCCGCACGCACCCGCTCCTGGTTCGGGCTCAGATTGAAGGGCGAGGATGCGCCCGGCTCCGCGCCCCCAGCACAACCGGTGAGCACAACGATCGCCGTGCAGAACAGCGCGATAAGCCCCCTCACGCGAGCACCTTCGACAGGAAGCCGATGGTCCGTGGATGTGATGGGTTGTCCAGCAGCTCTTCTGGCGGTCCCTGCTCGACGATGGCACCGTGATCCATGAAGACCACGGTGTCGGCGATCTCCCGGGCAAGACCAATCTCGTGCGTGACGATCACCAGGGTGGCACCGTCACGGGCCAGCTGGCGGATCACATCGAGCACCTCGGTGACCAGCTCCGGATCTAGCGCGGACGTGGGCTCGTCGAACAGAATCACTTTGGGCTGCAACGCCAAAGCACGGGCGATAGCCACCCGCTGCTGCTGGCCACCGGAGAGCCGGCGCGGATACTCCGCCAGCTTGTCGGCGACCCCCACCCGTTCGAGCAGCCGGGTCGCCTCGGCCACCAGTTCGGCGCGCGGCGCCCGCCGCGCCGCCAGTGGCGCCTCGATGACGTTCTCCAGCACCGTCATATGCGGGAACAGGTTGAAGTTCTGGAAGACGAAGCCGACCTGCGAACGCTGACGCAGAACGGCCCTTTCCGAGAGCTCGTAGAGCACCGATCCACGCTGCCGGTAACCGATGAGCTCACCGTCGATGCGGATGGTCCCGCCGTCCACCTTCTCCAGGTGATTCAGGGTGCGCAGCAGCGTCGACTTCCCTGAGCCCGAGGGCCCGATGATGACTGTCACCTCCCCCTGTCGCACAGTCAGATTCACATCACGCAGCGCAACCACCTGGCCGTAGGACTTGCGCACACCACGCACCTCGATGGTGCTCATCGGTGCGTTCCCCGGGCGTAATGCCGTTCGATGTAGTACTGCACGACGGTCAGCACCGAGGTGATGACGATGTACCAGACCGTCGCCACCATGAGCAGTGGCACCACGCGTCCGTTACGCCCGAAGATGACCTGCACCTGGTAGAAGAGATCGGCGATGGCCATGGTGGACACGATGGATGTGCCCTTCACCAAACTGATGACCTCGTTGGCGGCGTTGGGCATGACCGACCGCATGGCCTGCGGCAGCACGATCCGGAAGAACTGGCGGCGCCGGGGAATCCCCAGGGCCGCAGCGGCTTCCAATTGCCCCTCGTCGACGGACAGGATACCGCCCCGGATGATCTCGGCGAAATACGCGCCCTGGTGCAGGGTCAACCCGATCACGGCGGCGGTCAGACCGCTCAGCAGCTCATTGGTGTCGACGGTGATCAAGCCTGGCCCAAATGGGATTCCGAAGCTGATGCTGTCGTACAGGTAGGCGATGTTGAACCAGAACAGCAGCTGCACGATCAGCGGTATGGAACGGAAAATCCACACGTAGGTCCACGAGATGACCTTCAGAACGGGATTGTTGGACAGGCGCGCCGCCGCCAGCGCCACCCCCAGCACGAACCCCAGCACCGTGCCGTAGATGGTGAGCCGGATGGTCAACCATAGGGCCGCCAGCACCGACTTGGCGGTGAAGTACCGCGCGAATGTCGGCCAGTCCCACCCCGAGTTTCGCACCAGACCGTGCACGAACATGGCCACGAACAGCAGCGCCACGGCCGAGAGGATCCAGTTGCCCGGACGCGCCCGGCGCCGCACCCGCAGCACCGGCTCGGCGGCGTCATCCGACGCCCGGGCGCGCGGCGGCGCAGCGGGTGCCGATGTCATGCGGTCGAACCTAGGAACACCGACCAGTGCACAACAGTCTTTGGCTCCCGGCGAATCGAACGGCGGCCATCCGTCATGTCCGGCCGGGGAAGAATCCGCGCCGGCAGAGTGTTCAAATAGGTCATGCCAGAAATCCCCGCGGGCTTCGAAGATCTCCTGGAACAGCGCCTCTACGGTCACCTGGCCACGGTCGGTGGCGACGGTGGCGCGCAGTCCAGTCCGATGTGGTTCAGCTGGGACGGCGAACGGGTCCGGTTCACCCACACCAATAAGCGGGCCAAGTTCCGCAATATCCAGACCGAACCCCGCGTCGCCTTCTCGATCCTGGACCCCTCCAACCCGTACCGGTACCTGGAGGTGCGCGGCACCATCGACCAGATCGACGACGATCCGACAGGGTCCTTCATCCAAGAGCTTGCCCACCTGTACCAGGCGCCCTGGGCCGGGACGAGCACCGGTGACGAGGCAGACCGCGTCATTCTGTACCTGCGGCCCACCAAGTTCGTGAGCCACGGCTAGGCCAGCGGCCCCAGCAGGCGCATACACATGTCGGTGGCCTTGGCTCCCAGTTCACCGGCGCTGCACCTATTTTCATCGGCAAGCCAGTCCTCCATGAGGAGAGTGACGCCCCCAACGCCGAACACGGCGGCATCGAGCAGGGCAGGCTCCGGCTTGGACACCTCTGGCGCGATGGTCAGGAGTATCGCCCGCGCGACGCGGTGCTGAAGGCTTCGGCGTTTGGCGGCAAGTCCGGGATATCCGGCCAGGTCGGATGTCAGGATCCGCAGCACCGCCCGGTCCGCGACCGACTGCTCCAGGTACGCCGTGAGTCCCGCCGTCAGCTGCGCGTGGGGGTTGTCACCGGCCACCCGACCGGCTTCTGCCATCGACGCGAACAGTTCGGCGAACACGTCGTCCACGATCTGCAGAACCAAATCGCCGATTACCTCGAACTGCTCGTAGAAGTACCGATCGGTCAGCCGGGTCCGGGCACACACGCCCCGAACGGTGACCGCGGCCAGGCCCTTCTCACTCCACAGCTCACGGCCCGCACGCAGCAGGGCCACGCGCCGCTCATCTCGGCGCTGCTCTCGCGTCTTGCCACCGTACGTGCGGTGAATCTGACCGTTCGTCACGCGTAAACGCCCTTCGTCTTGACATAGGCAACCTACTCGCTAATGTTGAGGACACCCGTCATCAGAAACTGCCGACAATGCGGTCTAGGAGAGTTCATGACACTTGCGCCCGAGCATTCAGCCTCCGACACGGACTTCGAGGAGCTCGTCTCCCGGCCCTTCGAGTCCCAGCTGCGTGAATACGACTACGAGGTCACAGAGATCGACGGCACCCTGCCGCCCGCGCTGACCGGCACGCTCTTCCGCATTGGCCCTGGCAAGTTCGAGGTGGGCACCACCGTGCTGCGGACGATGTTCGATGCCGACGGCATGGTGTCCCGATTCATCCTGGACGGTTCCTCGGTCCGCTTCACTAACCGATATGTGCGCACTCAGCAGTTCCGGGACGGGCTGCAGCAGGGCCCGATGCGCAGACCCGGGATCACCACCCAGGTGCCCGGGAAGCTACTCGCCAACCTCCAGGTGCCGGCGAACACCGCGAACACCAACATCGTGTCGCTGGCCGGGGAAATGCTGGCACTCTGGGAGGGCGGCCCGCCACACCGGCTGGATCCCGATACCCTGGAAACGCTGGGCACCAACGACTTCAAGGGCAAGCTCGGGTATGTCGGCGCCTTCTCGGCACACCCGAAATGGGATCCTGTCACCGGCGAGATGTTCAACTTCGGCCTCGACGTCTTTCCCACACCACGACTGCGCTGCTACCGGGTGAGCCCCAGCGGTAAACTCTCGCAGATCAATTCGGTAACCCTGTGGGATATGGGCTGGAACCATGATTTCGCGCTGACCGAGAAGTACCTGGTCTTCGTGCTCGATCCGATTCGCCCCAACGTCGGCCAGCTGCTGCGCGGCAAGCGTTTTGACGAAAGCCTCGAGTACCAGCTGACCAATGGCAGTACCAAGTTCATTCTGGTGCCACGCGACGGGTCGAAGCCGCTCGTCATCGAACACGCCCCCCAGACTCATATCCATGTCACCAACGCCTTCCAGGACGGCCCCGATGCGGTGGTCGAATTCGTCAGATATGAAAGCCTCGAATTTTTACGACGAACACTGGTCTCCGCCATGGGACCGAAAGACCACCCGAATCCTCATCACCATCTGGTGATCCGCGAATGGCCGGACAGTCACCTGGTGCGCTTCCGTATCTCACCCAGCGGCAAGATCACCGAGGAAGTGGTGTCACAGTCCGCGAAAATCGAATTCCCGCAATATGACTGGCGCCAGTCCACTCGCAATCATCAGATCACCTATACGGCCGGGACGCTGGAACGCAAGGGCCACTACAACGGCATCTTCAAGTTCGACCATCGCACCGGCACCATGACACACTGCGACTTCGGGAAGGCCTCGGTGTGCGAACCCCTCTTTGTGCCGCGCGACAAAGACTCCGCACAAGATGACGGCTGGCTGCTCGCGGTCAATCACGATCTCGTGGAAAACCGTTCGCAACTAGTCATTCTCGATGCGCGTGATGTCGAGCGAGGTCCATTGGCGGTGGCGCACCTGACGCATCACTTGCCGATAGGGTTCCACGGCACATTTACCCGCCGGGTTGCCAATCCCGATGCGCCGCTGCCGCATCCGGAACTAGTGGCCTAGCGGGCCCGTGCCCGGTCACGCCTTGGAGGGCCACCAGCTCAGCTTGCCGAATGCCTGAGCAAGCGTCGGCACCATCAGGGTCCTGACGATGAAGGTGTCCAGCAGGATGCCCACCCCGATGATGAACCCCATCTGCACCATCTGATTGACCGACCCGACCATCATGCCCAGCAGGCTGGCGGCGAACACCAAACCGGCCGAGGTGATCACCGATCCGGTCTGACGCACGGTCCGGATGATGCCCAGCCGCATGCCCCGGGCGCTCTCCTCCCGCAGCCGCGAGATGAACAGCATGTTGTAGTCGGCCCCGACGGCCACAATCAGCACAAAGGTCATCGCCGGGACGGCCCAATCCAGCTGTTGCCCAAGGAGAACCTGAAACACCAGCACACCGATGCCCAGTGAGGCGATATAGGTGAGGAGCACCGTGCCCAGCAGATACAGCGGCGCCACCACCGCCCGCAGCAGCAGACACATCACCACGAAGATGATGAGCAGTGTGACCACGATGATCTCGCGCAGATCACTGTCGTAGGCCTTCTTCAGATCGGCGTTGATGGCAGGAAAACCGCCCACCGACACCGTGGCACCGGCCAGCGCGGTGTTGGGCGTGGCCTCGTTGCCGACGCGTTCCATGTCACGGCTCAGCTGCATCGCTTCGGGTCCATAGGGGTTGAGCGGCGACTGCACCAGATACATGGCGGTACGCCCGTCGTCCTGCAGGAAGGCCGAACTCAGCTCCTTGAATCCGGGATTCTGCAGCATCGCCCCTGGCACGGAGAATCCGGATGCCGCAGGAGAATTGGAGTCCTTGCCGATCGTCTGCAGGGTCACCGCGGCCTCGCCCATGGACCGCACGGTGTCCTCGAGTTGGGTGTTCAAATCGCGGATCCGCACGCCCATCGTCTTGACAGAGTTCATATCCACTCCCAGCCCCTTCAGCTGCTGGAAGTACCCCGATATGCGTTCGAATTTGCGTTCCATCTCGGGCAATTTCGCGAGCAATCCGCGAATCTGCTTGAACTGACTGTTCATATCACCCAGCAGCTGGGTAATCGTCTTGCCGCCGGTGACCGTCCGCACCGACTCTCGCAGGCTCTCCACCGACGAGAGCGGACCCGTGTCGCGCAGCGCCACCAGCTGATCGCGCAGCTTCACACAATCGGGCTGCACCGGGCAGAACGGGGATTCGGTGAGCGTCTGAGTCAACGACACCCCGGCATCGAGCGCCGAGAAGGTCGCCTCGACCGAGGGGCCCATCGTGGCCAGCTGATCCACCATCCCCGCCACCGTGCCCATCTGGGATATCAGCGACTGATACCGGTCAAGCTGCCCCTCAACCTCTTTGGCCATCGACAACATCTGCGGCATCATCTGCTGCATCCGGGCCAGATCCCCGTCGCCCAGCTCGTTGGTCATGGCCGACATGACATCGGCGAGCTGGGACATCCGTTCGAGCTGTGGCCGCAGGTCGGCGTTGACCTGTCCACTCGTCTTGTCGATCTGCGTTCCCATGTACCCGATCTGCCACGCCAGCGTGGCCTGGGTGAGCTTGTTCCCATCGGGCCGGGTGATGCCGACAACCTTCCCGACTCCCTTGAGCTGGGAGATCCGCTCGGCCATCTGGTCAAGATCGCCCAGCGCACGCGGATTGCGCAGATCCGAAGGCGCCTGGATCAGAAGGTATTGCGGCATCACCGAATTGGCTGGGAAATGGGCGTTCAGGATATGCATACCCTGGTTTGACTGGGCCGAATCGGGCAGTACCCGCGACATGTCGAAACTGGGTCGCATAAAGGGGACGAAGGACGCGGCCGCCAACAGGATCACGATGGCCACACCGAAGACGGGCCAGGGGTGCCGCACGACATTCACACCCATGCGGTGCCAATACACCCCCGCCCGATCAGGTCCCGGCAGTCCCAACCCGCGCGTGGCCGCCAGGCTCAGCGTCGCCGGCAGCAGCGTGGTGACCACGAAGAACGCGACGATCACACCCATGGACACCGCCGGACCGGCCGCAGCGAGGAAGGCCAGCTTGGCGGTCAACTGCGCGATGTTGGCGATCGCCACGGTCGCGGCCGTCGCCAGGATGACCCTGGTCATCGAGCCACAGGCATGCGCCAGGGCCTCCGGCGGCTCCTCCCCCGCACGTATTCGTTCGTGATACCGGCTGACCAGGAATACCGTGTAATTGACACTGGCCCCCATCAGCACGGCCATCATCAGTCCGGCAGATACCGAGGACACCGGAACCAGGCTCCGATCGGCGAGCCCGGCGATGACGCCGCGGGCGATGAGCAGGCTCATTCCCATCACCAACAGCGGCAGCATTGCGGTGAACCACGATCGGAACACCAACAACAGGATGAGACCGATGACCACCACGGTCACCGCACCGATCTTGGGCAGGTCACCCAGCGCGGCGTTACCCATATCGGTGATGGTGCCCGCCGCGCCAGTGATGTTCGCCGTAGTCCCCGATCCGGCGAAGGTCTGTTTCACCAAGTCATCGACAGATCGATATGACCTCTGCGCCAACGGAGTACCCAGATCCCCTGCCAACCCCGCCATGGCATACCAGGTGGTGCCGTCCTCGCTGAGGACCTGCTTACGCGCCACCGGGTTGTTACGCATCCGGGGATCGCCCAGCTGATCCTGGACGAAGGTGACGTACTCCTTGTTCCCGCCCAGCCGGTCGATCAGCGCGGAGTACCGGGCCTGTGCATCGGCGTCAAATCCCTTGTCGCTGTGCATCACGATGATGACGGCGTTGTCGATACCGGGGCGGCCGAACGCCTTTCCCATCTCCTTCATCGATGCCAGCGCCGGGCTCACCTCACCCGTCGGCAGCGGACTGACCGAGTGCTCGTTGGCCACCCGCTCCAGCTGCGGCCAGGCGGTATTGACAAGAACCCCGACCGCAATCCAGGCCAGTATCACCAACTTTGCGTGCTTGGCCACCAGGCGTCCCGCCCGCTCGAACGCCGGACTGTATTGGTGCGACATGGTCGGCTCCTCAGATCAACGGCGGGAAGGTGACACTGGGCATGCCCGGCACACCGGTCATCGGCATCACGGTGTAGCGCAGGGTGAAGGCTCCACCGAGGTCGTCGCCGACCACCAGCACGGTGTACTTGTTGTTGAGATAGGCGTCCTGGCCCATCACGGTTTGATGTTCGAATCCGGCGTCGGTCAGCAGCTTGCCCGCTGCGGCCGTGGCCGATGCGTCGACACCGCTGACCGCCAGGGTCCGAGAATCGCCTTCGCCGTCCTGGCGATAGGTTCCCTTGACGACCGGGATATCGCGCGGAAAATCCGCAGGCAGAACGCTGGCACCCGGAGGGGGCGGCGGAATGGGAGTGATCGGCGGATATGTGGTGCGCTCTACGGCGCCGCCCACGAAATCGGACATCGAGCAGGCAGTTACTGCCGTCGTCATGACCACTGCGGCAAACACCAGTACCGCGACATGAACGCTTCGTTGCGTCATGACGGGATACTACAAAGGAACTCCCAGGAGTGCTAGCCCCTGCTAACTAAAGCTAGCCCGAGTTAGCTCAGCGCCCGATCCAGGTCCGCGATGACGTCCTCCGTCGACTCGAGCCCGACCGACAAACGCACCACACCGTCGGAGAGCCCGATCGCCGCGCGGCCCTCCGGCCCCATGGCGCGGTGGGTCGTGGTGGCGGGGTGAGTGATGAGCGACTTGGAATCGCCCAGGTTGTTCGAGATGTCGATGAGCGAGGTCCCGTCGAGCACCTCGAAGGCGCGCTGCTTGCCCGCGTCGCCGTCGGCGTCGAGTTCGAAGGTGACGACGGTGCCGCCGCCGCTCATCTGCCGCTTGGCCAGCTCGTACTGAGGATGGCTCGGCAGGAACGGGTAACGCACCCAGCGCACCGCAGGATGCTGTTCCAGGAACTGCGCGATCTTGGAGGCGGACTCGTTGGCATGCCGCACCCGAAGATCCAGCGTTTCAAGCCCTTTCACGAGCGTCCAGGCATTGAACGGGCTCAGCGCCGGCCCGGTGTGCCGCATCAGCGTCTTGACGGGACCCTCGATGTATTCGGTGTCACCCAGGATGGCGCCGCCGAGCACCCGGCCCTGCCCGTCGATGTGCTTGGTGCCGGAGTAGACCACCACATCGGCACCCAGCGGAATACCCTGCTGCAACAGCGGGGTGGCAAAGACGTTGTCCAGCACCACTTTTGCACCTGCGGCATGCGCCAGATTGCATACCGCCTCGATGTCGACCAGCGATTGCATTGGGTTGGAAGGAGTTTCGAAGAAGACCGCCTGAGTGGGAACGGACAGCGCCTCTTCCCACTGGGAGAGGTCCTCACCGTCGACGAACACGGTCTCCACGCCCCAGCGCGGCAGGATCTCATTACAGACCACGAAACAGGAACCGAAGAGACTGCGCGCAGCGACAAGTCTGTCACCAGCACCGAGCAACGCACCCAGTGCGGTGAACACCGCCGACATCCCTGTTGCTGTCGCAAACGCCGCCTCGGCACCCTCGATGAGCCGCAGCCGCTCCTCGAACATGGAGATCGTCGGGTTGCCGTATCGGGAGTACACATACCGGTCGACCTCGCCGGTGAAGGCGCGTTCCGCGGCGGCAGCACTCTCGTACACATACCCGGAGGTCAGATACATCGCCTCGGCGGTCTCTTCGAACTCGGAGCGCAACAGGCCACCGCGTACGCCGATGGTCGCCTGGCTCACGCCCTCGGGCAGTGCCCTGGGAATCCGCACCGAGGGGATACCGTCCGGCGTCTGGCTCATGACTGCCGCCATGGCAGACCGATGGCCCGCCAGCCGACGCCGCCACGGTGCCCGTTCTCATCCAGGTTGCCCTCGAACCCGTCAAGCACGTTGTAAGACGGGGCGATTCCCGCCTCGGTGGCCAGTTCCGCCGAGCCGATCGACCGGTTACCGGACCGGCACAGGAACACCACCGGGCGCTCGCCGGGTGTTACCCCGGCCGCGGTCAGCTCGTCGAGGAACTGCTCATTGCGTTCGCCGTTGGAGCGCACCCACTCGATGTACACGACATCGCGGCCGAGCTCGGTGAGGTCGGGAACCCCGACCCACTTCCACTCCGCCGACGTGCGCACATCAACCAGCACGGCTTCCGGGTTTTCCTTCAGCAGCGCCCACGCCGCCTCGGGGGTGATATCTCCTGCGTAGCCCACGAAGAGCCAGTGTATTGGTTGCGATGAACCGCTTGCGTGAAGACCTTCAGTACTGACTGCAGACCCTCCACGAGCCGTCTTCCTTGACGAAGGAGACGTCCGCGGTGAGCTTGTTGTCCTCGGATTTCATGTAGTGATAGGTCACCGTCGCGGTCGCGGTATCCCCGCTGATCTTCACGTCCTTGACGTCGTCCACGTACCGGTTTCCGTGCGATGCCTCGGATTTGTCCTGTGCGGCAATCACATTCTTTTCCGGCGTGACAATGGCCCGGCAGCTGTTCGCCACATAGTCGGCATACGCACGTCGCTGCAGCGCGTCATTCTGCGCGACCACGGACTGCCCCACCCTGCCCTCTTCGGTGAGGCCGTCGCCCGTCCGGAAGAACGCCGATATCGCGATACCGATCACCACGATTCCAAAGATCGCCGCCCCGGCGATGAATGGTGCAGGACTCCCGGTGTCCTCGTGATCGGCGGCCTGCTCGTCGGGTGTCACCGCAGATGCCGGGCGACCTGTTGGGCACGGCTCAGCGCCAGCGCGGTGTTGGGTGCGGTCGCCAGTGCCACGCCGACGCGGCGACGCCGGTGGATCTCCGAATGCCCGAACATCCGAAGATCGCTCTCCGGTATCTGCAGCGCCTCGTCGAGCTGCCGCGATGAGGGACCAGGGCCGTCGCCGTAGACCACCTCGGCGGCCGCCGGCGACACCAAAATGGTGTCGATCGGCACACCCAGCACCGCGCGCGCGTGCATATCGAACTCGGACAAGCGCTGCGATCGCACGGTCACCAGCCCGGAGTCATAGGGCCGCGCACTCACGTCGCAGAAGTACACCTCGTCGCCGCGGACAAATAGTTCGACGCCGTAGACACCATGCCCGCCAAGGGCATTGACCGCCCTGGCGGCAATCGACCGGGCCAGCTCCAGGGCCGCCTGACTCAGCGGTTGCGGCTGCCACATCTGCAGCGCATCCGTGCCGCTCTGCCGATGCGCGATGGGCTCGCAGAAATACAGTCTGGTCGCCCCGCCGACCCCGGCTGTCCGCACCGTGAGCAGCGTGATCTCGTAGTCGATCTCCACCACGGTTTCCACCAGCACCCGCTGGCTGCCTCCGATGTTCGACGCGACGGCCTGATCCCACGCCGGTTCGGCATCACTGTCACGCAGCACCACCGATTGGCCTTGGCCGTAGGCGGCCGACACCGGACGCACCACAACCGGGAAACCCGCGGTCTCGAGAACCTTGTGCAGCTCCTCGACCGAGTTCGCGAACCAGTACGCGGGCGTGGGCAGGCCCAGGTCCTCGGCGGCCATCCGCCGCATCGCCTCGCGATCGCCGGCCATCCGGACGGCCTTAGCCGTCGGAATCACCTGGGTGACCTTGCCCTCGGCCAATTTGTCGAGCGCCTCGCCCGACGCCGTCTCGACCAGCGGCACCACGAATCGGGGCCGTTCTTTCTCGACGAGCGCCAGCAGGCTCTCCGACTCACCAATCGGCGCGAGCACCGAACGGTCTGCGGCGGTATGGGCAGGTCCGCCCTCGCCGGTATCCACCACGACCACCTCAGCGCCCAGACGCTGGAAGGAGATGGCCAGTTCCCTGGCCAATTCACCCGACCCCAGCAGCATGACGGTGGTGCGGTTGACGGCCACGGGTTCCGGTGCCTTCGACGCCGGGGACTCGGTGCTGGCCAGTTCGGAGAGGGGTTTCACGCTGTTGGCAGCCTTAGCAGCCTTAGCGGACTTGGCGCCATTGGTGGCACGCACGGCGTCTTCGGTCACCGGCGCGGCCTCGGCGGGCCCGGGCTCGACGGTGCCCGTGGAACCCGTCGAGCCGTGCTCGCTGGGGGGCGAACCCTCCTGCGTCACCACGATGCCTTTCACGCCTTCCGGTCGACCTGTAGCCCTATTGGACCGTGCCTAGCGTGCCAGATTGCCACACATCCTCAACCGAGAGTGCTGTGGACATAACACCAGCGCCAATCCTCACCCGGCTCGTGTGACCGCATCACCGGATGCCCCGAGGCATGAAAATGTGCGGTGGCGTGCTGGTGGGGGCTCGAATCACAGCAGCTGACCCGGCCGCATTCCAGACACAACCGCAAATGGGCCCACACCTGCTCACCCAGTGCCGCGCAGTCCTCGCACTGCCCCGGGGTCCGGGGCTGTGGGTCTTGCCCGGTGGCGGCGGCCAGCTCAGGACAGGCGCCTTCGCCCTGTGTCGACTCGGGAGCGGCGGATCCACGCCGGAACAGCCGCTTCATATATGCCCTCTCAACATGCCCGCTTAGGCGCCAGAACCGCTCTCCGCACAGAATACGAAGGTGAACGTTTCCCTGCTGGCGGTACTGACGGTTGCCCTGGTCCTGGCCGCGATTTCCCGGCGATTTGGGCTTCCGACCCCGTTGGTGCTGGTCGTAGCCGGATTGGCGGCCACCGCCATCCCCGGCCTGCCGTCCATCGAGATGGATCCGGACCTCGTCCTGTTCGTGATCTTGCCGCCGCTGCTGTACACGACGGCGCTGGAAAGCTCCTACGTCAACCTGCGCAAGAACATGCGGGCGGTCAGCAGCCTCGCCGTGCTGCTTCCGCTGCTCACCACCGTTGCGGTCGGGTTCGTGGCCTTTTACACCGTCCCCGAGCTGCCGTTGGCCGGCGCACTCGTGCTGGGTGCCATCGTGGCACCGCCCGACGCGGTATCGGCCACCGCGATCGGCCGGCGCCTGGGGCTGCCGCGCAACATCATGACGCTGCTGGGCGGCGAAAGTCTGCTCAATGACGCGACAGCGCTCACCGCGTATCGGGTGGCGATAGCCGCGGCGATCGGGCTCGGCGCCACCGTGGCCGACGGGCTCAAGATTTTCGCGCTCGCGGCCATCGGCGGGGTGCTCGTCGGGTTCATCATCGGCAAATTGGTCAACATCATCCGGTGCAAGCTCGACGATCCTCTGTCCGAGAGCGCCATCGGCCTGGTGGTGCCGTTCTTCGCGTACCTGCTCGCCGAGGAGATTCATGGCTCGGGCGTGATCGCCGTCGTGGTCGCCGGGCTCATGCTGGGACACCGCTCGGTGCACGCCGGATACGCCACCCGGCTCCAGGACGACGCGGTGTGGAAGGCCGTGCAGCTGCTGCTGGAATCCTTCGCCTTCCTGCTCATCGGGTTGCAGCTGCCCAAGGTCGTCGAAGGACTACGAGGCCTGTCCTTCGCCACCATCGTGCTGTCTTCGATCGCGGTGCTCTCCACGGTGATCGTGGTGCGCATCCTGTTCGTCTTCGCGTTCGCGTATATGCGTCCACCCGGCCAACGCCCCTCAGCGCGTGGGGTTTTCGTGGTGGCATGGGCCGGAATGCGGGGCGTGGTGTCCCTGGCGATGGCCTTCGCGGTACCGCTGACCACCATCACCGGCGAGCCCCTGCCCGGGCACCCGCACATCGTGTTCCTGACCTTCGTCGTGGTAGTGGGAACCCTTCTGTTGCATGGGCTTACCCTGCCGTGGGTGATCCGGGTACTCGGCGTGCAAAGCGATGACGAACGCAAGGACGCGCTCGCCGAGGCCGCCGCTCAGGACAAGGCCGCCCGTGCGGCCGCGGACCGTCTCGAGGAACTTCTCGATGACAATGACGGCATCGAGGACACCAACGTGCGCAGCCGCGCCGCCGAAATCCTGCGGCACTGGAACACCCGCCGCCGCAACGCGGCATGGGAGCGCCTCGGACGCAGCGACGAAGACGCCGGCGAGAGCCCCATGGCGGCATTCCGGAATCTGCGGCTGGAGATGCTCGAGAAGGAGCGCGAGGTGTTCATCGCCGAACGCGACGCGGGCAATATCGACGACGAGGTGCTGCGCACCGTGCTCCGCGGACTCGACCTCGAAGAGGCCACCATGAATCAGGCCGACCGGTAGCCGCTCACGGCTGTCCGGGCAGTAGCTGCACCATCAACCCATTCGCATCGGCCAGCACCGCGCCCTGCGCGTCGTAGAGCTCCGCTGAGACGAACGCCTTGCGGCGATCCACCTCGTCGATGCGGCTGCACGCCGTCAGGGCCACACCCACCGGCACCACCTGGCGATAGTTGACGTGCAGGAAGGCCGTACGGCTGATGGTGCGGCCCGCCATGATCACCGTCATCCCGAAGAGATGATCGAACAGCAGCGGCAAGATGCCGCCGTGCACGGCGCCGTTGCCGCCGAGGTAGAACCGCGGAAAGTCGCCGTGAGCCTGGATACCGTCCGGACCGGCCTTGTCGATGAACCACGGCGGCAGCAGCAGGTGCCCGTTGGCGGGCTCGTCGGCGACCCGGTTGGCGGGTCCAACGCCTTCGGGTGCCTCATACGGGTCCATCAGCTCGACGAGTTTCTCGGTGAGATCGGCCGCCTCGTCCCAGCGCGGGTCGTCCATATCGGCGGATACCGCGAGATCCTGCAGCCGCCGCACGGCAGTCAGGAAGCGCCCGAACCCCGGCCCCACCGAGGAGGGCGAGTACTGCGGGAATCCCCCGCCACGGATTTCACGGATCGCCCGATTCATCTCTTCATGCAGTGCGGCGAGTCTGTCCCCGTCGGCGGTCATGACCTCGAGAGTATGTCCCGCCGCACAATCGTCTGATCCCGGCCCGGCCCGACGCCGATGCACGACATCGGCGCACCGGCGAGCTCTTCGAGGCGCAGCACATAGTCCTGCGCCTTGGCGGGCAGATCGCCGAACTCGCGGGCACCGGAGATGTCCTCCCACCAACCCGGAAGCTCTTCGTAAACCGGTGTGGCGCGGTAGATCTCACTTTGGGTCATCGGCATCTCGTTGGTGCGCTTGCCGTCCACCTCGTACCCGACGCAAATCGGGACGGTCTGCAGGCTGGACAGCACGTCCAGCTTGGTCAGGAAGTAGTCGGTGATGCCGTTGACCCGGGTGGCATACCGGGCGATGACGGCATCGAACCAGCCACAACGCCGGGCACGCCCGGTGGTCACGCCCACCTCGCCGCCGGTCTTGGCCAGGTAGGCACCATGCTCGTCGAACAGTTCGGTGGGGAACGGACCCGAACCCACCCGCGTGGTGTAAGCCTTGAGAATCCCGAGCACGGTGGTGATCCGGGTGGGGCCGATGCCGGACCCCACGGATGCACCGCCCGCCGTGGGGTTCGAGGACGTCACAAAGGGGTACGTGCCGTGATCGACGTCGAGCAGGGTGCCCTGCGATCCCTCCAGCAGCACCGTCTCGCCACGTTCCAGCGCCTGGTTGAGCTCAAGACGCGCATCGGCGATACGGTGCTTGAATCCCTCTGCCTGCTCGAGCACGCCGTCGACCACCTGATCCGGGTCGAGCGCCTTGCGGTTGTAAATCTTGACCAGCACCTGGTTCTTGATTTCCAGTGCGGCATGGACTTTTTGGCGCAGAGATTCCTCGTCGAGAACATCGGCGACCCGGATCCCGATGCGCGCCACCTTGTCCTGATAACAGGGGCCGATACCGCGGCCGGTGGTGCCAATCTTCTTGGATCCCAAGTATCTTTCGGTCACCTTGTCGATCGCGACGTGATACGGCATCAACAGATGCGCGTCCGCGGAGAGAATGAGGCCCGAGGTGTCGATACCCCGCTGCTCCAGACCCGCGAGCTCGGTGAGCAGTACGCCGGGATCCACAACGACCCCGTTGCCGATGACGTTGGTCACTCCCGGGGTGAGGATTCCCGACGGGATGAGGTGGAGGGCGAAGTTCTCGCCATTGGGTAAGACCACGGTGTGTCCGGCGTTGTTACCGCCTTGGTAGCGGACTACCCATTGAACCGAGCCACCGAGCAGGTCGGTTGCCTTGCCTTTCCCCTCGTCACCCCATTGGGCGCCGATCAGGACTATTGCCGGCATGTGCGTTATCTGCGCTTCCCTGTTGGCAGCACACACTGTCCTTCCGGCTGGGCGAAGGCGGCGCGACGCTGCGCGTGCAAAATGTTGTTCAGCCGGTGAGCCACTGTATCGCAGGCCACGGGCTTTGTACGTATTCGCCACCGACGAAGGAGTTCCATGGTGAGTGCCCCGAGCGGCACCGAAACGGGGTCCGTGCGGGTTTTGCTGTTCGGTGTACGTCGGCTGCCCCGCGCTCTCCGGGACCTCCCCGTGCACCGGGTGCAGGATTCGGACGCCGTCCGCGCGCTCGTGGACGCGCTTCCGGACGGCACGATACGGCTCATCGTCGTCGGCGGGGACGGTGAGCTCGGACAGGTGCTGACCCGACTGATGCGCGCCGAAAGACTGGACGTGGAACTGGGTTTTGTACCGGACCGCCGTTCACGCGCGCGCCGGATCTATCGGATCGGGATCGGTGCGGCACGGCGGGCCCGCGCGGGCCATGCGCGCCGGGTGCCGCTTATCCGGGATGACACCGGCACCGCCCTCGCCGGACGTGCCTCATGGCAGAGCATCGACGGCGACGGGGTCACCGGTGAGGCCACCGTCGATGACACCCTGCTGTTCGAGGGCATCGCCGCCGTCGACGTCGAGCCCATCGAGTCGCTGCCCGGCCTGCGGGCCTCCGTACGGGGCCGAGCGGGGCTGGTTCCCCGTCGCTGGGTGACCGGACGAGCCGCTCAACTGGGCACCGAGGCCGCCGTAGTCGTCCGTGACGGTGTCGCGGGCCCTCGTCCCGTCACCCGGTCCACCTTCTATCGGCACCAGCAGGGCTGGTTGCTCGTCCGGTAGCTTTTGCCCGTGAACGTCACGCAGTCGGTCCGGCCCAGCCCTGTCTTTCTCGCGCTCGTCGCAGTCACCGTCGCCGGGGCGGTGCTCGCATGGCTCGGCGGCAATTCGACCGAGCTGCTGGCCCGCGGCGGAGTGTTTGTCTTCGTGTTCGCCGGCTGGGTGGTGTCCCTGTGTCTGCACGAGTTCGGGCATGCCTATACCGCGTGGCGTTTCGGCGACACCGGTGCGCGCGGATATCTGACGTTGAACCCGCTGCAATACACCGATCCGGTGCTCTCCATCGTGTTGCCCCTCGTGTTCATCGCCCTCGGCGGCATCGGGCTCCCGGGTGGCGCCGTGTACGTGCACACCGCGGGCATGAGCAACCGGCAGCGCACCCTGGTGAGCGTGGCCGGGCCGAGCGCCAACGCCATCCTCGCGGTGCTGATTCTGGGAACGACGGCGCTTTTCGCCGACCGCGAGCACATCGTGTTCTGGGCAGCCATGGCCTATCTGGGTTTTCTTCAGGTGACGGCGGTGGTGCTCAACCTGCTGCCGGTGCCGGGCCTGGACGGTTACGGTGCGCTCGAACCCCATCTGAGCCCGAACACGCAGCGCGCGCTCGGCAATGCCAAGACGTTCGGATTCTTGATCCTGTTCGTGCTGCTGATGTCGCCACCGATCAACAGGGCATTCTTCGACGCCGTCTACTGGATCGTCGCGTCATTGGGTGTCGACCCCGATCTCTCCCGCGTGGGCGGCTGGCTGTTCCGCTTCTGGGGCAAGCTGCTCTAACCGCGCCCGATCCCTACCAGTTGGCGTGCTCTTCGCAATGCTCTTGCGCCTCAGGTGGTTCCACCTGAATCGTGGCATGGGGAAGACCGCGCTCGGCGAGCACGGACCGCGCCCCGGCGAGCACCTGCGCCGAGTCGGCGGTGCTGGTCAGGTGCGCGGTGGCCATGTCCTTGCCGGGCACCAGGGTCCACACATGCAAATCGTGCACGCTGGTCACACCGTCGACCGCCAGCAGCGCGGCACGTAGTTCTTCGACGTCGATGTGCTTGGGCGACGTCTCCGTCAGGATGCGCAGCGCGGCCCGCGCCAGCGAGAACGCCCGCGGCAGAATCCACAGCGAAATCAGTACGCCAACAACGATATCGGCGTACTTCCAGCCGGTGGTCAGGGTGATGATGGCGGCCACGAGCACCCCGACGCTGCCGACGGCATCGGCCAGCACCTCCATGTACGCGCCGCGCACCGCAAGACTGCTCTCGGCGTGTGAACGCAGCAGCCAGATCACCACCACGTTGGCGGCCAGCCCGGCCAGTGCGACAACCATCATCGGCAGCCCCGGCACTTCCGGAGGCGCGCCACTGGTGAGACGTTCCACCGCCTCGTACATCACGAACGCCGCGATGCCGGTGAGCAGCGCCGCGTTGACGATCGCGGTGAGCACCTCTGCCCGGTGCCATCCGTAGGTCCTTGCCGCCGAGGTGCTTCCGCGGCGGGCCAGCAGAATGGCGCTGAGCCCCATGATGAGCCCGACCAGGTCGGTGAGCATGTGCCCGGCATCGGCCAACAGGGCCAACGAGTTGATCAGCAGGGCGACGACGAGTTCGAGCACAAAGAACGAACCGACAATGCCCAGCGAGACGCACATGCGTCCCACTCGGACATCGGCCGGATTGGCTGAACTGGCGACGTGCGAGTGATCGTGTCCGGCTCCCACGGTGGCTCCTCTCGACCTCTCGAACTTATATGCAAAAGTTCGCATAGGCCAATGGGTCCGCTCGTCCGCCCCTTACCCCGCCGACACGCCGTGACATGCCGAACGATCCGCGCATAACGCGGCGTGTCGGCGAGAAGGTTTTAGGGAGCGCCGACGTCAGGACGTGAGCAACGCGGGGCGGGCCGCCGGATCGCAGTCATCGAGCAGATCGCAGCACCGCGCGAACTCGTGGTTCTCGCCGATCAACTGAGCGGCACGCGCGAGGGCCGCCACCGCCCGCAGGAAGCCACGATTGGGCTCATGCGAATACGGCACCGGACCAAAGCCCTTCCATCCGTTCCGTCGCAACTGGTCCAGGCCGCGGTGATACCCGGTGCGCGCGAAGGCGTAGGCGGTGACGGTGCTGCCGACGGACCCGTCACCGTCCAGCGCGTTCTCGGCCAGTTCGGCCCAGGCGATCGAGGCGGACGGATAGGCCGCCGCCACCGCGGCGGGATCCTGCCCGTTGAGCAGGGCTGACTCGGCGTCCTCATCTCCGGGTAGCAGCACCGGCTCGGGACCCAGCAGATCATGCATTGGACTCATGGAAACCATTCTGACGCGAACCGCCTCCCGCGATCGCGATAGGGTGGGCGCGGTCGATCGCGCCTGCGCAAAAGAGCGCTCAGCACGGATAAGGAACGAGACGCATGGCGAACCCCACCGGTGGAAATTCCGAGGCCAAGCCCGACTCACAGGGCGAGAAGCCTGCGGACTCCGCCGAGCAGCCGGAAGGCGCCGCGAATACCCCGGAGATATCCGACACCGCCGACACCGGACCGGTCCCCTCGCTCGATGACGCCCAGACCGTCGTGATGGCTCCCGCTAAGCCCGACGTTCCGCGCTACACGGCACCGGGATTCGACGCCAACAAGACCGAGATGATCGCGCCCGTCGGCGACGATCCGAAAACTGAGCTCATCGCGCCGCTGGCGACCCAGGCCCGCCCGAAGGTCGCCACCCCCGAGACGATCGCTCCTCGCAAGGAGGAGAAGCGCAGCTGGGGCTGGGTGATCGCGCTGGCACTCGTCGTCGCCGCGCTGGCGGCGGTGATCGTCCTTGCCGCGGTCGTCATCTCGCGCACCACCGCACCGAAGGCGTCACAAGAAGAGCTGGTGCGCACCAGCATTCAGAACTACGACAACGCCATCCAGACCGGCAACCTGGCAGCGCTGCGGACAATCACGTGCGGCGAAACCCGTGACGGTTACGTCCGCTACCCCGACGCCGAGTGGTCCCAGACGTATCAGAAGGTGGCGGCCGCCAAGCAGTATCCAGTGGTAGCCAGCATCGACGAGGTTGTGGTCAACGGTGAGCACGCTGAGGCCAACGTCACCTCCTTCATGGCGTTCGCGCCGCAGACCCGCTCATCGCGCAGCTTCGATCTGCAGTTCCGCGACAAGGAATGGAAGATCTGCCAGTCCGATTAAACGCATGTCGCCGAGTGCGAGCGGTGATGCTCACACTCGGCGAAAACAGCGACTACGCCATTCCGGCGGAGACCGACCGGCCCGCCGACTTCAGGTCGTTGCAGGCCTCGATGACCCGCTCAGTCATGCTGGCCTCGGCCTTCTTCAGGTAGCTGCGCGGATCGTAGGTCTTCTTGTTGCCCACTTCACCGTCGATCTTGAGCACACCGTCGTAGTTGGCGAACATGTGCCCGGCGATCGGCCGGGTGAAGGCGTACTGGGTGTCGGTGTCAACGTTCATCTTCACCACGCCAAAGCGCAGCGAGTCCTCGATCTCCGACTTCAGCGAGCCCGAGCCGCCGTGGAACACGAAATCGAACGGCTTGGAGCCCTCCGGCAAGCCGAGCTTGGCCGAGGCGACGCGCTGCCCCTCTTCCAGCACCTCCGGCTTGAGTTTGACGTTGCCTGGCTTGTAGACACCGTGCACGTTGCCGAAGGTGGCCGCCAGCAGGTACCGGCCGTTCTCGCCGACACCGAGCGCATCCACCGTCTTCTCGAAGTCCTCGGACGAGGTGTAGAGCTTCTCGTTGATCTCGGCCTCGACACCGTCCTCTTCGCCTCCCACCACGCCGATCTCGACCTCGAGGATGATGTGAGCCTTTGCCGTGGCGGCCAGCAGTTCCTGCGCGATCTCGAGGTTTTCGCCGATCGGCACCGCCGAGCCATCCCACATGTGCGACTGGAACAACGGGTTCTGGCCAGCTGCCACGCGCTCCTGCGAAATGGCGATCAGCGGACGCACAAAGCTGTCCAGCTTGTCCTTGGGGCAGTGGTCGGTGTGCAGGGCGACGGTAATGCCGTACTTGGCCGCGATGACGTGCGCGAACTCAGCAAGCGCGACCGCGCCGGTCACCATGTCCTTGACACCCAGACCGGAACCGAATTCCGCACCGCCGGTGGAGAATTGGATGATGCCGTCGCTGCCCGCGTCAGCGAAACCCTTGATCGCGGCGTTGATCGATTCCGATGAGGTGCAGTTGATTGCCGGGAAGGCAAAAGAATGCTCCTTGGCCCGGTTCAGCATTTCGGCGTAGACCTCGGGCGTGGCGATGGGCACTTCGACGACCTCCATGTCAGCTCTGCGGATTCGCCCCTCACCATAAGGCAGCCAGGTTGACGATAGATATCGACGGTACTGTTGGCGCCGTGAACTTGCTGGCAGCACCCGAATCCGTCACCACCCTGGCGCTCATGCCGGATTTCCTGGATCCGATCAAACTGCTCGGTCACTTCGGAACCTTGGCGCTGCTCGGGTTGCTAGTGGTGATCTTCGTGGAGTCGGGGGTGCTGTTCCCGGTGCTGCCTGGCGATTCATTGTTGTTCGTGGCCGGGATGCTGGCAGCAGGCACCGCTGCCGCAGCTGCCGACGGTGCTTCGCAGGCCAGTTTTCAGCTGTGGCAGCTGCTGGTCTTCATCCCCATCGCGGCAATCCTGGGCGGCCAGGTTGGCTATTGGATCGGCCGGGGCATCGGCACGTCGATGTTCAAGCCGGAGGCCCGCTTCCTCAAGCAAAAGTACCTCGACGAGGCGCACGCCTTCTTCGAAAAGCGCGGACCGTTCGCCATCGTGATCGCCCGGTTCGTGCCGATCGTGCGGACCCTGGCTCCGATCACCGCCGGCGCAGCCAAGATGAGCTACCCGATCTTCGCGCTCTACAACATCCTCGGCGCCGTGGTGTGGGGCGTCGGTCTCACGCTGCTCGGCTATTGGCTGGGCCAGTTCGAGATCATTCAGAAGCTGCTCGAACCGATCTTCATCCTGATCGTGCTGGTCTCGGTGGCCCCGATGTTCTTCGAATGGATGCGCCGCCGCAAGGCCGCGAAGAGCCCGGAGGCAGCACCCGAGGCCTAGGCACCCTCGAGCAGAGTTTTCTGACGGTCGTCGAAATTTCATTCAGCTGGGCGAAACTGTTCAACTATCCAGGAAACGATCTCGTCTGCAGTGTCAGACCATCTCATCGATCGCAGGATCGTTACCTGCTCACCGTCACCATGCGCAACCTTCTTCCTCGCATCAACGAGACCTGCCAACAAATCTCGACGATCTTCGTCCTCGAGAAACCTTGTGAACTCGGCTTTCCAGGCTTGGTCGAAACTCCCGATGAACGCCTCCAACTGACCAGGATGGACGCCCTCTCCCCTACGAAGCCCATGCGCAACTCGCGCTCGTACCCTCGGGTGTCCCACCCGATCCGCATAACAATCCGCAACGTCATCACGAACTGCCTCAATGAATCCAGCGGAGCGGATCGTCAGAAATCTAGCGAGAGATCTCTCGATCTCATCATCGAGCGCCGCGGCATCGCGATCGTCTGACTTCGCCTTCCTGCTCGCGGCGACATGGGTGGTGATGGCCTTCACGAGACTTCGATGCGCCGACATTCGCTGATGCACTGAGAGAGGAGGCCAACTTCCGGTCGCGCCATTAGACACTCCGCGACAACCTGTCAGTCGCGAGATCGAGCCGCTTGACAACAAATTCGTTGTCTGCAGTTGATCTAGTCGTCACGGTGATGAACTCCGCATCATCCTTTAGAGACTGAATCTTACTTCTCAGGTCTTCTGGGACGGCACCATTGGCAACTGCCCTCATCACACCGACAACGATGGCCTCAGCCTGAGCCGTGTTGACCTGGCGCCCTTCTCGACTCCTAAAAGCGCTAGGTCCTGCTGTCGAATTGATATGTCTGCACGCAGCCAAGAACTCTGCGCCATGCACATCCGACTCCTGCCGATAATCACGAGCAAAATTATTCAAGAATCCCTTGAGAGGACGCTTGTAGCTAGCCGAATCAACATATAGCGCAAGAATACGCGTGATCAATTCATGGTCACGAATACGCTTCGACTTAATCCCGAATAGATCACGCCAATTTGGATCATTGTTGAATACCTCAATGCAATCAACAAGTGGCCCCGCGTAGAGTGCGACTCTAATTTCATGTGGAGTAAGTTGCGTGCCTCCTGAGTTCAATCGCTCGAAGATTTGAAACACGGCCTCACTAACTTCAGAAGATCCATCCGTCGGCACAATAGTGGCTTGCATGAACGAATCATCAATCTTGAGCCCAAGCGACTCGTCTAAGGTTTTGTACGTTAGTCCTTTGAACTGATCACTTACGTTGGTAAGAACAAACTCCTTCTTGTCGTGCACACCTTCGTAGAATCTACGGAGCGTTTCGAGGCGTTGTTGGCCATCGAGAACGAGCATTACATTGTCAGTCTCTTGCTTCACTAGAAAAATTCCAGGAACCGGGTACCCCAGCAATAGCGATTCTATAAATCTATCCATCTGAGCCTTGGACCAAACGAAGCCTCGCTGAAACCCCGCTGTCAACGAGGTACTATCTTCTCCGCCGAATTGCGGAACCTTCATCGCACCACTATTTAGTCGTTTCACCAGCCCGTCAACTGGGTAATCCTGTGTCGAGAATGTAACTGGCGTAGGTGCGGCCGACTCCGATGTAGTGACATCATCAAATTCATCCTCAGTCAAGCTCCGGTCGAATATCAGCTCGAGATCGTTATCGTCCGAATCTGACACGTCTGCATGGCTCATCCATCAATAGTAATCTGTGCTCACGCCTTCGTGCATACAGAAACAAGAAACCTAGCAGGGAGTCCGCAACAATCAATCAGCTCAGTCGAACAGGAGTTTTCTCGAATTCGGCCACCTTGTCCCGGAAGGCATCCGGAAAGGGGGCGGAGTTGCCGTCGATCGCATGCACGTACACCGTCTCGCCGGTGATGAGATGGTCTACGCCGCGGTGAATTTCAAAGTGACAGGCCATGCTCGCCCTCCCCATCCGGGCGATGCGCACGCCAATGTCGAGGACGTCGTCGAAGCGGGCGGGCCCGTGATAGTCGATGACCGACTTCACCACGTACATATGCTCGAAGACCCCGTCGCCGGCGGCGTTGCGGGCACCGGTCAGGGCGGCCCAGTACTCGGTGAGCGCGGCATCGAAGTACGCCAGATAGTGGGCATTGAAGACCACGCCCTGCATATCGACCTCGGCCCATCGGACCCGCAACGGATGAAAGAAGCTGAAATCCTCGCGCGCCACCTCAGGCCACCACGTGCGCCGCTTCGAGCAGCATCCACCCGGACAGCTGTACCGACAGGTCCCGTTCGGGCACCGTCGACGGATTGACCGCACCGGCGATAAACCGCGAGGCTTGCGAGTGCGGGGTCGGCAGATCCGCCGTCCGCGTCCAATCCGCCCCGAACAGCGGAAGATCTTCCACCGTCAGCCGATTGGCCCAGGCGGCCTCCGCCGAAGTCAGCAGGATGTCACGGGCGACGGCCCGGGCATCGGTGTCCTGCGGGGAGTTCTGCGGCAGCGTGGTGACCACCAGCGCCAGGTAGCGGGCGAGAATGCCGTTGAAGAGCCCGCCGTCTCCGCCACCGCTGCCACGAATTACGCCTTCGGACGTCATGTGATCCTTGACTGCGTGCACAAGCCGATGCACACGCTCAGCATGTCGGGATTCCCCGGTCCGCACGGCAAGCTCGGTCTCCAGCCCCAGCACCACACCCTGGCAATAGGTGTAGGTAGCCCGTTCCAGGGTGCCATCCTCCTGGATGCCGTCGATCACCAGATGCGATTCGGGGTCGACGAGAGTGTTGTCGATCCAGTCGGACATCACCTCCGCCCGCCACACTCTTCCGGTGCGCGCCAACACAATTGCCGCCGGGCCGTTGGCGGGGGTGTTGAAGAACCTGTCCTGTTTGCGCCACGGTATGCCGCCCCCGTACTGCGGCATCCAGGCATCGAGGAACTGCTGCCGCAGCCGGTTCAGCGCACGGGGACGCTCCAGGCCCAACAGCTCGGAGGCGCGTTGCATCGCCAGCGCCAACCAGGCCATATCGTCGTAGTACTGGTTGGTCCACATGAACACGTTGCGGAAGCGGTGTGCGCGTTGCATATCCGCGATGTACTTGAGCCGGTCGGGGCGCGGGTCGCGCAGCTGCGCATCGATCAGGCAGTCCTGCAGATGCGCCTGCCACCAGTAGTGCCAGTTCTTGAACCAGGTGGCACCCGGCGCGGGCGGCCAGGTGACGATGCCCAGGCGCATGCGCGGTAGATGCCACAGCGGCGAGAAGTGCCTGGCGGTGATTGCGGCTTCGGCGCTACTGGCGCGGTTGGCCCACAGCACATCCATGCACTCGATACTAGGGGTGGCTCATCCCCGGGTCACCACGCCTCGGTCAAGTCGGCGTGCTGACGGATCCAGGCATGCATGGCTATACCTGCGGCGACTCCTGCGTTGATACTGCGCGTAGATCCGAACTGGGCAATCGAAACCGTCATCACCGCACCGCCTTTCGATAACTCGGTGACACCCGGCCCCTCCTGCCCGAACACCATCAGGCAGTCCGCGGGCAGTGCCGCGGTCTCCAGGGGTACCGATCCGGGCACGTTGTCGACGGCCACCACCGTCAGGCCGGTCAGCTTCGCGTACTCCAGAAGCTGCTCGGTGCTGTCATGGTGCATCAGGTGCTGGTAGCGATCGGTGACCATGGCGCCACGCCGATTCCAGCGGCGCCGGCCGACGATATGTACGGTGCGCACCGCGAAGGCGTTGGCCGTGCGCACCACCGTCCCGATATTGGCGTCGTTTTCGAAGTTCTCGATGGCTATATGCAGCCGGTGCCGGCGCGTATCAATATCCGCGACGATCGCCTCACGTCGCCAATACCGGTAGGCGTCAACCACGTTGCGGGCGTCGCCATCACGCAGAAGCTCTGGGTCATAGCGCGGGTCCGCCGGCAGCGGCAGCCCCCGTTCTGCCAGCCATGGCCCCACTCCGTTGCCACTGGCACCCCAGAGGGACGGTTCAGCAGGCCCGTCCTTCGAGTCCTCACTCACGGTTCATCCAGACCGCCGCGTGGGTGCCGATCACCGAGAGCGTCCCGGCGAGCACCGCGGCGTTGATCTCCCCTTGGAGGCACAACGACGGCTGCAGCTGCACGGCGTCCAGGGCAGCGTCCGGAAGCACCAGCACCGACGCCCCATAGATCGCACAGCTGCGCGCCAGCCCCTCCCCGGGCAGCGTCGGCGTCACCGTCACCATGAGGGGACCACCACGCTCGGCCGACTCGTCGCGGTAGCGTGCCGCAAGCCCCGAGATATTCAGGCCCAGCAGCGAGAATCCGTTACCGGTAAAGGCATTCGGATCTCCCAGATCCACCTGGCTGATCTGCTGCCCGCTTGCCCTCCACGCCTCCATGCTCTTGGTGACGATCACCAGACCGGAGTCGTTCTGCGGCGTGGGCAACAGCCCCATCGGGTAGGCCACCGGGTAGGCCACGGTGGTTCCAGCGATGCGATCCTTCACCGAGTACGCGTACACGCCACGTACGGCGCTCTGGTTCTGCATCGGCCCCAGGCATACCGTGCCGGTCAGCTGATCGGGAGTCGGTGCGGTCAGCGGATGCACGGAAAGATCGGCCACGTCACGACAACCGTTCAACGCCGGCACTTCCAGCGGATGCGCCAAAGACCCGTACAACCCGAAACGTAAATCCTGGGCGGCGGCGGGCTTCTCCCCCGGCTTGGCGGCCGCCCCCGTGATGTCGACCAGCACATACCCGTTCTGGAATCGCAGGTTGGCGACACTGAGATTCCAGCCCAACAGACTCTGTGTTTCACCGACCTTGGCGGTCTGGGCGCCGTAAACCAGTTGTTTTTCAGGGTCTTTCGAGCAGCCCGACACGATCAGGGCCCCGGCGAGCAGCGCGGCGAGGGCCGGGCGGAAGATCACGATCCGGCCAGGCCGAGATCCGCCAATCCCAACACATACCGATACGGAACGCCCTCCGCGCGAATGGCCTCGGCGGCACCGGTGTCACGGTCGACAACGGTGGCCACCCCGATCACCTCGCCCCCGGCCTCACGCACCGCATGCACGGCCGTGAGTGCGGACCCGCCGGTGGTGCTGGTGTCTTCGACCACCAGGACCTGTTGCCCGGACACATCGAAACCCTCGATAAGCCGTTGCATACCATGGGCTTTCACCGACTTGCGCACCACGAACGCATCGATCGGACGTCCGGGGGCATGCATAACCGCTGTCGCGACGGGATCTGCGCCGAGAGTCAGTCCACCCACACCGGCATAGCCCCAGTCACTGGTCAGCTCGCGCACCAGCCGCCCGATCAACGCACCGGCACGGTGATGCAATGTGGCCCGTCGCAGGTCGACGTAGTAGTCGGCTTCCTTGCCCGACGACAACGTGACCTTGCCGTGCACCACCGCGATATCACGAACCAAGGCCGCCAGCTCGTCGCGCTCGGCCGCATTCAGATCCGGTCCTAAATCAAGTTCTGCCACGACCCCGTCCTACCACGCTGTTGAATTTCCGCACCAAACCTCTTGGTATTACCCGCGTTACCGATGTGATCGCCTTGTATTGCACACCGGGAACGCTGAGCACCTTACCTGCGGCGATGTCCTGCAGGCACGCGTTGACCACGTCGTCAACCTGGAGCCACATGAATTCCGGGATGGTGCCCATCTCGATTCCGGCCCGCTCGTGAAACTCGGTATGGATGAATCCTGGGCACAACACGTGCATGCCAACACCGGTACCCAACAACCCATTTGCCAATCCTTCGGTGAAGGAGACCACCCAGGCCTTCGACGCCGAGTACGTCGAGCCGCGCCCAGACACCAGGCCTGCCACGCTCGCCACGTTGATGACGGTGCCTGCGCCGGCCTCGACCATCGAGGGCAGGGCCGCACGGGTGAGCTCCATGACCGCGGTGACATTGACGTCAAGCTGCGCGTGCAGCAGCGCCGGCGCTGCTGTCCAGAACTCGCCGGCGGTGGCGAAGCCGGCGTTGTTGACCAACACCGACACCCCCGCGGCTACGCGTTCGGCGACCTTCGCGCGATCGGCGGCGTCGGCCAAATCGGCGGGCAATGTCTCGGCGTGGACGCCATACCGGCAGGTGAGTTCGTCGGCGAGCGCGTTCAGGCGCTGTTCGTCACGGGCGACGAGCACCACGTCGTATCCGAGCGAGGCGTATTTACGGGCGAAACCGCCCCCGAGACCCGAGGTGGGGCCCGTCACCAGTGCCACGGGGCGTACGGAATTCGTGGCAGGCGCGGATGAACCGCTTGCGTGAAGACCATCAGGCGCGGATGAACCGCTTGCGTGAAGACCATCAGCCATGGTTGGTCAGCGTACCGGCTGCACACGCGCCTCTTACCGGGCATATAACCGGTACTAGCAGTTACTAGTACAAATTGTTCGGAATCAGCCGCTTGCATGAGCAAGCGTTGCTAGCATCGCGAAATGTTCGACCGGCTTGTGGTGTGGCTCATCGCGCGTCAGCGCTGGATCTACCCGGTACTCGTCGCGTTGTGGATTGCTGCGGGCACCTACATAACCACCGCACCCAAGGTTGCACTGCCAACCCCGGAGGCCACCCCGACCGCCCAAGCCATCAGCGCCATGTCGCTCAGTCAACCGAAGACTGTGACGTATGAGGTGTCCAGTGACGGCCGGCCTGTCACGGTGTCCTATCTCGATGAGAAGGGCCAATCCAAGCTCTTCAACGGCCCCGCTCCCTGGCGCACCAGCTTGACCACCAGCGACCTCGGATTCACGGCAGGCGTGACCGCGATATCGACCGACACCGTCACCTGCCGCATCACCGTCGACGGCACGGTCGCCGACGAGAAAACCGACATCGGCCGCACTCCCTCCGTGAGCTGCAATCTCGTCGCATTTCAGAAACTCGAACCACAAGGCGGTCACTGATGCACGACAGCCCTATATTCGGCCGCTTCGCCGGTGTCATCAGCAGGCATGCCGCCGTGATCATCGGGCTCTTGATGATGGTGGCCGGGGGGCTGATGGCATCGGCACCCAACCTCGAAGAACTCGCCCTCACCCACGGCAGCCCCATGATGCCGACCAACACCCAATCCGCCGCGGCGCTTAAACACATGGCTAAGGCGTTCGGGGAGTCCGAGTCGAACAACACCGCCGCGGTCGTCGTCGTCAAGGATCAGCCATTCGCCGAGGAGGACCGCCAGTTTCGTGCCCGCCTGATGAAGGAGCTGCGAGCCGACACCGTGCATGTCGAACCGGGTATGGACATGTGGTCCGATCCGCAATTCGCCACCGCATCCGAAAGTCCGGACAAGAAGGTGGCGCTCGCACAACTGCAGCTGGCCGGGGAGATCGGCGGGCCCAAAGCCATGGAATCCGCCAAGGCCGTGCAGCACATCATCGATAACATCGCGAAGCCGCCGGGCACCACGGTCTATGCCACCGGCACAAGCCAGGCCGCCGCAGACCAGATCAACACGATGATGCGGGACGTCGTGATCATCGGAGGGCTCTCACTGGTGCTGGTGGGCGGTCTGTTGCTTTTGGTCTACCGCTCACTGGTGGTCGCGTTCCTGCCACTGATCACCGTGGGTGTTGCCGTCGGTATCGCGACCCCGGTGACCAGCTTCCTCACCTTGGCGGGTCTGATTCCCACATCCATGATGACCAACGCGTTGATGGGTGCGCTGGCACTGGGCGCCGGCACCGACTACTCCATCTTCTTCATCGGCCGCTATCAAGAGGGCAGGCGTGCCGGCCTCAGCGTCGACGATGCGTTCCGCGCCAGTTACCGGGGTGTGGCGCCGGTGGTGATCGCGTCTGGGCTGACCGTCGCAGGTGCGTTGTCCTGCATGTCATTCGCGCAATTGGACATGATGAAATCCATGGGCCTACCGGGGGCCATCACGATGATCTTCACCGTGCTCTCCGCGGTGACGGTGACGCCCGGCGCCCTGCTCATCGGGGCTCGTAGATTCGGCTGGTTCGAGCCCCGATCGACCATCCGATCGACTCGACTGTGGCGCCGGGTCGGTATCCGGGTGGCGCGTTGGCCCAAACCGATATTCGTCACGACATTCACCGCCTTGATCCTGCTCATGATGGTGATCCCCAGCGCTTCCTTCAATTACGACGAACTCCAGTTCATCCCCAAGGACATGCCCAGCGCGGCAGGCATGAACGCGATTCAGGAACACTTTCCCGCGGGGCAGATGAATCCCGACATGATCTTGATCCGGGCCCCGGAGGACCTGCGCACGTCTGCCAACATCGGGCTCCTGGAGAAGGCCGCACAACAGATCACCAAGCTGGACAGCGTGGCATCGGTGCAGTGGATCACCCGGCCCACCGGCATGCCGATGGATCAAACCTCACTCATGTACAGCGTGCGGATGGCCGGAACGATGATGTCGCAGAACAAGATTGTCATGGAACAACGGCAGCAGCGGATGCACGCCATGACCAGCGATATGAACTCGATGATGACGACGCTGCAAGGCCTGCAAGGCACCTTACGGACCGCGCAGCAGGGCGCCAAGCAATTCAGTGCCGCCGCCCAGCCCATCCAGTCCAGCCTGAATCAGCTTAAGTCACAACTTAATTCGGTGATGGGACCCGTTCGTGAAGCAGTGCGGGCCCAACCCAACTGTGCCGCCGATCCGATGTGCGTGGGCGCGCAATCGACCCTGTCCAACTTCGAGAACATGTCGAGTGTCACCGACCAGATGCGCAGCCTCGTCAGCACTTCGGGTTCCATGACCGGGGGTTTGAGCCAGGCCGCGCGGACGATGCCGCGCATGGTTGAGTCCATGTCCTCGATGCAAGATCTGATGACCGAGACCAACGAGCAGATGACTCAGATGATGTCGCAGATGGACACCATGACCTCGCTCATGCAGGACCTGGGCCGAAGCAGCGCCGGGACCGGGGACTACTTCTACTTCCCCGCGCAGATGCTCTCGGACCCGCGATTCAAGCCGTACTTGAAGATGATGTTCTCCGAGGACGGCACCACCACCCGCATGATCGTCATCGGCAGCGGCAGCAGCTACGGCGACGAAGGCATCCAGCGCGTCCGGGACCTGGCGCGTGAGATGAAGTACGCACTCAAGGGCACTCGCCTGGAGGGCAGCGTGATCGAAATCGCCGGGCCGGCAGCGTTGATCGGCGATATGCGGATGATGCTCGACCGCGACGAGAAGCTGATCATGATCGGCTGCCTCACCGTGATCTTCACGGTGGTACTGCTCCTGCTGCGCGGGCTGGTGGCGTCGCTGATCGTTATCGGCTCGGTCTTGGTGTCCTTCGCGTCCACCCTCGGGTTGGCCCTGGTGATCTGGCAGCACGTGCTCGGCATTCAGCTGCACTGGTCGGTGCCGGTCGCGGTGTTCGCGATCCTGATATCGGTGGGCGCCGACTACAACCTGCTGGTCGCCTCGCGCTTCAAAGAAGAGATGAGCGCGGGTATCCGCACGGGTGTCGTCCGATCCATCGCCGGTACTGGCGGGGTGGTGACCACGGCGGGACTGGTGTTCGCGATGACGCAATTCGCCATGATGGGGTCGAGTCTGGTCAATATCGCACAGATGGGTTCGACGATCGGGTTGGGCTTGATCATCGACACCTTCGTGGTGCGCACCTTCACGGTGCCGACACTGGCGGTAATCCTCGACAAGAAGTTCTGGTGGCCGCTGCCGATGAACCAGCTGTGGCGGCGTTCCTAGCGACTGTGCGGCGGGACGCCCTGACCCACGGGAGCGGGCTGCCGGTCTCCGGCGGGGGCGGAACTGCTGCCGACGGGCCGGCTGGGGCGTTCCGCGGCCTGGATGGGCGACGGCGCCGACTCCCCGGACGGGGGCAGCACCCGCAGCAGGTCGTTGAACTGGCGGACGGCCTTGAGGCCCTCGTCCCACTGCTCACGGTTGCTGTTGATCGGCAGCGCGGCCAGCGTCCAGTGTTGTTCGTTCCACAACACCTCCGCCGTCTCGGTCGCGGTATGGGCGAAGGTGACCATGCGCCGGTCACAGGCCCGACGGGCGGCATCCAAGTTGGTGGAGTACACCATGCGCGGGCCGATGGCACCCAGCAGCCAGATATCTGATTCGCGGGGTTCCTGCATGACCTTGAGCCGCAGGTCCACCATGACATTGGTGCCCACCTTGCGGTGCAGCGCGATGATGGTCGCGACATCTTCCAGGTCGAAGACGTAGACGGCCTCGCCGCGGATCTGACCGAGCACCACGTTGGCGGCCGCGGCCGACCCCGCACTCGACATCACGCCGCGGTTCCAGCGCTTGACGATCTCTTTGTCCTGCGACATGTAGTCGAAGCCGTGAGATCGCGCCCAGGCCTTCCGGCGGTGTCCGCGGCTACGGCGGCGGCCGATATCGACGTACAGCAGCACGCCCGCACAGACGAAGCAAAGTGCGGACAGCGTGAACCAAAGTAGAGCCATCCGCGACAGCCTAACCGGTACCGGCCCAACTACCGCGCGGTGCGCTCGGATCGTGACCGAGAGTTACCGGTCCGTGATGGGCGAAACAGCACCGCGAGCGTGCCCTCACTGCGGGATATCAGCCGAAATCTCGCGGCGGAGGCACACTCGCGGTTACCTGCTGAAGCGTCAGCCCAGGATGAGCGAGTCGCCGTCGGCGCTCACGTTCACCGGAACGACGTCGCCATCGTGCACCTCACCGGCCAGCAGCTGCCTGGCCAGCCTGTCGCCGATCGCCTGTTGCACCAGGCGCCGCAACGGACGCGCCCCGTAGATCGGGTCGAATCCGCGCTGGGCCAGCCAATTCTTGGCGGGCCCCGACACCTCGAGTGTCAGCCGCCGTTGGGCCAACCGCTTCTGCAGCTGTCCCAGCTGGATGTCGACAATCCGCACCAGCTCCTCGGGGTTCAGCGGCTCGAAGATGAGCACGTCGTCGAGCCGGTTGATGAACTCCGGCTTGAACTTCGCACGCACCGCGGCCATCACCTGCTCCTCGGAGCCGCCAGCCCCCAGGTTCGAGGTGAGGATCAAGATGGTGTTCCGGAAATCCACCGTGCGGCCCTGGCCGTCGGTGAGGCGTCCCTCGTCGAGCACCTGCAGTAGCACGTCAAACACGTCCGGGTGGGCCTTCTCGACCTCGTCGAACAGCACCACCGTGTACGGGCGTCGCCGGACCGCCTCGGTCAGCTGGCCGCCGGCGTCATATCCGACGTATCCGGGTGGGGCACCGACAAGCCTTGCGACCGAGTGCTTTTCGCCGTACTCGGACATATCGATACGCACCATGGCGTGCTCGTCGTCGAACAGGAAGTCCGCGAGGGCCTTGGCCAGCTCGGTCTTGCCGACGCCGGTGGGTCCCAGGAACAGGAACGAACCGGTGGGCCGGTTGGGGTCGGCGACACCGGCCCGGGCGCGGCGTACCGCATCCGAGACCGCCTCGACGGCCTTCGTCTGACCGACGACCCGCGCCCCCAGCACGTCTTCCATGCGCAGCAGCTTGGCGGTCTCGCCCTCCAGGAGCCGCCCGGCCGGGATACCGGTCCAGGCCGACACCACGTCGGCGACATCGTCGGGACCCACCTCTTCCTTGAGCATGACGCTTTCGCGTGCCTGCGCCCCGGGAAGCGCGGCCTCCAGTTGCTTCTCCAGGTCGGGGATGCGCCCGTAGCGCAGCTCCGCGGCCTTACCGAGATCGCCATCGCGCTCGGCGCGATCGGATTCACCCTTGAGGGTTTCCAACTGCTCCTTGAGATCACGGACCACGTCGATGGCGTTCTTCTCGTTCTGCCAGCGGGCGGTGAGCTCCGCGAGACGCTCCTTCTTGTCGGCCAGCTCTTCACGCAGCTTCACCAGGCGCTGCTTCGAGGCCTCGTCGTCTTCCTTGGACAGCGCCATCTCTTCGATCTCGAGACGGCGCACGATGCGCTCGACTTCATCGATTTCGACAGGGCGCGAATCGATTTCCATGCGCAGCCGGGATGCGGCCTCGTCGACGAGGTCGATGGCCTTGTCCGGCAAGAAACGCGAGGTGATGTACCGGTCGGACAGAGTCGCGGCGGCCACCAGCGCAGAGTCGGTGATCCGCACGCCGTGGTGGATCTCGTAGCGTTCCTTGATACCGCGCAGGATGCCGACGGTGTCCTCCACCGAGGGCTCGCCCACCAGTACCTGCTGGAACCTACGCTCCAGAGCAGCGTCCTTCTCGATGTATTTGCGGTATTCGTCGAGCGTGGTGGCGCCGACCAAACGCAGCTCACCGCGGGCGAGCATCGGCTTGATCATGTTGCCGGCGTCCATCGCCGACTCACCGGTCGCGCCGGCACCCACAATCGTGTGCAGCTCGTCGATGAACGTAATCAACTGTCCCGCAGAGTTCTTGATCTCATCGAGGACGGCCTTGAGGCGTTCCTCGAACTCACCCCGGTACTTGGCGCCGGCGACCATCGAGCCCAGATCCAGCGATACAACGGTCTTGCCGCGCAGGCTTTCCGGCACGTCACCGGCGACGATGCGCTGCGCCAGTCCCTCGACGATGGCGGTTTTGCCGACACCGGGCTCGCCGATCAACACCGGATTGTTCTTGGTGCGCCGGCTGAGCACTTGCACAACGCGGCGGATCTCGGTGTCACGACCGATGACGGGGTCGAGCTTGCCTTCGCGGGCAAGCGCGGTCAGGTCGGTGGAGTACTTCTCCAACGCCTGGAACGTCGCTTCGGGCTCGGCGCTGGTCACCCGTCCGCTGCCGCGCACCTGAACAAAGGCATCGCGCAGCGCGTGAGGAGTGGCGCCATTGTTGGCGAGCAACTTGGCGATATCGGAATCACCGGTGGCCAGACCCACGAGCAGGTGCTCGGTGGAGACGTAGTCGTCATTGAGCTCGGTGGCGAGCTGCTGCGCCGTGGTGATCGCTGCGATGGAATCACGCGATAGCTGCGGGTTGGCACTGGCATTGCTGACCTGGGGTAGCCGGTCGGCAATGGCCTGCGCCTCGTTGCGCACACTCGCGGGGTCTACGCCCACAGTCTGCAGGAGTGGCGCGGCAATGCCATCGGTCTGGCTCAGCAGCGCCACCAGCAGATGTGCGGGACGGATTTCGGGGTTGCCGGCCGTGGTGGCTGCCTGGAGCGCAGCTGTCAGGGCGGCCTGGGTTTTGGTGGTCGGATTGAACGAGTCCACAACACCTCCGTTGGTTGAGAGAAATGCTTGTCAGTAGTTCTAACGCCGTCAACCTTGAGTCTGTTCCGCTCAACTTTGAGAATTTTCGCGGTGCCGTGTCAAGCTCATCACACCTACCGGCGCTCGGAACTAAATCCGGAATCACACGCGGTGGCCGCGACCCTCGAGAAGCTCGCCGACGCGCGACAACACCGGAAGAGCCCCGCCGCGCAGAATCGATCGGAGCTGGCGATTGAGCGGGGACTGCGGGTCGAATCCGCTCAGCGTGAACCACAGCTGGGTGCCGCCGATCCGGGGAATCAGCCGCCACGTCATGCGCAGAGCGGTGATTCCCCCCAGGATCGGAATCGTGAAGGTGGACGTGATGAGCTCGGGCTCACGCACCTCCAGGAACTCCATGTCGACCCTCCCGGCGAATCCGAGAAGCGGAATCGGATAGGTGGTTATCGACAGCCGCCCACCAGTTTCCACGGACGCCAGATCGTGGTCGTTCACCAGGTCGCCAACGAACTCCTTCGAGGTGATGACCTGCCACACGGTGCGCGATGAGTAGCGGTAGAACTCGCCCAGGCTGAATGTCGTCGCATCATCGGGCGGGGGATCGCCACCCGGCTCCGGAACACTCAAGAGCTCTTCGATGCGCGACATGACCAATGCCCAGATATCGCGAACGAGAACGCGCAACCGCCCATGAGCTGGATTGGCGAGGTCAAATCCATCATGCACAACCAGTAATCGCGTCCCGCCAGGCTCCGGATGGAGCGTCCATGTGACACGCAAATCCCAGGAGTCCTCCGGCGTGGTGAATCGATAGACCAAGCGCTCGCCTGGCGCGACGTCAGTGAACTCGCACTCCCCGCGCCCGCCGAAGTTCACCTCCGGCATCGGGAAAGTGGTGAACGCGAAGGACTTACCAACCGCCACCGAGTCCTCACCGAGGTCGGTAGTCCAATCGGAGATAGAGGCGGCCGATGTGATGGCACGCCACACCTGATCGGCCGGATACGCGAAGAACTGCCCAACCGTCACCGATGTCAGGTCATCCCGCGACGCGGTCATACCCCTGAGATACCGCACATACGTGATCTGTGTGGGCGATCAGGCGGATACATCGGTGACCAGACAATGCGGAGGCCAGTCCCGGCGAGACGGCGCACTATCGATACATCGCCCAAGCTTGCCCATCGTCCCGGGCCAACCGCGCTCGGAGATCGTCCGATAGACACGCGAGGCGGAATCGCTCATATCGAATCCCTCGTGACGCAGCGTGACCATGGTTCCGCCCGGAACCTCGTGGAGGGTCCACGTCACCGTCCACACCGTCTGCCGCGACGACTTCATATCCCACCAGCGGATCGACAGCACTCTATTCGGGGTAGCCGCGAGGACCTCACACGACAACGCGCCCGAGAAGTCGGCCATGGGCAAGGGAAAGGCGCGGAAACGGAACCGGGTCCCCACCTGCGGCCGAAAACCCGTCGGGTCCATCAGCCATTCCTCCATGGCGTCAGGACACGCCATCACGCCCCACACGCGCGCGGGCGGATGCGGATAGAACTGATCCAGGATGATGGTGGCGATGTCGTTCGCGTCGTCGGGCACAGCACTCTCCAGATTGATGGGGTTACCTTTCATACCCCATTAATCTGGGTCACCGCCGTGTTCTCATCTGTTAGCCAGGCAAACTCGACCCAGAGGAGGGTTCGATGGTGTCGTCATCGGTAGAGATAGCCGCTGCACGATCGATAAGACGCCCGAGCTTGGTCATCGCAGTCGGCCAGAATCGATCGGAGAGGGCAGCCATCCGGCGCACAGCAGGGTCATCGCTACTGAATGCCGGCCGGCTCAAGACCACCCTGGTTCCGTTCGGCACCGCGCCCAGAGTCCATGTGGTTCGCCAGGCCACCGGGGCGGGAAGTTTCGTATCCCACCAGGAAATCGCCAGCATTTCGTTTGGCGTAGCCACCAAGACTTCGCAGGCGATGTTCCCCGAATAGTTGGCAATCGGCACGGGAAGATCCGCGAGCCGGTACCGCGTACCCGCCACCGGATGGAACCCGACCTGTTCGACAAACCAATCCCCCATGACATCGGGGTCGACCAGAACACCCCACACTCGGCCGGGAGAGTGTGGGTAGAAGAAATCGGCGACAACATCGGCCGGATCGTGTAAATCGCCCACAGCGCACACTCCATCGTCGGTGGTGACACCTTTGTACTCCGCGAAACTGGCAAGCGCCGACATTGAGACGATTAGCTAAGCAAACCTCTTCGGAAACAGGTCCAGCCGGGGTAATCCTGATCTGCCAGGCGGCGCCTGGCAGCACGGCCCGCACTCGACGGAGTGCGAGCAGTGTGCGGTCGGGCGGGTTGGCGGTGTATCGGAGCTGGTCTAGCTCCGCATGAGATGCCGAGTTAGGTGCCGACACGAATTTCGTGATTCCCCCTACACCGGCGACCGTAGATACTGGCAAACACCGTGCTGTGCGCATCACCGGTCTTGTAGTCGCTAAACCGGGACGGAAGGGCACTACCCAGCACACGAATGCGTCGCCGCCGAACTGGCCCCTTCGCGATCTGAGCTCACGCAGTCCCAGACGGGCCGGGAACTTCCCTCCTAGACTGGCGGGTCGGTAGGCAGGACCCCGGAAAGGTGAGGCAACGAGCTCGTGGGGCTTGAGGACGTCGAAGCGCTGCACGACTTGGTCGGCGGAGTCGAGCTATCGGGGGACAAACTTGTCAGAAGCTTCTATAGCCGCTGGTTCGCCATCGACCCCTCCGTCGGCGATCTCTTCCCCGCCGACATGTCATCGCAACGCGAGCATTTCCGTCAGGCACTGCAGTTCGTGCTCTGGGAGATGGCGGCGTACCGCACCGAGGGCCTGGTCAATTTCCTGGCCCAGCTAGGTCGCGATCATCGGAAGTTCGGGGCCACCGACAGCCAGTACGGCACCATGCGGCAGGCCCTGCTCGACACCACACGTGAGGTGCTGCAACCGATTTGGGATCAACGGATGGAGGCCACCGCCACCGAGGTCTACACGGTGATGATCGAGGTGATGCGTAGCGCCGCGGCCTCCGATAGTGGCCAGCCTTGGTGGGACGGGAAAGTCATCGAATACCACCGAACCTCAAGAGATCTCGCCTTGATCCGGCTGAAGCTCAACGCGCCGATGAACTACCACTGCGGGCAGTACGTTCATGTGCAGGTGCCGCAGAGCCCGCGGAACTGGCGCTATCTCAGCTTGGCGATTCCACCGGATCCCGAGGGCTACATCGAATTTCACGTCAAGGCGGTACCCGGCGGCCTCGTCAGCGGCGATATGGTCAACAAGACCAAGGTGGGCGACACCTGGCGGATCTCGCCTCCACTCGGCGCGCTGTCAGTGAACCGCGACGGTGGAGACGTACTGATGGTGGCGGGCAGCACCGGTATCGCACCGCTGCGGTGCCTCATCATGGAGCTGTCCCAATGGGCCGAGAATCCACGGGTCCACCTGTTCTATGGGGCACGCTATCCGCAGGAACTCTATGACCTGTGGACTCTGTGGCACATCGCCTCGATGAATCCGTGGCTGTCGGTCACACCGGTCACCGAGTACCCACGAAACCCGGACTGGGCCAATGAATACCACGATCCGACGCCGCCCCGCGGCCTCCATGTCCGGCAGACAGGGCTGCTCTCCGAGGTAGTGACCGCCTACGGGGGTTGGGGTGATCGCCAGATTCTGCTCGGCGGCTCGGCATCGATGATCCAGGCCACCAAGGAGGCCCTGGTCTCAAAAGGGGCCGACGCCTCCAGAATTCAGCACGACCCGGTCTAGCGTTGCTGACGCGGCTGCCAGACGACGACAGCGGTGCTCTTGGGGATGATCGCGACCTCGCGACCCGATGTCGCCGCGCGCAGCTGGGCTACCTCGGCCGCCAATTCGGACACCTTGGCCTGCAACGCCTCAACCTGGTTGGTCAGTTCGATAACCCGTTTGATACCAGCAAGATTGACGCCCTCGTCCTGCGACAGTCGCTGCACTTCGCGCAGCAGATCCACGTCACGCTGCGAGTAGCGCCGCCCTCCGCCACTCGTGCGTTCGGGGCTGACCAGCCCAAGCCGGTCGTAGGTGCGCAGGGTCTGCGCGTGCATTCCGGCGAGCTCGGCGGCCACCGAGATCAGGAAGGTGCGAGCGCCGCGCTCAGGCTGGCGGCGGGGCGTCATCGCGCACCCGCCCAGCCAGCCCGCGGATCGAATCCACTCGCCTTTTCGGCCACCTGGTAGCGCTGCAATGCCTCCAGCGCACTGTCCTCCAGCTTCGAGGGCACCGCGACCTTGACGGTGACCAGCAGATCGCCGTTACCGCCCGCCCGCTTCGGGATACCGCGCCCACGCACCCGCAGGATGCGCCCGTCGGACGTGCCCGCAGGCACCTTCACCCCGACACGGCCCTCCAATGTCGGCACGGAAACCGTCGCGCCCAAAGCCAATTCGGTGAAACTCACCGGAACGGTGAGAGTCAAATCGTCCCCGTCGCGGCTGAAGACCTTGTCGGGCCGCACATGTACGGTCACATACAGGTCGCCGGAAGGAGCGCCGCGCAGACCGGCCTCACCCTGCCCGGCCAGCCGAATACGTTGCCCGTCGTCGACTCCCGGCGGAATCCGCACGGTGATGGTGCGGGTTCGGGTGGTCACCCCGGTGCCCTCGCAGTCCGTGCAGGGGTTCTCGATGATCGAGCCTGTACCGCGGCAATCGGTGCAGGGTTCGGAGAATCCGAAGGCGCCCTGGTTGCGATTGATGACCCCGCTGCCGTTGCACGCACCGCAGACCTTCGGGCTGGTGCCGGGGCGAGCTCCGCTGCCGTGGCAGGTGGTGCATGGCGCCGGACTGGTGAGCCGCAGCGGAACCGACACACCCTTGGAGGCCTCGACGAAGTCGAGCTGCGTTTCGGTCTCCAGATCGTTTCCGCGGCGCGGACGGCTGGCGCGCGGCTGCGCGCGCTGCCCGAACAGGCCACCGAACAAGTCGCCGATGCCGCCTCCACCGGAGGTGTCGGCATTGCCGAAGAGGTCGTTCAGGTTGAACTCGGCGCTGTTACTGCCACCTCCAAAGCCACCGCCGCCGCCAAATCCGTTGTCGCCAAATCGCCGTCCGAAACCGCCACCGGCGAAGAGCCGACGGGTCTCGTCGTACTCCTTGCGCTTGGCCGTATCCGACAGCACATCCTTGGCCTCGCTGACGGCCTTGTAGCGATCTTCGGCGGCCTGGTTGCCCGGGTTGCGGTCCGGGTGATTTTCGGCCAGCAGCTTGCGCGCGGCCTTCTTGATCTCGTCTTGGGTCGCGGTGGAGGAGACGCCGAGCTCCTTGTAGAAGTCCTTCTCGACCCATTCACGTTGCGTCACCCGACATCACCTCCTTCGCGTCCATCGGTCGTGCTGTGCAGTTCTTACTCTGATTCTGTCTTGGATTGTGTTTCGGCACCCGCCGTTTCGGGCTGATCCTGCGCCGTGTCGCCGCTTTCGGGCGTGGCCGGATCTTTCGGACTGCCGTCGGTTACCACGACCATCGCGGTCCGAAGTACCCGATCACCCATCTGGTAGCCCTTGCGCAGTACCGCAGCCAGTACGGGGTGGCCGTCCTGGCCATCGTGCTGAACCGCCTCGTGCAGCGAGGGATCGAAGTCGTCCCCCTCGGCACCGAATGTCACCAACCCCAGCCCTTCAAAAGCCGCGGTCAGCTTGTCCGAAACACTGCGCAGCGGACCTGATTCCAGGTCGCCGTGCTCCCGCGCGCGGTCGAGGTCATCGAGCACGCCCAGCAGCTGAGTGACCACGGATGCCTTGGCCGAATCGATGACGGCCTGCCGATCCCGTTCCACCCGCTTGCGGTAGTTGGCGAAGTCGGCATGCGCACGCTGCAGGTCGGCCGTCAGTTCGGCCACCTTGGCATCCGCATCCGATTCACCCTCGGAGGCCGCGGCCCCGGGTGCCGAAGCACCCGGTTCCGCTGCGGCAGCCTGCTTTTCGGGGTTGGATGTCGCCGACCCCGCGGCTCCGGCCGCCTTTGCCTCCTCGCGAACCGCGCCGGTGTTGGGATCGATCCGACGCTTATCGGTAACGGTCACCGGTTCGCGTTCTTCATCCCGATCTTGCCCACCTGACGGGGTCACTTGCTGTCCTTCTCCTCGTCAACGACCTCGGCATCCACGACATCGCTATCGGCAGCGCCAGCGCCACCTTCAGCACCGGCACCCTCGGCCTGAGCCTTGGCGGCCGCGGATTCGTAGATGGCCTGACCCAGCGCCTGTGACTGCTCGCCGAGCTTCTCCATGGCTTCCTTGATGGCGCCGATATCGGTGCCTTCCAGCGCCTTCTTGGCATCGGCGATGGCGTCGTCGACCTTGCCGAGAGTCTCGTCGGAGACGACCTTCTCGGCGCCTTCGGCGGGCTCACGCTGCTCCTTGACGAACTTCTCCGTCTGGTAGACCAGCGACTCTGCCTGGTTGCGGACATCCGCCTCTTCGCGACGCTTCTTGTCCTCGTCGGCGTGCGCCTCGGCGTCCTTGATCATCCGGTCGATCTCTTCCTTGGAAAGGCCGGAGCCTTCCTGGATCTTGATCGTGTTCTCCTTGCCGGTGCCCTTGTCCTTCGCGGTCACGTGCACGATGCCGTTGGCATCGATGTCGAAGGTGACCTCGATCTGCGGCACACCGCGCGGGGCCGGCGGGATGCCGGTCAGCTCGAAGGAGCCCAGGAGCTTGTTGTGCGAAGCGATTTCGCGCTCACCCTGATACACCTGGATCTGCACCGACGGCTGGTTGTCGTCCGCCGTGGTGAAGGTCTCCGACCGCTTGGTGGGGATGGTGGTGTTGCGCTCGATCAGCTTGGTCATCACGCCGCCCTTGGTCTCGATACCGAGGGACAGCGGGGTGACATCCAGCAGCAGAACGTCTTTCACCTCGCCCTTGAGCACACCGGCCTGCAGCGCGGCACCCACGGCGACAACCTCATCGGGGTTGACGCCCTTGTTGGGCTCCTTACCGCCGGTCAGTTCCTTGACCAGATCGGTGACCGCGGGCATGCGGGTGGAACCACCCACCAGCACCACGTGGTCGATATCGGCCACGGAAACACCCGCGTCCTTGATGACCGACTGGAACGGCTTACGCGTACGGTCCAGCAGATCCTGAGTGATCTTCTGGAACTCGGCCCGCGTCAGCTGCTCGTCGAGGAACAGCGGGTTCTTGTCCGCGTCCACGGTGATGTACGGCAGGTTGATCGAGGTGCTCTGGCTCGAGCTCAGCTCGATCTTGGCCTTCTCGGCAGCCTCGCGCAGACGCTGCAGAGCCATCTTGTCCTTGGTCAGGTCGATACCGGCACTGGCCTTGAACTTGTCGACGAGCCAGGTCACCACGCGCTCGTCCCAGTCGTCACCACCGAGGTGGTTGTCACCGGAGGTCGCCCGGACCTCGACGACGCCGTCGCCGATTTCCAGCAGCGACACATCGAAGGTGCCACCACCGAGGTCGAAGACCAGGATGGTCTGTTCCTTCTCGCCCTTGTCCAGGCCGTAGGCCAGCGCGGCCGCTGTCGGCTCGTTGACGATGCGCAGCACGTTCAGGCCGGCGATCTGGCCGGCTTCCTTGGTGGCCTGACGCTGAGCGTCATTGAAGTACGCCGGCACGGTAATGACGGCATCCTCGATGTCCTCACCCAGGTAGGCCTCGGCGTCGCGCTTCAGCTTCTGCAGCGTGCGGGCGCTGATTTCCTGGGGGGTGTAGTTCTTTCCGTCGATTTCGACGGACCAATCGGTGCCCATATGCCGCTTGACCGAACGGATCGTCCGGTCGACGTTGGTCACCGCCTGGTTCTTCGCAGGCTGCCCGACCAACACCTCGCCGTTGCGTGCGAACGCAACGACAGACGGGGTGGTACGAGAGCCTTCCGAGTTCGCGACAACTACCGGGTCGCCGCCTTCGAGGACGGCGACAACGGAGTTGGTGGTCCCGAGGTCGATTCCGACCGCACGAGCCATAGTTCATTCCTCCTGTTGGTTACCTCAATGCCTTCAGTGAGATCCGCTCAAGTTTGCCTCGTCCGGATCTTTTCGTCAAGCCATAGTTGAGCCTACATGACTCAAGTTCGACATACAGCTCAACGGACCACCGCGCATATTTGTTCCCACGGCTCCGAGCTGGGGTTTCGCTCACCCCGTCGCAACCGATTTCCTGGTCCCGCCGCATGCGCGGGCGCAGACTAAGGCCATGGACACCGCCGTCGACGAGATCGCAGATGGCATCTTCCGGTTCTCCACCTGGGTCCCGGATATCACCGAGCATGGCTTCACCTTCAACCAGTTTCTGCTGACCGGCGACCAACCGTTCCTCTTTCACACCGGCCAGAAGTTCCTGTATCCGAATGTTTCGCAGGCAGTGTCACGCGTCATTGCCCTGGAGGCACTGCGCTGGATCTCGTTCGGTCATGTCGAGGCAGACGAATGCGGCTCCACAAACCAGTTCCTCGCCGCGGCCCCGCACGCCGAGGTCATCCATAGCCCGTTGGCGTGCATGCTCTCGCTCAACGACATGTGCGACCGGCCACCCGTCGCCGTGGGTGAGGAACCTCATGACATCGGTGGGCACCGGCTGAGGTTCCTGGCCACTCCGCATATCCCCCACAACTGGGAGGCCGGGCTCTGGTTCGACGACATCACCGCGACGCTGTTCTGCGGAGACCTGTTCACCCACACCGGGCAGGGTCCCGCGCTCACCGAATCCGATTGCGTGGCGCCGGCCTTAGCGGCCGAGGGACTCTTCCACGCGACCGGCCTGACCACCACGCTGACGCCGACACTCGATCAGCTCGCCGCCCTGGATCCGACCACGCTCGCCATCATGCACGGATCGTCGTACGCGGGTGACGGAGCCGCGCAGCTGCGTTCCCTGCGGGACGGATACGCGGAACTCGCGGAGCGCGGGTAGCTCAGCGCCCCCTCCGGACGGCGTACGAACTCGCCGCCGCGACAACCACGATCAGCGCGATGCCGCCCACCAGCGGCCATACCCCGGTGTCGTCGACCACACTCACCAGCCAGGTCTGCACCTCGCTCGCGGCATTGATCACCGGATCGTCGGCATTCCCGTCACCGAAGTTCAGCCGAATCTCGTAATAGCCGTAATAGGTGACGTACAGCCCGGTCAAGAGCACGATCGCTCCGGCGATGCGCCCCACATAGGGCAGGATCTTGCGCATCGTGGTCTGTACCGAATTTCCCAGCAGCGCAACGGCTAATGCCGCGACGCCGACGGTCACGGCCATACCCGCACCGTAGGCGATGAAGGCCAGCACTCCCGAGACGATGGATCCCTGTTTGAAGGTGGTGCTGATGACCGCCAGAAACGGCCCCACCGTGCAGGACAGTGATGCCACCGCGTAGGTGAGCCCGTAGCCATACATCGAGAGCAGCGAGGCGGTCGGCGCCCCACCGGACACTCTGGGCAGCATGACGGTGAGCTCTCGCCCGGACAGCAGCCAGATCGACAGCGCCACAAGCGCAATACCGATCACCACCGTCGCGAAGGGCATGTACCGACCGGCCGACGCGACCACCGGAGAGATGACAAGCCCAAAGATCCCGAACACCGTCAGGAACCCGGCGGCCATCGCCACGGTCGCGGTCGCCGCCCGGCCCACCGCGGTCAGCCTCGAGGTCGTGCCGTCGCTACCGGCTATCACCAGTCCGAGATAACCCGGGAGAAATGCGAAGCCGCACGGATTGAGCGCGGCCACCAGGCCCGCGCCCAGCGCGAAAGTCAGTGCTGCGGTATCAATCACGTCAGTACCGCAGCATCAATGCAGCTGCCCGATCCTCTTGTCGAGCTCGGACCCCGAGAGCGGGCTCTTGACCACCTCGGCCTGGCCTTCAGACCCCAAAAATGCGAAGGCCGGCTGGTGGGTGACGTCGTAGAGGGCCCACACCTTGGCGTCGGTGTCCGCCAACTGAACAAAGGTGAGGCCGTACTTGGTCACGAAATCGCGCATCGCGGACACCTGGTCTTGTGCGGCCACACCCACAAAAGTGACATCCGGATGCGCGATGGCTGCCTTCTGCAGATCGGGGGCTTCCTTCTGACACGTCGGGCACCATGGCGCCCAGAACCACAGCACCGCCTTCTTTCCGGTCAGGCTGGTGCCCGCGAAGTCGGCCCCGTCGATGGTCTTGGCGGTGAAGTTCAGCAATCGTGAGGACTGCGACGACGACGAGCCAGCCGTGGACGTGTCGTTCTTGCCGGCCCCGGAGCAACCGGTCAGCCCGATACCCAAAGCCAGTACCGCGATAGCCGAAACCGCAACGCGTGATATCACTTTCCCTCGTTTCGCCGCATACTCGTCAACTCACGCTCATCTCGCTCACCCACCGTAACCATCGACGCAACGCGCCCGCGCTCGGGTATGCGGCCTTACGTACGCTGGCGGTCATGGACTTCCGGGTATTCGTTGAACCGCAGCAGGGCGCCACCTACTCCGATCAGCTGCGCGTGGCACAAGCCGCCGAGCAGCTGGGGTTCACCGCGTTCTTCCGGTCCGATCACTACCTGGCGATGGGCGGTGCCGACGGGCTGCCCGGACCCACCGACGCATGGGTGACACTTGGGGCCATCGCCCGGGAGACCACCACCATTCGGCTGGGCACCCTGGTCACCTCGGCCACCTTCCGGCATCCGGGACCACTCGCCATCACCGTCGCGCAGGTCGACGAGATGAGCAGCGGCCGAGTCGATTTCGGCCTAGGCGCGGGGTGGTTCAGCGAGGAACACGAAGCCTACGCGATTCCCTTCCCGCCGTTGGGCGAGCGGTTTGATCGGCTCGAAGAACAGCTCGACATCCTCACCGGACTATGGACCACACCCACCGGCGACACCTATTCCTATGCGGGCAAGCACTACACGGTGACCGACTCCCCCGGGCTCCCCAAACCGGTGCAGGAGCCGCATCCGCCCATCGTCATCGGCGGCCTCGGGGTCAAGCGCACTCCGGCTCTCGCCGCTCGATTCGCCGCCGAGTTCAACCTGCCCTTTCAGCCCGTCGACATCATCACCGATCGGTATGCGCGAGTGGCACAGGCGGTGGAGGCCGCTGGACGGCCCGCCGATTCGATGATCTACTCGGCGGCCTTCGCGGTCTGCATCGGCGACACGGACGCAGACGTCGCCCGCCGCGCGGCGAATGCCGGCCGCGAGGCGGACGAGATCACCGAGAACAGCCCGCTCGCGGGCACACCCGATGCCGTGGTGGACAAGCTGGGCGCCTACGTCGACGCCGGTGTTCAGCGGGTCTATGTCCAGCTGCTGGACATGCAGGATCTCGATCACCTGGAGTTCTTCGCCTCGACAGTGATCCCGCAATTTGGCTGACTTTCTGAGTTAGGCTCCGCACCTGATGAGTGAGCACGAGACACCGAACGCTCCCGACGACGACGAGAGCTACTTCTCCGGGTTGATCGAGGAGAGCGAGAAGCCGACGCCCTGGTACCGAACCGGACCGGCCATTGTGGGCACCATCGCCGCGATCATCGCCATCGTCGCGGTGCTTATGACGATCGTGTTGTCTACGGATAAGCGTGTGGTCAACGACAACACGCCGTTGACGTCGACAACGCCCAGCACCACCACCGAACCCTCCGCAGAGTCCTCGACGACCGTCCCCACCACGGCCGCGCCGTCGTCGGAACCGGTGGCGCCCGCACCGACGTCCGAATCCACGTACTACGAGCCCCCGCCGGCCTCAGAGTCGCCGACGTATCGGTACGAAGCACCCTCAATTCCGTCACCACCGGCCATTCCACCGATCCCGGCGATACCTCCAATTCCCCAGATTCCGGCTATCCCGCAAATCCCCGGGCTTTAAGGAAGTTGGGTTACGCTCCGCACCATGTCTTATCCGGAGCCGCCAGAAGACCCGACGATATACAACGAGCATTACCACGATCAGGGGCCTGACCAGCCCAATCCTTGGTACAAACAGCCGGCAGTGCTCATCGCGCTGGCGGGCGCGGGCGTGGCCGTCATCGCCGTAATCGCCGCGCTGGTGATCACCAGTAGCGACAAGCCAGCCCCGGCCGGGAGCACCTCATCCGTCTCGTCCACCACAAGCTCCACACCCGCAGGTTCCGGCGGCGGCCACGAGGGCCATGGCGGTCACGGCGGGAACACTGGCGGCGACAATTCGACGGTGACCGAGACTCAAACGGTGTCGGAGTCGCCCACCAGCCAGGACACGACGACGACCGAGCCGACGACCACGACAACGACCACCACGACCGAGCCGACAACCACCACGACTCAACCGACGACAACGACTACCCCGCCGACGACCACCACTGGCCGGTCAGTAGTCATCCCGATTCCCGGTGGCGGCAATGTTCAAGTACCCGTTGGGGGTCAGTGAGCCACCCGCATGCCGGGCGGACCAGAAATCCCGCCGGGCGGCCCGGACAGACCATGATGGGTCTGTCCGGGACTGCTCGGAGAGTTCTCTTTCCACAAATGCCCTGCCGCGCATAGCGCGATCACGAACGACAGCACACCGATCGGAATGGCCCAGATACGCCGCGTATCGAGCTTGGCCGCGCATTGGTCGTGGTAGTTCGTCGACTGGTTCGTGGCGGAGCTCATCTTGTCCAGCTCCGCGGTCCGGGTAAGCCGGGGCCCGACGGGCATACCGCATGTCACCGACTGCGATCCGCCGCCCGTATCAACCTGAATCGACACCGGTGTCAACAACACAGCCATCGCGATGATCGTCGCGATACCGCATACGCCTGAAAGGACTCCGCGTCCGTGCATACCCCGGACGCTACGCCGTCAAGGGCACGCGTTGATGGTGATTCGGTATCCGAAGCGACAAAAAATGGACGCAAATTTCAGCAGGCGGTGCTCTTGGCGGTCCGGCAGATCGGGGCTGCCACGCTGCGCAGAACCTGCTGGTCGTCGGCGTCGACCCAGGGCGAAACGACGGCACCCGTGATGGCGTTTGTCACGGTCAGTTCGGCCACCGTTCCGGTGCCCGGCGGCTCCACGACGTACAGCCGGTATTGCGGTTGCTTGCCGCCCTGGGCCGGCAGGGTCACGGTGGCCGCATGCCCATTGGGTAGGTCGGCGACCGTCACCTGAGCGCCGACGGCGTTGAAGCAATGATCCAACCTGGCGCGCAGGGACCGATAGACGGTCGACGCATACTGATCGGTGAGCGCGGTGTCGCCAGGCCAGTGCGCGATCACCTGAACCGCCGTCCACCCGGACTCGTCGGAACTCACCGACGACGACGCTGATTCGGGCGATTGCGGCAGACTCTCTCCCAGCGAGAAGCAGAGATTCGCCGACCAGAAGGCAGGACGGTCAACCGAGGTTGCGTTGCGCGCCAAGGAACCCCAGTGCGAGACGTGGTCCATCGGAATGTCCCGCGGATTGGTCCACACGGTGTCGGGCACGGGCTTCGGATCCGCGGCCGCCGGAACCGCGGTACCCACGCAGGCAATCACGGCCATCGCCGAAACCGCCCACAGCCACCCGCGCATCGTCACACGAAATCCCGCCCTAGCAGGAGCCCTTGCACAACGGCTGCGCGAGCGCGCGCAGAACCGTCGCATCATCGACGGGCTTCCACGGCGAGGGCTCACGACCCGTGCGGGGCACCGTGACCGCGAGCTCCGAAACGGTGCCCGACTCCGGCGGAACCACGTTGTAGATATGCACCTCGCTGGTGGGGTTGTCACGGTCCTTGCCCACCAGCAGGGTCGCCGCGAAGCCGTACCACGAAGGCGCAGGACGCAAGTCGACGCTGATGACTTCGCCGACTCCCGGGCAGTAGTTGAGCTGAGACCGAATACCGCTCTGGAAGGCCGCGGCCCCGCCCGTGTTTCCTTCGGGCCACTGCCCCGCCGCCTGCACGACGGACGCCGCGGTGCCCGACGCGGTCTGCGTAGCGATGGCCGACGCCGGCGGCAGCACGTCAGCCGACGTGGTGCCACAGAGCCGCATGCTGAGGAAAGCCGCCCTGCCTGTTGCGGTCGGGTTGGCCGCTGACCAGTGATATTCGCCGTTCATGGGAATCTCGCCGGGGCTGATCCACACACTGGCGGGCACAGGCCTGGATGCGGGCCCGGCCGGATTGGGTGTGGGCTCGGCCGCTGCCGTCGCCGTGCTGAATCCCGCCACGAGGACCCCGGTCGCGGCGAACAGACGCATCATCATCTGCTCAGTATGCCGGGCGCTCGTGCGTAGACAACTGGGTGAGTATGCCTTCGGCACTGCGGACCGCGGCCAGACACAGCCGGCTGGTGAACGGATCGTTGAGCGGATACTCGGCCCGCACCCGCCAGCGTGCCACCGCATCAAGGGCGGCACGCCGCGGATCTGGGCGCGTCTCGTCCAGACCCAATCGGGCAGCGGCATCCGTGCCGGACGCCCCCAACAGTCTGCGAATGAGCACCGTCTCGTGTTCGGTGAGTGTGGTGGTCCGCGAGGAGAGCTCTGCCAGCAGCCGCAGTTCGTCGAAGGCGTGCGTGTCGGCGAGCAGCGGGTCGATGTCGTCGATGACCTGGCGCCCACCCTGGACCGGGTGAGCGGTCAGTACCTGGCGAGCCGACAGCAGCGCGGTGTGCGATTTGAGGATGCCCGCGCGCTGACCGAATTGGTTGGCGATGATGTTGTGCAGTTCCACCAGTCCGCTGCGTTCGAGGAGTTCAACGGCCAGTCCGGTCGCATCGGCGACTCCGACCCGGATGACGGCGACCGAGATCCGGATACCGAACATGCCGAATCGATGGAGCAGCGCGGCCCGGGTCTGCGCGTCGACCGGCAGCGAATCGTCCTCGCGCACAAATCTGTCCACCGACAGCAGGGCCTTGGCCAGCATCTGCGGATCCACTTCGGCCAGTTTCTGCAGCGCGACGAACTCCGCCTGTCGCAGCGTGCGCGCGGTCAGCGCCAGCAGACCCGCGACCGGCACCACGGCCTGACAGATCCCGGTGCGTTCCATCTCCCCGGCGAACCGGGCGGCCACCTCACGCGCGGACAACATCGCATCGAGCCGGCCCACCCCGATCTCGTCGGCACGCGAGACGACACCAACCACCGCGACAGCACCGCCAGCCTCGCCGCCGACCAGCTTGCCGATCTGGGTCAGCAGACCGATATCGGCGGCGTTGAGGCTGCGCAGCAGAAAGATCACCGCATCGACCCGTGGCACACCGTCTTCGGGCACCAGCAGCGCCAGACTGCGTTCGGAGACATCGGTGGACAGCGACGACGTCCCCGGGGTGTCTATCAGGGTGATCTCATTCAATTCCGGTGCGGGCCAATGGACATCAAGGTCGGACACCGATGCCGGGTCAAGCCGGTCGAGCTCGAAGGAAAGGCCGCCGTCACGACGAATCGGAATGTCCTGGCGTGCGCCGCTGAACAGATTGGCAGTGACCTGCGGGGCGGCGCCGTGGCGAAACCAAGCCACGATCCGGGTGGCCTCCGTGGCGTCCGTAGGTGCGATGTCTTCTCCGACGAGCGCATTCACCAGCGTTGACTTACCGGCGTTGAGGGTTCCCGCGATGGCGACCCGGAGCGGTTCGTCGAGCCTGGCGGCGATGCGCCGGAGTTCCTCATACGGCTCGGCGACCCGCGCGTACCGCGGATCGCCCTGGTAGGCGCGCATCGCATCACCGAGGATGACGCGAGCCAGATCGACGCTGCTCATGTGGATGGCCGCAGCCCTTCCAGTCCCCCAAGATGGGTGTTGACCTGACGAAGGATATGCAACTGGCGCTCCACCTCGCGGGTGCGCGCATCGCGATCCTCTGCCTCCAGCCGTGCCGACGCGATGGCGGCCTGCAGCGACTCGTTGAGTGAGCGCGTGGTCTGATTCGCGATGTCGCGGAAATGATCCCGAAGCTGACGCTGTACCAGCCGTAGCCGGTCCCGCGACTCCTTGAGTACCACAAAGGACACATCGTCGAGGAAACGGCGGACATTGGTCTTGGCCTCACCCCGGATGCGCAGCATCCGATTCTCCATGTCCTCGTTGTAGGTCTTCTTTCCCAGCATCGCACCGGCACCCAGCGAGATCAGGTTGAACATGCCAAGCCCGGCGACGGTGGTCAGCATGCCGAACATGATGACGCCACCGTAAGACCCGCGCAGTCCGGTGATCGCCTTGTGCCCCAGTTTGATCGGCTTGGCCTCCAGCTTCGACAGCGAGTTCAAGTCGCTCAGATCGGCGCCCATCTCGCTGGCCCGCAGGCGCGGCATCTTCACCGAGTCCATGCCGGCGGTGGCGAAGGTCTCGGCTACCTGGGCAGCCAGGTGCATCGCCCGCTGGTGCGCCCAGACGAAGTTGTTTCCCACTGAATTGGCCACGGCTTGTTCGAGTTTGGCGCCGACCTCGGCCCAGTTCTTGGTGGGGTCGGTGCGGTCGATTACCTCTTCTGTCCGCTGCAGGATGCGCCGGAATCGTGATTGCAGATCATGTTCGACATCGGTCGACACGTCGGTGATGCCATCGCCGAGAACCTGCTGCCACAGCGCGGTGTGGGCCAGCGCTTCCTCGGCTTCACGCTTGCGCCGTTCCAGATCCGAGGTGAGCTCATCGCGGCTCTGCGGGTCCTGCAATGCGCTGAGTTCGGCATCCAGAGTAAGTGTGAGATGTTCGGCTGCCGAGCCGATCTCGGCCACGGCCTGCTGCCGCGTGTTGGCTTGCTGGTCTGCGATGGCATTGCTCAGGAAGGTGACCAATGCGGGGAAGTTCGACTCCGCGTTGAGCTCCTTGTCGTTGAGCTGCAACGCGTGCGAGCGCAGCGCCGACGACACCGTGATGGCGGGAACGGTAACCTTGGCGCGCTGCAGATGTACGGAGTTGGCGGCCACCACTGACCGCCAGTGCGGGTACAGATCGGTCTTGGTGTTGACGATCGCCGCGACGGGGCACAGGTCGAGCGCCTGCTGGATGAAAACCAGTTCTGGTTCGGTGAATTCGGAGCTGAGATCGCTGACCATGAGCATGACATCGGCATCCGGCAACAGCCCGAGGGTGCTCGACAGGTGCGGCTGACCGAATCCGCCGACACCAGGCGTATCCACCAGGCAAAGACCACTTTTGAGCATCGGACTGGCGACCTTGACTTCCACCCGCAGCACCTCGCGGCCCTGGGCCTGCGGTGCCCGCTTGAGGTCCTTGCCGATATCGGCGACCGGAATCGGGATGATCTCGGGCTCTCCGGCCAGCCCACCGCCGTCGTACTGTTCAGCGGGGGCCACCACCAAGGCGGCCGAGGGTTGCTCACCGTAGCTGATAACGGTTGTCACCGAGGTGGTTTCGTCATCACCCACGCGCGCGACCGGCATGTTGAGCAGCGAGTTCACCAGCTGACTCTTGCCCTGCTTGAGTTGTCCGGCCACCACCACCCGTAGCGGACGGTCCACGAGAAGTTGGTCAACGCGGTCCAGGCGATCGATCAGGTCGCCCCGATCGTTCTCGCCCGCGATCTTGCGCACATGCCCCAGCAGCTCGTTGACGAGCGCCAGCTGCTGCTGGCCGTCCTGTGCGGTGTCCGACACGGTTCCCTAACCCTTCTCGCTGGAAATTCTTCATTACTGTGCCATTTCTTGGGGCCGGCACAGTTCGATCCGGCATCCACGCCGATGCCCCGCACCAGTACTGGTGCGGGGCATCGCGCCCGGGGACTAGTGGTGCTCGGTTCCCGGAAGGGTGGTGTGGTCGGCGGCCGACGCGTGACCCTGGGCCTGCGCCTGGGCCTCGAATCCGGTGCCGGCCGCGCCATGCGAGCCCAGCGAGGAGTTGAACGACTCGTTCATCGAGGAGTTGTGTGATGCGTTGAGCGGGCTGCTCAGCGAGTCGTTGATGGCGCTGCTGTGCGAGTTGCTCACCGCGGCGCTGCTGGACGCGGAGTGCGAGGTGTTCAGCGAGTCGTTGATCGCGTTGGTGTGCGAGTTGCTCACCGAGGTGCCGGTGTGCGCCTGGTTGTTGGACGCGATGTCCGTGTTCACCTTGTTGTGCGACGCGATATCGGTGTTGGTGCTGGTGCTCGTCTGGTTGTGCGAGCCGATATCCGTCTGCGTCTTCACCTGGTTGTGCGAGGCGATATCGGTGTGGGTGGTGTTACCCGAGCCGATGTTCGTCGAGCGATCGGTGTTGAACGAATCGTTGATGTTGGTGGTGTTGCGCTGCGAGTGATCATCGACGACGGTCACGCTCTTGTCGATGCCGGCCGAGCCGTGCCCACTGACGTTGGTGTAGTCGCCGCCGACCCGAGTCTGGCTCTGGTCCACCCCGACCTTGCTGCCGTGGTCGGCGTTGATGATGTTGCTATCGCGCACATCGCCGTTGACCGCGGTGGAGCCCTTGCCGGAGGCGATGGGTCCGGAGTTGCTTCCACCCACGGCCACCGCACCGTCGCCGATGGCGTTGGTGTCGCGGTTACCGAACTGCAGATCGCCGAAGCTCAGGTCCAGCAGCGGACCGCGGTTGAAGCTGTCCACGTTCCCGCTCGGGCTCATGACCTGGTTGCCGCTCGCGATGGGGTTGTGGCTCGCGAACTCGGTGTCGTTGTGGCTCATGAAGTCGTTGTTGCGGGGGCTGAAGTTGTCCCGGGGGCTCAGCAGTGACGGCGACAGAATGCTCGGGGCATCGGGCTGCGCGGCGTAGTAGTTCTGCAGGTTGCCCGACAGGTCGTTCATCGGGTTGCCGGTGTTGACCCACTGCGACTGGTAGCCGTAGTTGGAGGCCACCGACTCGGCGACGACCGGCATGACCGCACCCACCTGTGCGGCGGTGACGGCCGACAGCCCGGCATTGGCCAAAGAGGTCTGCGGGTCGGCGACGTAGCTTGCGGCCTGCACCGGATCGCGGAAGAGGTTGAGGATGAAGTCGATGATGGACATTTGAGGTCTCCTTGAGGGATCGGAGTCAACCGGGTCTGTCCGGTCGAACTGAATACAAACCTACGAACCTGCAAGTGCCCTGAAAACGGGAGAACTTCCCCTTCTCCGCCCATCCCCCACGGGGGTTCGTAACCGTCCCCATTAGGGGATTAGGGGATGCCTAGGGGCAGGGTGCGTCGGCCACCCTCCGCCGGCACGAGCACCCGCTTCTCACTGCCAACATTGAGCGGCGGCAGCCCTCTGAACAGGGGAGATACTGTAATTACTATCCAACTTAGTAATTATCTACTATCTTTCCTAGTAGTTAATTACTAAGTTGGATAGTAGGTCGAAAGAGGGAAACTGTGCGGCGAAGCGACAACCGTCAGCGTGATATCTGGATCGCCGGGATCTTGGGGGTCGTGATCATCGGGCTGGCCACGTACCTGTTCTTCGATCACAGCAGCGCGAGCACCGCGTCGGTCGACTCACCCGCGGCCACCAACCACCACAACAGCCTGGCTCGGCTGCACGCGAATGATCCGATGGCGCTTGGCCCTGTCGATGCGCCGGTGGTGCTGATCATCTACTCGGATTACCGCTGCCCCTTCTGCGCGAAGTTCAGCCGGGACACCGAACCACAACTCGTCGAGCGTTACGTCAAGACCGGGAAACTGCGGATCGAATGGCGCGATCTCCCGATCTTCGGCACACAATCGGTGCAGGCCGCCAAGGCCGGTCGAGCAGCAGCTGAACAAGGCAAGTTCTGGGAGTTCAACCGGACTGTGTATCGGCATGCGCCGGATCGCGGCCATGCCGAACTGACCGACACCGTCCTTCTCGAACGGGCTCGCGAAGCTGGAGTTCCAGATCTGCCCCGCTTCCAGGCAGCGCTCGCGGGCGATCGGCTGCTGCCCGCAGTGCAACAAGATATCCAGGAAGCAGTCGCGATCGGCGCGTCCTCTACGCCCGTGTTCGTGATCAACGACAAGCCCGTGGTCGGTGCGCAGCCCGTGGACGTCTTCGTATCGGTCATCGAGCAGGCTCAGCGGTGATCGATGTCGGAATCCTCGGCGCACTGCTCGGTGGGGTTCTGACGTTGGTCAGCCCATGCTCAGCGATGCTCCTGCCGTCGTTCTTCGCGTACTCCTTCGACCGAGCCGGACTGCTCCTGCGCAGGACCGCGCTCTTCTACCTGGGGATGCTGACGGTGCTGGTGCCATTAGGCGCAGGAGTGGGCGCGATCGGCGCGCTACTTACCGAATACCGCTCCCGGGTGACAACGGCCGGAGGCCTGCTGATGATCGCACTCGGCGTGGCGATCATCGCCGGGTTCGGCTTCCGCATCGGCCCGGCCGCGCGCGCGGCGGCTCGCCTCGATCTGTCCTCGGGCCTGTCAGTCCTGATGCTCGGCACCGTGTACGCGCTCGCAGGATTCTGCTCCGGGCCGATACTCGGAAGCGTGTTGACAGTGGCCGCTATCGGCTCCAGCCCGATCTATGGCGCCCTGCTGATGTCGCTGTACTCACTGGGAATGGCAGCGCCCTTGTTCGTACTGGCATTCGCTTGGGGGCGGTTGGGGCTGTCGAACCGACGGTGGGTCCGTGGCAGCGAGATCCGAATCGGACGGTTCCGGACTCACTCCACCAACCTCGTCTCCGGCGGGATGTTCCTCCTGATCGGGGTATTTTTCGTTGCCACCGACGGGACGGCCGCACTGGGCGGGATCACCGGCAGCGATACTCAGTTCAACATCCAGGCGCGGCTGCAAGATCTCACCGCGCACCTGCCTAACGCTGCCGTAGCACTCGGGATCGCCTGTACCGCATTTGTAGTAGTCCTGATACGTCTGCTGCGTCCCCGCGCCACTGCGGCGAGCGGCACCCGAAAGCGCAGTGACAGAACGAGGGAGGACGCCGATGACCGCGCCTAGACAGAAGGAGACGGCTGGTGCGTGACATGTTCGGCCTCGGCGAGCGGGAGGCGACGATCATGGAGGTGTTGTGGTCCGTGTCCGAGCCAGCGACCGTCCGTGATGTCCTGGATCGGCTGGACCGCCCCCTGGCATACACGACAGTCATGACGGTCCTCGACAACCTCCACAACAAGGGGCATGTCACGCGCGAGAAGGTCGGGCGGGCGTTCCGCTACCGAGCGGCCGAAACGCGCGAAGCTGCCGCGGCGCGCATGGTCCGGGAAGTCTTGGCCGCCAGCGGTGACGCCGAAGGGGTGCTCTTGCACTTCGCCGGATCTGCCTCACCCGAGGAATCCACGGTGCTGCGCAGGATCCTCCGCCGAGGTGGCCTGACATGACCATAGCCCTGGTGTTGATGACAAGTGCCGCCCTCATTGGTGTCGCAGGACCGGCCTGCCTGCGACCGACCGTGCGTCCTACATTGCTGCCCGCCGCCGTGCTGGCGGCATGGCTCGGAGCCCTGATGGCCTTCCTTGTACTCACGGCGCTGTCCGCGATGTTGCTGCTCTTTCCTCACATACTGGACACCAGGGGTGTCACGACGCTCGTGGGCGGGTGCCTGAGCGGATCCATCCCGCACTCATCCTTCGGAACCCTTGTTCAGCTGGGGATCTCGCTGCTACCCCTGACCATCCTGGCGCGGGTCGCGGTCGTGGCGATTCGGAGCCTGCGGGCCGCGCGCCGGCACCGCGCCCGTCACTTCTGGATGCTGCGAGCGGCAACGTGTCACTCCGGGCAAGTCCATTGGATCGACGATCCCCGGCCGATCGCCTACAGCCTCGGTGGCGCTCGGCCAACGGTGATAGCCACTCACGGCATCCGCCGCCTCGGCGAACAGCAGTGCGCGGCAGTGATCGAACACGAGTTGGCACATATCCGCGGCAGACACCACGTGGCCGTGCTGTGTGCCGATATCGCCGCGGCGGCACTTCCGATGCTGCCGTTGATGCGCCGCGCACCGGGAATGGTCAGACTGATGGTGGAGCTGGCGGCCGACGATGCTGCGGCGCGGGCGCACGGGCCACGTACTGTGCGCGCCGCACTCCTGGCGATGAGTAAGTCAGGCGTGGCGATGCGTGGCGCTTTGAACATGTCCAGCGAGTCGGTGGCGGTGCGGCTCATATGGCTGCGGGCCCAGGGAGCGGCCACCCGCACACCGAGAGGGCGGGGGCGGCTAACGCTCGGCTTCGCATTGCTTCCGACAACCCTCGCGGGCGCCGCACTGGTCGTGCTGTTCAGGGCGTACTGCACGTTCTGACACTCCGCGGCGCGGCACTACGCCTATCGGATCAACGAGGAGAATCCATGAACATCCGGCGCGTCGGCCCGACCGCGCGATGGGTCATTCCCACGGGCGCCCGCCTCGTGTTCGGAGTCATCTTCCTCTTGGAGGGAACCCAGAAGATCTTTGGTTGGTGGAGCGGATCGCCCACCGGTTCCGGACACCCCGAGCCTTTCCTCAACTGGCCGTACTGGTGGGCGGGCGTGTTCGAGTTGACACTCGGCGTCCTGCTGACGGTGGGACTGTGGACACGCGTGTCCGCAATCCTCGCGGCGGGAATGATGGCCTACGCATATTTCTTCGAGCACCTACCGGTGCATTGGGAACCCATGCAAAACGGCGGGGCCTTCGCCGCCACGTTCTGCTGGGGGTTCCTGCTCCTGGCGCTCGCGGCGGACGACGCCCGGCTCTCGCTCGACCGCGTGCTGGTGCGGCGCGCCCCGCGCTAGAACTGGTCGATTCCGGGATTGTGATCGGTTCCGGGGTGATGGCCAAGATCTCCGTGGTCGAAGAACGGATCCTGCAGACCCGCATCGCCGGAACCGCCGGCCCCCAGTTCGGACCCGAGATGCGCAGGCTCGAACCCCGCCGCGTCCACTCCCGACGGAGCGTGCAACGGACCCTGGAACTGGTCGATCGCAGCGACCGCACTGCCGGCCGACGGACTGAATTGGTCGGGGACGGTGATCGCGTCCTGACGAATGGCCTGGTCCGATACCGCACTGGTCGCGGCATGCAGACCCGCATCCAGGCTCGGGTCATGCGTTGGCGCGGTGAACGGTGAGTCGAACGCCTCGAAGGCACTGGTCGCCGCGCCACTTGCCCAGATGTTGTCGGCTGGAATCGCCGTATGCACCGCATGCGTCAGATCGGCTGCCGCCGGGTTCGCGGCGAACTGCGAGGCCTGTGTTCCCAGAGCGGCCGGTATCGACTCGCTGACCACCGGGATCAGCGCGGAGACATCTGCGGGCTGGACTCCGTCCAGGTGGGCGTCGGCAATGACTTGTTCGGGATTGGCCGCGTATTGCGCAGCCATGTCCTGGTCACGGACCAGCGCCATGACGAAATCCAACAGGTTATTGCCCATGTCTGCGATGGTAGGAGCCACCCTGAGCCCCGGCTACGGGGCACGACCCGTTTCCCATCAACACCCATTGGGGGACGCGCGTTAGGGGATGTGTCGTCATTAGGGGGTGTGACGACCGTCATCCCCTACTGTTGGGCTGCGGGGTGAAACACCACAGCGCCGCAATACGAACGGATAGGTATGGCCAACGCACTGGGACTGTCGATCGGCGCCACTCAACTGGTCGCGACAGCCGACGACCCGCAGAGCCAACCCGTCGTGCGCAGTTCGATCCTCACCCTGCATGAGGACAGTCCGCCCGAGGTGGGAGTTCCCAGCCATCCAGGATTGACGCTCACCGGATTCGTCGGCAGGGTCGGCGACCCCGTCGGCATCGTGGCGGCGGACGGATCGGTTCACCGGGCCGAATGGGCACTCACCGAGGCGATGCGCGTATTGATCGCCGACGCGGCCTCTGCTGCCGAATTCACCGCGCCTCCCGTGCTATCCGCCTCGGTCCCCGCCCATTGGAGCCCACAGACGGTCAGCACGCTGCGGGACGCGATCGACCGCGTTCCCGCCCTCGCTCCGGGCGGGCGGCAGCTGAAGTTGATCCCCGATGCGCGCGCCGCCCTCGAATCGCTGGCGGCCGGACCCGGGGTACCCGACCGCGGCGTCGTGGTGGTGTGCGATCTCGGCGGCTCGGGCAGCAGCATCACCCTCGCTGACGCGGCCCGCGAATTCCAGCAGATCGGGCAGACCGTCCGATTCGCCGAGTTCTCCGGTCAGCAGATCGACCAGATGCTGCTGACGCAGGTGCTCACGGATCTGAATCAGGATCCCGAGAGCACCACATCGGTGGGCGCGCTGACGAGGCTGCGCGAGCAGTGCCGTTTGGCCAAGGAGCGGCTCTCCGGCGAGACCGCAACCGCGGTGCCGGTCGAGCTTCCCGGGGTTACCACGGATGTCCGGCTCACTCGCGCCGAGCTTGAAGACCATCTGCGTGGACCGTTGTCCAACCTGATCAAGGCCATCCAGGACACCGTGGAACGCAACGGAATTCATCCGGCGAATATCAACGCTGTCGCATCGGTGGGCGGCGGTGCCAGCATTCCTCTTGTCACCCAACAGCTTTCCGAGCGGATGCGGGTACCGGTCATCACCGGACCGCAGCCGCAGCTCGCGGCCGCGCGCGGTGTGGCCCTGCTTGCCACCCGGCCCGATCTGCCCCCGCAGGACGCCACCGCGATGCGGCCGGTCGAGCAACCGCCGGGCGACGCCACCATGATGCGCCCGGCGCCGTCCGGCACCGGAACCTTCGCCGCTCCGGTGGCCGCGGCCGCCAACGAAACACCGGAATTGGCCTGGTCTCAAGATGATTCAGCCCCCGACCTCGCACCGCTGCAAGAGACGGGCTACCAGAGCGGGTACGACACCGGATACACCGTCGACCTCGACGATGAGTACCACGGCCCCATCGAACCCACTACCGCCCGCCCCGAGCTTCAGTTCAGTCATGAACCGTATGCCGCCGACGATGACTACGACGACTACCCACCGCTGCCGTGGTATCGCCGCCCTCTGGTGTGGTTCATCGCGGCGGCCGCTGTGGCCGGTATCGCCTTCACCGGAATGATGGTGTCCTTGACCAGCAATGAATCACCGGCTCCGGCCCCGACGACACCCAGTGTGAGCGTGGTGCCGAGCACGGGTGATGCCCCGCCCGAGCCACCTCCGTCACCAGAGCCTCCCCCACCGCCGCAGACCCACACCGTGACGCAGTCGGTGCAACCACCACCGCCATCGCCGGAGCCTCCTCCACCGCCACCGCCCACCACCACAACGACGACCACGACGACGACACCACCGACCACCACCACGACCACCACAACAACGACAACAACGACCACAACGACCACCACCACGACACCACCGACGACCACTACCCAGCCGACGACTACGACGACGCAGCCCGTCTCTACGTCGACACCACGCCCGGCGATCACGATCCCGGGCTTGCCCCCGATCCCGATCGGTCCGCGCAACTGAACGCCCCTCGGGACAACGGGCTCTCCGGGGCGTTCGACGGAATCGCCTCGGCGATAACGACTATCACGCAGGCGTTGTCCGCGGGCGGCTCCGTGAAGGTGCTCATCACCGGCACGGCAGGCAGCGGAAAGACATCCGTCCTGGCGCGGGTTCGGGATGTCTTGAGCAACACCGGTTCAGCGCCGGTCAACCACGTCCCGGAGACGGCGCCCGGCGGGAAGGCCGGTCCCTTCGTCATCGACGACGCCCACTGTCTGACCGAGCGCCAACTCGATACCCTGCGCGCTGTCGTGGAGACCGATCCGGCGGCGATCGTGGTCGTGGCCGCGACACCCCGGCGCAATCCGGCCCTGTGTGCCCTCTTTCAGGCCTTGGAGCGCGAGTCACCCGCCATCACGCTCGACCCCGTGACCACGGGTGATATCACCCGGCTTTCGCCTCGCTCAGCTGCTTTTGCGGAGGAGATCGCCGCTGCCACCGGCGGTGTGCTGGCTCTGACGGCGGCGGCCATCGATCATCTGAGCGAGGCAGATCCACTCGAATCGGCACTGCGCGCGATCGATATCCGCATCGACGAACAACTGCGCCGACTATCGCCACCGGCTCAGGCCGCCGTGCTGCTGATGTCCCTGGACACCGGCATAGGAGCCTCCGATATCGCTGCGGCACTTACGCTTTCCGATGCCGAAGACCTGGTTGACGAGGCACTGGCGAGCGGATTGGTTCCCGGTCCCGGTCAGATCGCGTTCGCGTCGAGAGTGCACGGGTGCTGCGCACGACTACTCGGAGCGGCACGGCACCTCGATCTTGAGCGATCACTGCTGCGCACTCAGCTGGACATCGGTTCGGTGTCCGCCGACTTGGCCCTGGCCCTGGTAGCGCATGGACTGCGTGATCCGGCGATCGCTGGACTGTTAGCAGACTGGGCGGCAACCGAATCCGATCCCTTCAGCGCAGCCGATCTGTACCGGGCCGCCCTGGCAGCAGGCGCCCAGCCAGGCCCGCTCCGAGTGCCACTGGCCGAGTCCCTGGCTCGCGCGGGTGACTTGGCGGGGGCCGCCGCGCAGGCCGACGAGGTGCTCACCGCCACCGACCCACGACATCGCGCGGCAGCCGTACGTATCGCGGCGGCCATCGCATGCCATAACGGGGACTCCGGTCAGGCCGCCGCCTTGTACGACTGGCTGGGTTCGGATCTGGACGGCCAGACGGCCCTGTCCGCGGTGCCGGTTTTCGTCGGCACCGGCCAGTTGGTGCGCGCGCGGAAAGCACTGGAAGACAACGTAGGAGCACCACCGACGACATCGGCCACCGCGACACGAAACGCCGCACTGGGGGTCATCGCCTCTGTTGAGGATCGGAGCCAGGAGGCGCTGTCGCTGCTGGGACAGGCCGTCACACAGCAGCCATCGATGCCTTCCTTCACCCCAGACAGCATGGTGGCTCTCGCGGCGTTGACCATGCTGCACGGCGGCGACACGGCACGGGCCCGCAGCATTCTCAGCGGAGCGATCCGCACCGACCTGCCGCATGATGTCTTCGCGGTGCGGCACCGGCTGCTCGCCGCCTGGATCGCCATGTTGTCCGGCGACCTCAGCGGAGCCACCCAATGGCTGCCCGGGGCCGAAGCCGAACTCTCCCGCCGCGACCGCCTGTTCGCCGAATCACTACGGACGGGCATCGCCCGCCGTCACGGAGACACCGGTCCGCTGCGCCAGCATTGGCGGGCCTCCATGGATGCCTTGTCGGCGTATTCGATCGACCTCTACACGCTGCTGCCCGTCGGCGAGCTCTGGGTGGCGGCGGCTCGGCTGCGCGCCCTGGACGCGATGGCGCACCATGTCGACCGTGCGTTCGCGGTTCTGGGGCAGCTCGGCGATCCCATCGCCTGGTCCGCGCCACTGCGGTGGGCAGGCGTGCACGCGGCGATCCTGACCAATTCGCCCGAGAGTCTCGCCCCGCACGGGCAGGCGCTTGCCGCGGCCGCGGGATCCAGCCCGTATGCACGCACGCTGGCGACCGCCGGGCGTACCTGGCTGCGGGTACTGGCCGATCAGGTGGACGGCGCAGAGGTGGACGGCGCCGCACGGATGCTGGCCGACGCCGGTCTGGGCTGGGATGCCACCCGCCTGGCCAGCCAGGCCGCGCTGCACGCGAACGATCCGAAGGTGGCCGCCGCGATGCTCGCACTGGCCCGCGATCTGCGGGCACCGTCGGCCGCGACCGACAGCCCCGACGGGACCGCCCCGCCCTCCTCGGCTCCTCAATCGCCGACATCGACACGGCTCTCCGATCGCGAGCGCGAGGTTGCCGAGCTGCTGCTACGAGGCCTGCCCTATCGCGATATCGGTGCGCAGCTGTTCATTTCAGCGAAGACCGTCGAGCATCACGTCGCGCGCATCCGGCGGCGGCTCGGCGCCGAATCGCGCTCGGACATGTTCTCGATGCTGCGCGCGATTTTGGCGACATAAGTGCGAGAAAGTTCACCCATTGGGCGGGTTAGGTAAGCCTGACTAGGACTTTCGGCCCTGTCAATGCGACGATGGCCGGGCATCGGACATAAGTTACCCGCGAGTAACATTACACTTGTTACTGACGAGTAACTTCTCGGGACCGGGAGGTCAGCACCACCGTGAGTACCGCGACGATCATTCTCGGAATCATCGGCGTCACCTACAGCCTGGTTGCCTGGGGCTCATTCTTCGGCGGCGTCGTCAAAATGCTCCGCGTCATCCTGTCCGGACAGCCGGACGGTACCCGCTGGCGTCCGATCGTCCCGCGCGTCAAGACCGTCATCGTCGAGGTGGTCGCGCACACCCGGATGAACAAGTTCCGCACCGTCGGCTGGGCGCACTGGCTGGTGATGGTCGGCTTCCTGGGCGGCTTCCTGCACTATTTCGAGTCCTACGGACAGACCTTCAATCCCGAATTCCACTGGCCATTCTTTGGCGCCAGTTTCGCCTGGGAAATCTGGATCGAGTTCCTCGGCGTCGGCACCATCATCGGCATCGTCACGATGATCGTCATCCGGCAGCTCAACCACCCCCGCAAGCCCGAGCGGTTATCCCGCTTCGGGGGCTCCAACTTCGTCGCCGCGTACACCATCGAAATGGTCGTGCTCAGCGAGGGCCTCGGCATGCTGCTGGTGAAGTCCGCCAAGATCGCGACCTATCACCACACCAACCCGTATTCGGATCCTGTCAGCTCGCAGTTGGCGAAGCTGCTACCGGAAAGCCCCCTGTTGGTGTCGGCTTTCTCGCTCTCCGTCATGTTCTTCGGCGGCCTGTTCCTGCTGCTGGTCGGACGCAAGCTGGTCTGGGGTGTGGCATGGCACCGCTTCGCGGCCTTCTTCAACATCTACTTCAAGCGCAATGCCGACGGCAGCGTCGCGCTGGGAGCGGCCAAGCCGATGATGTCCGGCGGCAAAGTTCTGGAAATGGAGAGCGCCGACCCCGACGTCGACGCCTTCGGAGCCGGCAAGGTCGAGGACTTCAGCTGGAAGGACTTGCTGGACATCACGACGTGTACCGAGTGCGGTCGCTGCCAGAGCCAGTGCCCCGCCTGGAACACCGGCAAGCCGCTGTCCCCCAAGCTTCTGATCACCTCGCTGCGCGACCACACCTACGCCAAGGCGCCGTATCTGCTGGCCGGTGAGGACAAGTCCAAGCTGAGCGAGACGGAGATCGCCGAGGGCGAGCGCCAGCTGGTCGGCGGCGAGGGTGCCGTGATCGATCACGAGGTGCTGTGGAGCTGCACCACCTGCGGTGCGTGCGTCGAGCAGTGCCCCGTCGATATCGAGCACGTGGATCACATCATCGACATGCGCCGCTACCAGGTGCTCATCGAATCGGAATTCCCCGGCGAGCTCGCGGGCCTGTTCAAGAACCTCGAGAACAAGGGCAATCCGTGGGGCCAGAACTCCAAGGACCGCCTCAACTGGATTGACGAGGTCGACTTCGACGTACCGGTCTTCGGTCAGGACGTCGACAGCTTCGCCGACTTCGAGTACTTGTTCTGGGTGGGTTGCGCGGGTGCCTACGAGGATCGCGCGAAGAAGACCACCAAGGCCGTCGCCGAGCTGCTCGCACTCGCCGGAACCAAATTCCTGGTGCTCGGCGCGGACGAGACATGCACGGGCGACTCCGCCCGCCGCGCCGGAAACGAGTTCCTGTTCCAGCAGCTGGCCATGCAGAACATCGAGCTGCTCAATTCGGTGTTCGAGGGTGTGGAGCAGAAGCAACGCAAGATCGTGGTGACCTGTGCGCACTGCTTCAACGCCCTGGGCAATGAGTACCCGCAGGTCGGTGGCGACTATCAGGTGGTGCACCACACGCAGCTGCTGAACCGGCTGGTGCGCGACAAGAAGCTGGTGCCCGTCGCACCGGTCTCACAAGATGTCACCTACCACGACCCGTGCTACCTGGGCCGCCACAACAAGGTGTACACCGCTCCACGTGAGTTGATCGGCGCGTCGGGCGCCGCGCTGACTGAAATGCCAAGGCATGGAGAGCGTTCCATGTGCTGTGGAGCCGGTGGCGCCCGCATGTGGATGGAAGAGCAGCTGGGTAAGCGCATCAACATCGATCGCGTTGACGAGGCCCTGGCCACGCCCGCCTCCAAGATCGCGACGGGCTGCCCGTTCTGCCGCGTGATGCTGACCGACGGCGTGACCGCCCGCGACGATTCCGCGGCCGTGGAGGTCGTCGACGTCGCACAGCTGTTGCTCGAATCCGTGGGCCGCACCGATGAAATCCGGAAGGCTTTGCCCGCCAAGGGAACTGCCGCTGCCGCGGCAGCCGAGCGGGCTGCCACCAAGACCGCGGAGCCCGAACCTGTTGTCGCCGAGGAAGAAGCTCCGGCGGCCGAAACCGTTCAGGCCGCCGCCGCGCCGGCCGCACCCGCTGCTCCCGTCAAGGGACTCGGCGTGGCGGGCGGCGCCAAGCGCCCGGGAGCC
>NZ_MAEY01000012.1:0-210513 GCF_002013745.1 Mycobacterium sp. D16Q16
TATGGCGGGCGGCGCCAAGCGCCCAGGTGCCAAGAAAGCCACCCCGGCCCCTGCTGCCGAGGCTGCTTCCGCCCCATCGGAGCCAGCGGAGGCACCGGCCGCAGCTGCCACCCCCGTACCGCCCGTCAAGGGACTGGGCATGGCCACCGGCGCTAAGCGTCCGGGCGCCAAGAAAGCGGCCCCCGCGGCTGCTCCTGCGGCACCGACTGCCGTGCCGACGTCCGAGCCGGCGGCAGCGGCACCCGCGGCAGCGGCGGCTCCCGCCACTCCAGAGCCCGCGGTGAAGGGCCTCGGCATTGCCACCGGTGCGCGACGTCCCGGAGCCAAAAAGGCGGCTCCTGCGGCCGCTACCCCGGCTCCGGAACCCGAACAGCCCGCGTCCGCCCCGGAACCGGCCGCTGCGGCCCCGGAGGACGAGGCGCCCGAGGCCAACACGACGCCGGAGCCACCGGTGAAGGGCCTGGGTATGGCTCCGGGAGCACGCCGTCCCGGCCGCCGAAATTAGATATTGGCTGGACAGCAATGCCACCATTGAGACCGTGAGTACCGATAACTTGCCGACTGACGTGCCCCCGCGCGTGCCCGGTCTTTCGCCGCGGCAGCATCAACGGGTCTTTGCCCAGTCCACCAAGCTGCAAGACGTCCTGTACGAAATCAGGGGTCCGGTACACGCTCACGCCGCCCGGCTGGAAGCCGAGGGGCACCGCATCCTCAAGCTCAACATCGGCAACCCCGCGCCGTTCGGCTTCGAGGCGCCCGATGTCATCATGCGCGACATCATCCAGGCGCTCCCCTACGCGCAGGGGTACTCCGATTCCAAGGGCATCCTGCCCGCGCGGCGCGCGGTGGTGACCCGCTATGAACTGGTCGAGGGATTCCCGTACCTGGACGTGGACGACGTCTATCTGGGCAACGGGGTATCCGAGCTCATCACCATGACCACCCAGGCGCTGCTCGACAACGGCGACCAGGTGCTCATCCCGGCCCCCGACTACCCGCTGTGGACTGCCGCAACCTCGTTGGCCGGCGGCACCGCGGTGCATTACCTGTGCGATGAGACCAACGGCTGGATGCCGGATATCGAGGATCTGGAATCCAAGATCACCGAGCGCACCAAGGCCCTGGTCATCATCAACCCGAACAACCCCACCGGCGCCGTGTACACCCGCGAAATTCTCACCAAGATGGTGGCGCTGGCACGCAAGCATCAGCTGCTGCTCCTGGCCGACGAGATCTACGACAAGATCCTCTATGACGACGCCGAGCACATCAGCGTCGCATCGCTGGCCCCGGATCTGCTGTGCTTCACCTTCAACGGTCTGTCCAAGGCGTACCGGGTGGCGGGCTACCGATCGGCCTGGCTGGCCATCACCGGACCCAAGGATCACGCCGCCAGCCTGCTGGAGGGCGTCAATCTCCTGGCCAACATGCGTCTATGCCCGAATGTGCCTGCCCAACACGCGATTCAGGTTGCGCTCGGCGGGCATCAGAGCATCGATGACCTGGTGCTGCCGGGCGGTCGCCTGCTGGAGCAACGCGATGTGGCCTGGACCAAGCTCAACGAGATTCCCGGCGTCTCCTGCGTGAAGCCGAAGGGCGCGCTCTACGCGTTCCCGCGGCTGGACCCCGAGGTGCACGAGATCCACGATGATGACCAGCTCGTCCTGGACCTGCTCCTCAACGAGAAGATCCTGCTGACACAGGGCACGGGCTTCAATTGGCCTGAGCCTGATCATCTTCGGATCGTCACGTTGCCATGGGCCCGCGACCTGGCGGTCGCCATCGAGCGACTGGGCAACTTCCTGGCGAGCTACCGCCAGTAACCGCGCCCTCCGCCGACACTCCGGTTTTCGACGCGTTTCGCGAGTGCGACGCGCAGAACGCGGCGTGTCGGCGCGGCATCTGGGGTCAGGAGGCGTGCGGCAGCTCTTCCACACGCTTACCCAGGCAGAACACACGCCATCCGGCGTTGACCCACTTGGCGGCGTCCAGGCAATTGCGGCCGTCCACAATGACTTTGGTGCGCACAACCTTGGCGAGCTCATCGGGGTCGAAGTCGACGAACTCCTGCCATTCGGTGAGCAGCAGCACGGCATCGGCACGGTCGGCGGCCTCCAGCACCGAGGTGGCGTAGTTCAGCGTCGGGAACAGCCGGCGTGAATTGTCCAGGGCCTTCGGGTCGTACACGTTGACTGCCGCGCCATTGAGCTGCAGCAGACCGGCGACGTTGAGTGCGGGCGAGTCGCGCACATCGTCCGACTCCGGCTTAAAGGCCGCACCCAGCACCGCGATGTTGGCACCGAGTAGCGATCCACCGCAGGCCTTGGTGGCGAGCTCCACCATCCGGGTGCGGCGGCGCATGTTGATGCTGTCGACCTCGCGCAGAAAAGTCAGGGCATGGCTGGCGCCCAGCTCGCCCGCGCGGGCCATGAAGGCCCGGATGTCCTTGGGCAGGCATCCGCCGCCGAAACCCAGGCCCGCGTTGAGGAATCGTCGGCCAATGCGCGGGTCGTATCCGAGCGCGTCCGCCAGGGTGGTCACATCGGCGCCCACCGCCTCGCACACCTCCGAGATGGCGTTGATGAAGGAAATCTTGGTCGCCAGGAAGGCGTTGGCCGAAACCTTCACCAATTCAGCGGTTTCCAGATCGGTGACCAGGAAGGGAACTTCCTCGTCGAGGATCGGCCCGTACAGTTCGCGAACGAGCTTCTCGGCGCGGTCAGAATCCTGCTGCACACCCAGCACGATGCGGTCCGGGTGCAGGGTGTCCTTGACGGCGAAGCCTTCGCGCAGGAACTCGGGGTTCCAGGCCACCTCGACATCAACGCCCTCGGCCGCGAATCCTGCTGCCCGCTGGCCCAGTTCGCGTGCGGTACCCACGGGGACGGTCGACTTGCCGATGATCACCGCCGTCCGTGAGAGCAGCGGCACCAAGGTATCGATCACGGCGTGGACGTAGCACAGGTCCGCTCCGTATTCACCCTTCTTCTGCGGCGTACCGACACCCAGAAAGTGCACATCGGCGAATTCGGCGGCCTCGGCATAGCTCGTGGTGAAGCGCAGCCGCCCGGCTGCGATGTTGCTCTGCAGTATCTTTCGCAGCCCGGGCTCGTAAAACGGGATGTCGCCGCCGGAGAGCTTGGCGACCTTGCCTGGGTCAATGTCGACGCCGAGCACCTCATGACCAAGCTCGGCCATGCAGGCGGCATGGGTAGCTCCGAGGTATCCGGTTCCGAAAACGGTGCATCGCATACTGCCTATATAGGCCTCCAGGGTTAGCAACCTGGATACGCCGCACCATCGGTGTCCTAACGCCGGGTGTACGGCGAAAAGCATTGTGAATCAGGGATTAATGCCCGCCAAACGGCCAGGGGAACCCCGAGTTCGAGCCGCCGCCGGACCCGCTGCCCGATCCGCCGCCGTGAGAGCCGCCGCTGTCGCCCCAGCCACCGCGCGAACTGCCGCCGTCGCCCCAGCCACCGCGGGACCCGCCGTTATCGCCCCAGCCGCCGCGTGAGGACCCACTATCGGAGCCACCACCACGTGAGCCGCTGTCCGAACCGCCGCGCGAGCCGCTGTCACCCCAGCCGCCGCGACCGCTGTCCGAGCCACCACGCGAATTTCCGTCGTCGCCCCAACCACCGCGACCCGAACCACCACGCGATCCGCTGTGGGAACCGCTATCGGGGTTGCCGCCCCCGATCGGCGGCAGGCCGGGAATCGAGATAATCGGCGGCTGCTGAGTCTGGGCAGGGGGCGTGTACGTCGGGCGGTTGCGGTCCGGCCACCACGGATTCTCCTGGCGCCGCGGCTGCTCCCACACCGGCGGGAACAACGGAATCGGCACCGGCACGATGGCGGGCGGCGGCGCGGCGGGCGCGGGCTCCTCCGGAGCAGGTGCGGCGGGTGCCGGAGGTGCCTCCGGTACGGGCGCCGGTGCCTGCGGCGCCGGCTGAACAGGTGCGGGAGCCGCGGGCTTGGGGGCCGCCGGCGCGGGGTTGCGCTGCGGCGCCGGAGCCACCACCACCTGCTGTACGGGAGCGGGTGCGGCGGGCGCGGGTGCCTCCACCACCGGTGCCGGTGGTGGTTGTTGGGGGGCCTCCGGCGGCAACGCGTTTTGCACCGGGTTCTGCACGACGGCGCGGTCCGGCGAGGACGGCCCCTGGTCCACCGTGGAGCGCACCGTCACTGTCAGCGAGACGGCAAGCGCTATCGAACAAATGCCGAAGACCAGCAGCAATGGCGCACCCACCAGGAGGAACGGTTTGCGTTCGGCGGGTTGGTCATCGAAGTCCTCGTACTCGCGCAGGTCGGTCTGCGCTTCCCCCGGCTCGCTGGCGCTCTCGGTCACGGCGTCGGGGTGCACGAAGCCTGTTCCGGTGGGCCCTTCGAGCGAGTAAGCCTGCCCCAGCAGCGCGGTGTTGGCCTCGAAATCCGGTTCCTGCGCCGACGCCAGCGCGGCACCACGGGCAAGCGCCAGCTCGGGCTGGTCCGGAGAATTCACCGGCAGCGAGATCGCCTCGCCCAGCGGATCGGTGAGATCGGAGACATCAGTGCCCAGGCCCAGCAAGAACACTCCGTCGGGTGCGTTCTCGTGACCCTTGAGTGGATTCACCAGGCTTGCCAGCACCCCGGGGGTAACTCCGGTGATGAGCGGCTCGCTGGCCAGACCGACGATGGAGCCGTCGGCGGAGTCCACCACCGCGAGCGTCGCGTTCTCCGGCTCGATGACCAGCAGTGCCGATTTGTCGTACCCGGTCACATTGCTGGCCGCCTTGGCCAGCGCCCCGCCTGCATGCAGCGCGGAGAAGAATCCGACACCGTCGATCCCGCGGCTGGCCAGCGAATCGCGTAGCTCGGCGGCTTGGGCGTGATCGCTCCACACCACGCCGGTGGACACCAGGTGATGGCCGCCGTCGAGCATGCCGTCACGGGTGCCCACGATGGCGGAAAGCACCTGTTCGGAGGCGGAGCCTTCGCCGTCGGAAACGATGATGGTGTCGGTGTCGACGATCCTGCCGTCCGCACCCGCGCCCTCGACCAGTACCAGCCGGGCAGTCGTCGGTGTCATAGCGACACCAAGTACGACGTCCACGTCAGATCCTCCGCTACATATCGACAGGGGCACCCGAACAAACGCGCCAAGGCCGTCAAAAAGTTCGAGTTGTTGCCGATTGTGTATCGGTACGGCGCGTTTCCCCGTTACCCCCGGTTAGGGGTCGATGAAGTTCTGGTAGGAGCGCGACGGGGTCGGACCGCGCTGCCCCTGGTACTTCGACCCTACCCCGGCACTTCCATACGGGTGCTCGGCCGGAGACGTCAGGCGCAGCAGGCAAAGCTGCCCGATCTTCATGCCCGGCCACAGCGTGATCGGCAGGTTGGCGACGTTCGAAAGCTCCAAGGTGATGTGTCCGGAAAATCCGGGGTCGATGAATCCGGCGGTGGAGTGAGTCAACAGCCCGAGCCGCCCCAGCGAGGACTTTCCTTCCAGCCGTCCGGCAAGGTCGTCGGGCAGCGAGCAGATCTCCAGCGTGGACCCGAGCACGAATTCACCCGGATGCAGTACAAACGGCTCACCCTCGTCCGGCTCAACCAGACTGGTCAGCTCATCCTGGCGTTCTTTGGGGTCGATATGCGTGTAGCGGGTGTTGTTGAACACCCGGAACAGGCTGTCGAGCCGAACGTCGATGCTCGACGGCTGGATGAGGGCGGGATCAAGGGGCTCGATGCCAAGGCGCCCAGCGTCAAGCTCGGCGCGAATATCGCGATCGGACAGCAGCACGCGAGCAGCCTACCGATGGGCCGCCCGCATGAAGAGGTTCGGGCGGCGCACCTACCCCTTGATGGCGATGACGGCTCCCGGCCGCAGCCAGCCGATAAGTCGAACCAGCGCGGCATCGTCCAGCGTCACGCATCCGGCCGAGGGGCCGCCGTCGGAGGCGTGCACGAAGAACGCCGATCCGGCGCCGGGGGTATGCGATGCGTTGACGCCCATGACGATCGCGCGCGGGTAGCCGTCGAGCTCTTCACTCAGCGACGTGTCAAAAGCACACGCGGATTGAGCGCAACGCTGGTGCGTGTTGTAACCCGGGCTGGCGGGATCGCCGTTCCACCAATCGTCGGCGTCCACCTGCAGATAATCCAGGCCGTGCGCCACCGACGGTTCGGTGCCAAAGGCGTAGTCCAGGCTGAAGACGCCCGTGGGGGTCGCTGGATTGTCGTCGCTGGCGGTGTCCGCGAACCCGGCCGCGCCGACATCGGAGGGAAGGTTCTGTTCGACAGGCTCCCAGGTATTACCCGCTCGCTGCCAGATACCGATGACGGCCTTGGTACCGCCGGTTCCCTGGACCGATACCACTTGTGTTGCGGTACCGACAGATTCGGCAAACCACGGCGGCTGCGTGGCCTGCGCCGCCGCGGCCGGAACGACCGCGACCGGGCGCACCCCAGGACCGGTGCCGCACGCACCCGCCAGAAGCACAAGGCTCAGCGGCAGCAGACGGATCGGGGACACTCATCCATGGTGCTGGCTCAACCTGGAAAACGCCTGTCAGTAACTAACCTTTAACGGCAATGACCGCACCCGGCCGCAGCCAGCCGATCAATTGCACGAGCATCCCGTCGTCCAGGGATACGCAGCCCGCGGTCGGCCCACCGTCGGTGGTGTGGACGAAGAAGGCCGAGCCGCCACCGGGCACTCTGTCCTTGTTCACACCCATGACGATGGCGTGCTTGTACTGCGGGATCGGCAGGTTCTCGCTCTGCGAAGTGTTGAACGGGCACTCGGCCTTGGCGCACTGCTGATGCGTGTTGTAGGTGGGGCTGTTGCTATCCCCGTCCCACCAGTCGTTCGGTCCGACCTGGACGTACCGCAGACCGCTCGGGGGCGGCGGCGCAGTACCAAAGGCCCAGTCCAGCGAGTAGACGCCGTTGGGGGTGGCCGACGCCCCTTCGCGTGCCTTGTCGATGAATCCGGCCGAGCCCACATGCGCGGGGATACCCGTGGACACGGCCTTCCATTCGTTGCCGCTGCGCTGGAACACGTCGATCTTGGCCTTGGAGCCGCCCGCGCCGTTGACCGCGACCACCTGCGTCGCGTTGCCGACGGACTGGGCGAACCAGGGCACGAAGGGTTCCGCGGCAGCAGATGTTGAGGTAGCCAGGGCCAGGAGGGCCGCACACAGCAGCGTCACAGGACGGAACACGAGACCATCTTCGCCGATGTTGTTCTCGAATCCTTCAAGGTTGGGACACGGTTGCGCCACAGACCGATCGGTATAGTTCGGCCATGGACGCCGAGCTCGAAGAATGGAAAGCCGCCGGGCACTACTTCGATTACCTGGGTTTCGACATCTTCTACCGCATCGAGGGCAGCGGGCCTCCCCTGCTACTCATCCACGGCTATCCGTTCAATTCATGGGATTGGACCCTCCTCTGGCCCGAGTTGGTGCAGCGGTTCACCGTCATCGCGCCGGACATGATCGGCATGGGCTTTTCCGACAAGCCCGTCCAGTACGGATACTCGGTTCTCGATCACGCCGATATGCATGAGGCGCTGCTGTCCTATCTGGGCATCGAACGGGTGCACCTGCTCACCCACGATCTGGGCAACTCCGTCGGCCAGGAGTTGTTGGCGCGCTTCGAATTCGAGGAACAATCGCGCGGCCGGGTACCCATCGACTCGGTGACGTGGCTCAACGGCGGGCTGTTCATCGAGGCCTACCGTCCCCGGATCGCCCAGACCTTGATGTCACGAACACCGTTGGGCGACTTGGTCAGCAGATTCCAGGGCACGCCGGTGTCGCGCCGGATCCTGGATGCCGCCGTGAGCGAGATGTTCGGCCCCGACACCAAGCCCTCGGCACGGCTGCTGTCGCTTTTCCAGCAGGTGTTGGAGTACAACGACGGCGCGCGCGTCACCCATCAGGTGGGCCGCTTCATCAACGACCGGTATGAGAACCGGAGCCGTTGGGTACGCGCCATGCGTGAGACCGCCGTGCCGATGCGGATGATCGACGGACCGATCGACCCGAACTCCGGATTGCACATGGCCGAGCGCTATCTCGAGGTCATTCACGACCCCGACGTCGTGCTACTCGACGACAACATTGGCCATTGGCCACAGATCGAGGCGCCCGAGGCGGTGCTCACGCACTTCCTCGCGCACATCGATCGGGTGACTACTTAGGCGGCGCCGGCGGGGCCATGTCCATGAACGACGAGAAGGTCGCGTAGTTACAGTCGGCCTCTCCGGTGCCGGTCGTGCTCTGGCAGACCACCTTGTCGTTCAGATAGATGCGCACCGTCACGGCGGCGTCCGGGGTCGCGGTGGAACGCCAGTCGGCCTTGACCTCCGCATGGTTGGGAATCTTGGCGCCACGGGACAGATCGCCGACGGTCGCGTCGACCTTCCAGGGCAGGGTCACGCCGTCGGCGGGCTGCATCTCGGTGCCGTCCCAGTACTGGACGTTGGCCGTGGTGGCGGTGGACGAGATGACCTCGTAGGTCACCGTCTTGTCATCCGCGTGTGCCGCCGCGGGGAAGCTGAGCGCAGCGGCTGAGGCCACGGCAGACGCGGCAAGTAATTGACGGACGGTCATGGAACACCTCGAGATGTCAGTTAGGTTTACAGATCGTTAGGCAGGCTACAGGGATTTTCTGGGCGTCTGCTGAGGCCGTGATCGAGAGCACTTCCGCCCGTCTACTTGAGCAAACGCCGATCGGTCCGGACGATGGGGTAATGAGCAATACGGGGGGCACCGACCTGGATGACCCGGTCCGCGACGACGACGAAGCGCCGGTGTGGGGTACCGCGACGCTGGTCGCCTTTCGCCTCGGGACCTGCTACTTCGGCACGTTCGGGCTGGTCGTGGCGATCGGTCTCTTCCCGGTCATCCTGAAGGGCATCGGGATCGACGGCCCGTGGTCGGTGATTCGCGGTCTGTTCCACGCCGCGAGGGCACCGATCGCATGGATCGGCGAACATCTCCTGGGCCTGAGCGTGCAGAGCACCCAGGTGGGTAGCGATAGCGCGTTCCAATGGACGGCGCTGTTCTGCATCGCCTTCCTGGCCGCCGTCGCGACAGCGACCTGGACTGTGCTCGATCGGGGACGCCAACGCTACGACCGCCTGCAGGCCTGGATATGGACAATCCTGCGGCTGGTACTCGCCACCGCGATGTTCTATTTCGGGATGGCGAAGGTGATCCCGACGCAGATGCCCTTCGTACTCAACCGGCTCGTGGAGCCGTATGGAAACTTCAGTCCGGCCGGCGTGCTGTGGGCACAGGTGGGTATCTCGCAGCCGTATCAGATCCTGCTCGGTCTGGCCGAGGTGTTCGGTGGCTTGCTCCTGCTGCTGCCCCGCACCACCGCGGCCGGGGCGCTGGTGTGTGTGGCCGACCTGACGCAGGTCTTCCTGCTCAACATGACCTACGACATCCGCCTCAAGACGGTGTCCTCGCAGCTGCTGCTGTTGAGCCTGTTCCTGCTGGCTCCCTATGCACAACGGCTGTTGACGGCGTTCTTCACCGACCGTGCGGTTCCAGCGGCGACCATGCCGCAGTTGTTCGCGCGCCCCCGAGCCAACCGGATCGCGCTGGCGGCCCAGCTGGTGGTGGGCCTTGCGCTGTTGGCGGCTTTCGGCGGACAAGGGTGGCAGCAGTTCACCAGACCCACGCCCAACCTGTATGGCATCTGGCAGGTGGAGACGTTCTCGTCCGAGGGGTATCCGCGCAATCCGTTGATTACCGACAAAATCCGTTGGCGCAGAGTCATATTCGACAGACCTTTTCATGTATCCGCGCCGGTGATGGTGACGGTACAACGCATGGACGATTCGTTCGAGGTCTTCGGCGGCACCATCGATGCGCGCAAGCACTTCATCGATCTCAGTCACCGGATCGAGCTGGGCACATACCGGGAGACCCCGGTGCGGATCAGGCTCACCTACTGGTGGCCCGGACAACCGAATCAGATGATTGTCGACGGTGACGATTACGCGGGTCACACAGTCCATCTGCGCGTCACCAGGATGGACCCCGCGTCGTTCCCGCTTGTCGAGCGCGGTTTCAACTGGGTGCAGGAGGAGCCCTACAACCGGTGATCTGATAGAACGGGTGGATGGCACTGACCGAGCTAGTGGAGCTACCGGGTGGGCCATTTTCCATGGGCTGCAACAATTTCTACCCCGAGGAACGGCCCGCACGCAGCGCGTCGGTCGGTGCCTTCGCTATCGAACGGCACCTTGTCACCAACGCTCAGTTCGCGGAGTTTGTCGCCCAGACCGGCCACGTGACTGTCGCCGAACGTGCCCCCGATCCGGCCCTCTACCCAGGCGCCTCACCCGACGATCTGGTCCCCGGGGCGATGGTGTTCAGGGCAACCAGCGGCCCGGTGAATTTGCACGACTGGCAGCAGTGGTGGGACTGGGTTCCGGGCGCCTACTGGCGGCAGCCAACCGGGCCGGGCAGCGATATCGACAGCGCCGCAAACTATCCCGTCGTCCAGGTGGCGTACACCGATGCGGCGGCCTACGCCCGCTGGGCGGGCAGGCGGCTGCCCACCGAGACCGAATGGGAGTACGCCGCGCGCGGTGGCGGCGATACGACTTACGCGTGGGGCGACGAGGTGTCCCCCGGAGGGCAACTGATGGCCAATACCTGGCAAGGCAGGTTCCCGTATCGCAACGACGGCGCACTGGGCTGGCGCGGTACCTCCCCCGTCGGCACGTTCCCACCGAACCAGTTCGGCCTTCTCGACATGATCGGCAATGTCTGGGAATGGACCTCGACGCGATTCGAACCCGGCCCAGATGCCCCCACGTCGTGCTGCAGCCCTTCCGATAACCCCGACCCGTCGGTGATCCAGGCACTCAAGGGTGGCTCGCATTTGTGCGCGCCCGAGTACTGCCACCGCTATCGTCCCGCGGCGCGCTCGCCACAGTCTCAGGACAGTGCGACGACCCATATTGGATTCCGCTGCGTGGAGAGCCGGGCGTAACACATACCCTGTACTGGCACCCACCACCGCAGGGCGCCACTAGCAGCAAGCGGGCCGATGGTTCCGATGTCAGACTGATCCGGTCTGACGGCAACGCACATCATCGTATTGACTTGTGGGAGGAACTGTATGAAACGTGATGTTGGAGCCCAACTCGACGTCGACATCTTGGCGCCATCAACATTGGAGTTCCAGATCGCTGTGTCGCCGCTACCCGGCGCCCAGGTGACGGAGAGCTTGTCGCTGGAGCTGAACGGACAGCGGGTGGAGGCCCAGGAGGTCGCGGGCGAGCACGGCAACCGTATTCACCGGCTCGATGTCGGGCAGGGAAACCTCAAAGTCTCTTACACGGCAACCATTCTCGGACAGGCCGACGAAGTGCCCGTCGAGGCCGCGGACCTGTCGACGTACTTGCGGCCGAGCCGCTACGCCGAGGCCGACAAGTTCTACGGTTTCGCGGCAACCGAATTCGGTGATCACACCGACCCCACGGTGCTGCTGGAGAAGGTCTCATCCTGGGTCGGGTCCCGGTTGACGTATTCACCGGGATCGAGCGATCCCATCGACGGCGCCGTCGACACCCTCCTGGCGGCGGCAGGGGTCTGCCGCGACTACGCACACCTCGTGGTGGCGCTGCTTCGAGCCGTCAAGGTACCGGCCCGGCTCGTCGCGGTATATGCGCCGGGTTGCGACCCCATGGACTTTCACGCTGTTGCCGAGGCAGTCGTCGACAACCGTTGGCAGGTGGTGGACGCGACCTGTCTGGCACCGCGACAAACGATGGTTCGCATCACCACCGGTCGCGACGCCGCAGACACGGCGTTCCTCGACAACCACGGTGGGCAGATCGTATTGAACCAATCGTTCGTCACCGCCGTGGTCGACGGTGACCTACCCGAGGATCACGTCGATCAGCTGGTCTCCCTGCGATGACACCCGAAGAGAGACCAGCTGAGACAGAGGGCTAGGAGTTCCCGGTCAATTTGTCCTTGACCGCGTCCACGCCTTCCTTGAGCTTGTCCGCGGCGTCGGTCAGCTTCTGCTTGACCGAGGCGATTCCCTGATCGACCTGACCTTCGGCCTTCAGATCCTCGTCGCCCGTGGCAGCTCCAACGGCTTCCTTGGCGCGGCCCTTGAGATCCTCGGCCGTGTTCTTTGCGTCGTCAGCAATTCCCATGTGTTTCAAACCTTTCTGTATTCCACTCGAGACAGGCGCGAGCCGAAGGTTCATCACATCGATTCCCGGCAGTTATCGTCAACGCCACTTCCGACACTACGCACGAAATCTCCCCAGTGCGGCGAGTTCAGTTCACGGGCTTTCTGAAGAATCACCCGAAAAGGGTGATGCTCGCCCCTGCCCTGCTCACTAGCCTCGGTGTAAGCATGTCTATTCACATTTTCACGCCATTCTTCGCGATCACCTTCCGCTTCCGGATCTTGGCGAGACACAATGAATCACGTTGACGAATAGCGGCGCGGTGACGCCACTGCTGACCCAGATTCTTCGCTCCGAGAGGACTATCCATGGAACCCACCAACGGGGACACCGCCAAACCCGCCGATAACGGCAAGGGCGGACGTGTCTCGCGGCGTTCGATTCTGGGCGGTATCGCGGCCGCAGGTGTCGGCGCCGCCGCCGCGACCGCCGCGATCAAGGGATTCGACGGCACCGATCGCGCGACAGGTGCTGGTACGCCGGGAACAGGGCCCACCAACGAGGACTTCCACGGGAAAATCGCCCTCGATGTGCGCGATTCCACGCCCGACTGGACTCCTTACGAGTTGAAGCGTGCGCCGGAGGGGGCGCCCAACGTCTTGGTGGTGCTCTACGACGACACCGGACTGGCCGCATGGTCGCCGTTCGGCGGACGCATCAACATGCCGGTCATGCAGCGCCTCGCCGACAACGGGCTGCGGTACTCGCAGTGGCACACCACCGCACTGTGCTCGCCGACGCGGTCCTGTCTGTTGACCGGACGCAATCATCATGTGAACCGCTCGGCGTCGATTACCGAGGCCTCCAACGGATTTCCCGGTGCTGCGGGTCGACTGCCGGCCGAGTGCGCCACCATCGGGCAGGTGCTGCAGGACAACGGGTACAGCACGTTCTGGGTGGGCAAGAACCACAATGTGCCCGTCGAAGACATCGCCGGGGGCGGCAGCCGGTCCGAGTGGCCCCTGCAGAAGGGCTTCGACCGCTACTACGGGTTCCTGGGTGGGGAGACTAACAACTGGTATCCCGACTTGGTCGAGGACAATCGGTTCATCGAGCCGCCGTCCACTCCTGAGGACGGCTATCACCTGTCGAAAGACCTTGCTGACCAAGCGCTTCGGATGCTGCGTGACCAGCGCGCCACCAACCCGTCCAAGCCCTGGTACCTGTGGTACTGCCCCGGCGCCAACCACGCACCGCATCACAGCCCCGCCGAGTACACCGAGAAGTACAAGGGCAAGTTCGACGACGGCTACGAGGCGTATCGCGACTGGGTGCTGGCCCGCATGGTGGAAAAGGGCGTCATTCCGAAGGACACCAAACTCACCCCGCTAAACCCCATGCCCGCAGACGTCGCCAACGAAGCGGACTCAGTGCGGCCGTGGAACACCCTGAATGCCGATGAGAAGCGCCTGTTCTCCCGGATGGCCGAGGTGTATGCCGGGTTCTCCGAGTACACCGATGCCCAGGTCGGAAGAGTTATCGATTACCTCGAGCAGAGCGGCCAGTTGGATAACACCATCGTGTTCTACTGCGCGGACAACGGCGCCTCGGGCGAGGGTTCCCCCAACGGCTCGGTGAACGAGAACAAGTTCTTCAACGGCTATCCCGACGAGCTATCGGAGAACATGCAGTATCTGGACAAGCTCGGTAGTCCCGATACCTATAACCACTACCCCACCGGATGGGCGGTGGCCTTCTCCACGCCGTTCCAGATGTTCAAGCGCTACTCACAGTTCTCGGGCGGCACCTGCGATCCCCTGGTGATCCACTGGCCCAAGGGCATCAAGGACAAGGGCCAAGTGCGCCATCAGTATCACCACGTCACCGACATCGTTCCCACCATCCTCGACGTCACGGGTCTGAAGATGCCCGAGACCTACCGCGGCGTCACGCAGTACCCGGTGAACGGGGTGTCGATGCGGTACAGCTTCGAGAAGGCAGACGCACCCACCACCAAGAAGCGGCAGTACTACGCGATGCTGGGCACCCGCGGAATATGGGAGGACGGTTGGAAGGCGGCTGCCCTACACGCACCGATCAGCGGCAAGGGTCATTTCGACCAGGACAAGTGGGAGCTGTACCACGTCGATGAAGACCGTTCCGAGTCAACGAATCTGGCCGACAAGTACCCCGACAAGCTCAAGGGGCTGATCGCCGCGTGGGCCGAGGAGGCCGACAAGAACTTCGTGCTGCCCCTCGACGACCGGTCGGCCACCGAGCTGCTGACGATCGAGCGGCCCACGACCGAGCCGAAGCGCAACCGCTACATCTATTACCCCGATACGGCACCCGTTCCCGAGGCCGTGGCGGTCAGTATCCGGGGCCGGTCCTACAAGATCATCGCCGATGTCGAAATCACCAAGGATTCCCAGGGCGTGATCTTCGCCCACGGCTCACGCTTCGGCGGGCACTCCCTGTTCATCAAAGACGACAGGCTGCATTACGTCTACAACTTCCTCGGCATCAAGCCGGAGCAGGTGTTCATCTCACCGCCGCTGACTCCCGGTAAACGCACACTCGGTATGGAGTTCGTCCGCCATGACAAGGGTAAGTACGGCGAATCCTTGGGAACAACAACGCTATACGTTGACGGGAAGGCGGTGACGAACGGCCCGATGCGGACGCAGCTGGGTAACTTCACCCTTTCCGGCGACGGGTTGTGCATCGGTTACGACAGCGGCGACAACGTGTCGCAGCTCTACAAGCACCCCGGGACGTTCACCGGGGGCACCATCAAGGGTGTCGCGGTCGACGTCAGCGAGGAGACCTTCGTCGATCTGGAGCAAGAGGCACGCGCAGCATTCGCGCGGGACTGAGCTCGCGTGTGGGGTGAGATGCCGCTGGGCTCGGGCTGGCCATCGGGAAGCTGGTCCGTCCGAGTCCAGCGGCGTTGAAGTCGTTTCAGCGCAATATTGTTCTTATGACGAACAACCGTGAGATGTGCGATCGGCCGCACCCCGGCGTGGGCTGTTTCGTACTACGGGACGGCCGGTTCCTGATGGGTCGGCGCCATGGCGCCCATAGGGCAGGCACGTGGTCTGTGCCGGGTGGCTGGATCGAGAGGGGCGAGAGTCCGGAATCGGCAGCGATTCGCGAGGTCTGGGAGGAAACGGGCGTGCGGATCACCCATCCTCGAGCCGTCGGCGCCACCACAACTGTCCACCCGGAAGGCTTGTGTTCTCTTACGGTCTGGGTGGTTTCGCGTTGGGATTCCGGTGAACCGGCCTCCGTGGAGCCGGATAAATTCGTTGAACTGCGTTGGTGCACATGGGAGGAGGGTCTGCCCGCACCCCTGTTCGATGTGTGGACTGATCTACTGGCCTCGCCCACCTACGCACAACTACGCGAGGTGTTGGCCGCGGCGTCGGCTAAACGCTACAAAAGGCCCTAAACACTCTCGCTGTGCTTTGACAAAGTAACTGCGCGAGGGCATCACACAGCGATATCCATCGACTGACCGGTTTGCTACGCTCTCGCAGGGTCGGGCACGCGTTAGGCGCTATGTAGTTCCTCATAGGGGATGCGTCTCTGCGTGATCTGACGATGAGGGGGATCGCTGTTGTTCGCAGAGCGGATATTTCCGCATGCTGCCGGCCGTGTCTGGTCGGTGTTCGCTGCAGGCGAGGGGGCGCATGCATGGGCGTTCCGGGTCCCGGGTTACCGCGGCATTCCCGGCAATCAGTTTGACCTGATGTATCTGCCGATTCTCGGCACCAGATTCACGGGCCGTTTCCGATGTGAGTTGACCCGGTTTCAGCCATCCCATACCTGGGAGTGCCGCACTGTCGCCACGGTCAAATACGGGGCCACGGCCGATTGGGTGAACCGCGTCGAACTTACCGACCACCCGCGAGGCACGCTGGTGCGATGGGCGTTGTCAGGCACGAATCTCACTGACGGGCACGAACGCGTGCTTTACCGCGTCTACACAGGCCATGTCCGCAAGACGCTAGGCGATCTGGGTCGGTATCTGGATCAGAACCCCCACAGCGAGCGCCTCTACCAACCACAGCTGTGACGACTGTGGAAACGTCGCGACAGGCGCTAGTCAACCGCCCAGGTCAGCGTGAGCTCGTCGCGGGTGCCGAACCGCTCCAGATGACGTTTCACAACGTCACCGAACTCCGCGGAGCTTGCCTCGACATGCAGTTCTCCCGGCTGTGGACGCAGCACGGTGACCGCGTCGGGGCTCATCTCGATCTGTACCGCACCGCCGTCGAGCTCGGTCACCGCGCTCTTGGCCGCCCAGTGCTGCGCGAGTTGTTTTGCGTAGCGCTCGGGACGGTCGGTGACGATCACGCCGTGAACAGTGGCCATCTCCCGATTCTTCCAGGTTCTGCGCGAGGGTGTCAGTGCGGCGCAATACCGATGGCCTCGCGGCGGTTCGATGCCTGGAGTTTCCGGTAAATAGAACGCTGATGTGTCTTGAGGGTGTTGACCGACACCGAGAGCTTCGCGGCAATTTCCGCCGTGGTCATGGGAGTGCGCAGGTACGCCAACACTTCTCGTTCCCGCGAGGTCAGTGCCACGGCGGGGTTCTCCGATGCGCCCGTCTCGCACGCCAGCAGGCATTCGCCGAGAAAGTCCGGATAGGCCGTCTGGGAGCTGTGCGCCCCCAACAGCCCCCGGCACGGCTGGTCGGCGTTGTCCAGGAACGGGTAGCGCACGGATTCGGGGGCGGCCAGTGCCAGCGAATCCTCCAGGAGCCGGTGGGCCTGGGTGTGGTCGGCACGCTCCCACGCCAGCAGTGCGCCGATCAGCAGGGCGTAGGCGCGCGTGTACGGAGCCACCGACTCGCCACGTGCGTTATCGGCCAAAGCCTGTGCCAACTCGAGGTTCCCGAGTCGCCGACATATACCGGCGACGATCGCAGAGGCCATGGGCAGCGGTGTCACACCCACGAGCCTCGCCGCCAACTCGAATGCCTCCCCGGCGTGCCCGCGCATCTCTGCGATCCTCGCGAGTGCGGCTGTGCGGAAGCTGCCCAACGGGACGGCCCTGTTGTCTCCCTCACCGATGCGCATGGCCACCGCTTCCAGCTGCGGCAAGGCGGCGTCGCACCCCTGGTTTCGCAGCGCCGCAGCAGTGAAGACCAACATCATGCGGCCGATGTCCGGATAGCCCTCTCCCACCGCCGCATCCACCACCGTGAAATCCTCGAGCGCCCCAGCCAGCTCGCCCTGCCACAGCTTCATGAATCCCGTAGTGAAAGAGGCTATCCCGCCGCCCTCGTGGGAGAGCCACGGAACGTCTGCCATGCTCAGGGATCGCTGGGCGCGGCCGAACTGCCCGGCATGGACATGGGCGAAGGCCAGGCTCTCCGTGGCCCTGTCCGCGACCGCTGTGAGCCCCAGCGCGCGGCCTTCCTGAGCGGCCGATTCCAGCAGCCGCATCGAGTGACCGACATCGCGCCGCAGCCGGGTTTCAGCCCAGCCCAACAGGAACAGTGCACACGCATACACCCGGTCGGGCACGAGCGCCCGATCGGTGAGGGCTTCGGTGACAGCGTCGACGGCGCCCGCCATGGTGCTGTGGTCATCGGAGATCAGGATGCGGCTCAGATCCGCGACTAGGCGCACACGCCGAGACTCGGCGTTGTCATGTGCCAGGGTCTGGGCGCGTTCGAAATGCAGCAGTGCGCCGAGGCGGTCGCCCGCGACCTCCCGGCAGCAGGAACGCACCATCGCCACATCGGCACTCTCCCCGAATGCCTCGGCCACCTGGATGCAGGCGCCCTCCAGCGCCACAGATCTGGCCTCCAGCAGCAGCTCGAGCCAGTGATCGGTGATGGTCTCCGCGGCCAGCTGCGCGTCCGCCCCGCGGACGGCGTGCTCGACGGCATCCAAGGGGTAGCGGTCTCGCAATTCGCGTGCGGCTAGCAGATTCAAGGCGCTCCAGCGCGCGGGATCCGATTGCCTCAGCACTTCGCCGCAGCCCTGCGCGAACATCGAATGCCATTGGTAGACAGCATCTTCACCAGATCCGAAGCGTTCGATGAACAGGCTGGATGACGCACATTCGGCGAGAAGCCCGGCGGCATCGGCACGCCCGGAGAGCACACCGGCCAGGCGTTGGTCCACCCGCGTACATACCGTCACCGCGAGCACGAACTCGGCCAGCTCCGGGCGCAGCCGCCCGAGAACAGCGGCACGGATGTACTCGGTGAGATCGAAATCATCTAAGGCACTGGGTGTTTGGCCGTCCAACAAGGCCAGCCGCACGGCTGCGGGCCAGCCTCCGGTGCCGCGCACGATCTGTTCGGCATCCCCGGCCGAGAGGTTCTGGCGTACTTGGCCGGCGGCCGTGAGCACATCCGCAGCGGTGAAAGCCAATTCGCCCGCCGCGATGACTGCCACCTGGCCATGTACCCGCAACCGGGTGAGCAGTGTCTCGGGCGCCTCCGTGGTGATCAGAACCAGTCGCAGCCAGGGCGGGCCGTGCTCAACGAACTCGACGAACTCCGCGGACTGCGTGACGGCAATGGCCTTCTGGAAATCGTCGAGCACGATGGTGACCGGGCCCGGCATGTCGATCGTGGACAGGGCGGTGAACACCAGTCCCGGAGACGGCAGCTCGAAGGCGGTGGCCAGAGCCCGCCGGACTTGGATGTCGGCGCCGTCACCCACCGCGTGGCGCAGCGCGGTCATGATGCCGCGAACCAATTCGGGGAAGTCTGCCGCCTGCTCTGTCACCGTCAGCCATCCGATCGAGCCCGGCTGCCGCAGCCGGCGCGCTGCGGCCCATTGCCCCACGGCGACGGTCTTGCCGAAACCCGATGGCGCGAGCACCACGACGGCCCGCGACTGCTGAACATGCACGTCAAGAGCACTATGGACGCCTGAGCGGGCGATCATCTCGGGGCTCGCCGACGGCGGTGTAGCCAGGAACCACGGTGCCGGGCTCCACGCCGTCGAACCGGTGGGCTTGCCGCCTGCGGTCAGATCGACGCGGTCAGCCATCCACTCATTCTCGCCCTGCCCAGCTGAGACGAGTTAGCCGGGCAGGGCCAGCGCCGTCAGGTCTGCGACTGCCCCAGGGTGACCTCGACCGTGCGCGAGGTTCCCGACGGGTCGTCGTAGGTGAGCGCCATGGTGTCGCCAGGAGCCTTCGAGCGGACCGCGGCCACCAGAGCCTCGGGGCCGTCGATCACCTGGTCGTCGACCTTGGTGATCACGGAACCCTTGGGCACGCCGGCGGTTGCCGCCGCGCTGCCACGCGCAACTCCTGCCACCAGTGCGCCACGTGTGTCCTGGTCGGAGCCGAGTTGGACACCCAGCGAGGCTTGCCGGACGGTTCCGGTGGCCACCAGTTCATCCGCGATGCGCTTGGCTTGATCCACCGGAATGGCGAAGCCCAGGCCGATCGAGCCGGCCTGTCCGCCACCCTGCGAGTCCTGGCCCCCACCCAGCGACGCGATCGCCGAGTTCACACCGATGAGGGAACCGTTCATATCGACAAGCGCGCCGCCGGAGTTGCCGGGATTAATCGCCGCGTCCGTCTGGATGGCATTCATCACCGAATGCTGGCCGCTCTGCTCATCGCCGGTAGCGACCGGGCGCCGCAGCGCGCTGATGATGCCGGTGGTCACCGTTCCCTGCAGGCCCAAGGGTGAGCCGATGGCGACAACGTTCTGCCCCACCTTCAGGTCTTTCGACGAACCAATGGTGATCGGGGTCAGGTCGGAAACGCCCTGAGCACGGACCACCGCGATGTCATCGGCGGGATCGGCGCCGACCACGGTGAACGGCACCGTACGGCCGTCGGCCAGGGTCACCGTTGCCTTGACACCGTCACCGGTCCGGGCAGAGGGCCGAGTGGTACGCCCGTCGGAGCCGTCCAGTTCTGAGCCGTCGCGCCCGTCCCGGTAACCGCCGGGAAGCTGTCCGCCCGGGAGGATGCCGGGCGGAAGGTTGGAGAGTGGCCCGCCGGGCGCGGGAGCCGAGGGCGCAAGGTCGCCGCTGCCCGACATGGCCGCGGCCACCACATGGTTATTGGTCAGGATCAATCCGTCGGAGCTCAGGACGACGCCGGACCCCTCCTCGCCCTGCTGTCCACTTTGGATCTTTAGTTGCACCACACTGGGCAACACCTTGGCCGACACCTCTTCGACTGAGTTGCCCGCGGGCGTGCTGCCAGGTTTTCCGAGTATTGAACCCGTTGGCAGTGAGGGCTTTCCGACGGGTGCGGGACTCGACACCTGCGCTACGGGGGCGGGATGACCGGAGCGGTTCACCACGACGACGGCCGTGGTGGCGCTGGCAGCGATGGCCACCACAACGGCGCCGCACGTCAGCCCCATGGCGCGAAGACGTTTCCGGCGCAGAGGGTTCGGAGCCAGTTCGGCACGGTCCGGGAATGTCTCGCCATACGCGTAGCGCGTCCGGGTGTCGGTGGATGCACCGTGCACCTGCCGATAGCCGTGCTGGCCCAACGGGAATTCGTTTCCGTACGGCGGATGCCCAGGCTGGTAATTCATCGATAGTTCCTTCTTCCTCAAGATGCAGTCAGGGCACTGTCCGCCTCTGGTACGCACTGTCACAGTGCCTGTATCCACTGAGGCCAGGCTGAGAATTTCCTCTCTGCAGCCCAAGACTTTTCAGGGGGTAGTGGGAGTAGGTGGCGGTTGCTGTCCCGTATCCACCACCGCGAGGGGTGCCGTCGCCGGTTCGGGCGACGGCACATCGCGGCCACGCCGGACAATCTCAAAGACATTGATCGGCCACCAGAACCAGCGTCCCAATGCCGCGGCGATCGCGGGCGTCATGAATGCCCGAACGATCAGTGTGTCGACAATCAGTCCGATACCGATGGTCGTTCCCATCTGGCCGACGACACGCAGATCGCTGACGACCATCGACATCATGGTGAACGCGAACACCAGGCCTGCGGCGGTGACGACGCGACCGGTGGCGCCCATGCCGCGGATCATGCCCGTGTGCAGCCCGGCGTGGATTTCCTCCTTGAGCCGCGATACCACCAGCAGGTTGTAGTCCGAACCCACCGCCAGCAGGATCACCATCGATAAGGGAATCACGATCCACTGCACGCCCAGGCCAAGGATGTCCTGCCACAACAGCACTGTTAGGCCGCAGGCCGTGCCCAGGGATGCCGCGACGGTGCCGACGATCACCAGGGCGGCCACCACACTGCGGGTGATCAGCACCATGATCGCGAAGATCAGGATCATCGAGGCGATGATCGCGACCATCAAATCGATGGAAACACCGTCCTGCATATCGGCAAACATTGATGCGGTGCCCCCGATCGAGACCTTGGCATTGGACAGCGGAGTGCCCTTAACCGCGTCGGCGACAACACCTTTGAGGTCACGGACGTGTTGGATTCCTTCGACCGACGCCGGGTCTCCCTCGTGGGTGATGATGAAGCGGACAGCCTTGCCATCCGGCGAGACGAACATCTTGAGCCCGCGTTTGAAGTCGGGGTTGGTGAACACGTCTGGCGATATATAGAAGAAATCGTCGTTCTTGGCCTGATCGAAGTACAGACCGATTTCCGTGGCACCCTTGGCCATTTCCTGTTGCTGGGCTTGGATACCGGCCGTCACACTATGCGTCGAGATCATGAAGTCGCGCATCCTGATCATCGAATCGATGGTCGTCCTCAGCACCGGAAGCATCTGCGGCATCAGCTGATCCATCTTGTCCATATCCGCGATAAGGCCGTTCATTTGGTCGGCGAGCACGTCAACGCTGTCCAAAACATCGAAGATCGATCGCAGCGACTGGCAGATCGGGATATCAAAGCAATGCTTCTCCCAGTAGAAGTAATTGCGCAGCGGCCGGAAGAAGTCATCGAAATTGGCTAAGTTGTCACGCATCTCCTGGATGGTCGCGTTCATCTCGTGGGTCCGGCCCACCATGCCGTGCATGGTGCCCGTGAGCTCCTGCATGAGGCTGTACATCCGCTCCATGGTGGCAACGGTCTTACTCAGCTCGTCGGCCTGTTCGAGCATCTGCGCCGAGTTGTCGCTGTTGAACTTTGACGTCTGCAGGGTACCCGCGTTCTGCGCTCCCATCAGGAACGGGAGCGAGCTGTGCTCGATCGGCGCCCCGAGCGGACGGGTGAGGGTCTGCACCCGTTCGATACCGCGCATACGCACGATGCCCTTGGCCACCTTGTCGATGACCAGCATGTCGGCCGGGGTGCGCAGGTCGTGATCGGCCTCCAGCATCAGGAGTTCCGGGTTCATCCGGGCCTGGGAGAAGTGCCGGCCGGCGACCTCCATGGCAAGGTTGGCCGGCATGTCGGCGGGCGTGAACTTCTGGTCGTTGTACTGCGGCACGTACGTCATGAGGCTGACGAATCCTACGATCGCGATCAGGCTGGTCAACACGATGATCGGAATGGGCCAACGCACCACCGACGTACCGACCCTGCGCCAGCCTCGTGCGGAGAGCGTGCCCTTGGGTTCCAGCAGCCCAAACTTCGAGGCCACCGTCAGCACCGCGGGCGCCAACGTCAGCGCGGCGACCACGATCACCAGCATCGAGATCGCACACGGCAGCGCCATGCTCTGGAAGTACGGGAGCGTGGTCATGGTCAAGCACAGGCACGCGCCGACGATGGTCAGACCGGAACCCAGAATGACGTGAGAGACACCGTGATACGCCACGTAATACGCGTCTTCCCGGCTCAGTCCCTTCGACCTCTCCTCGTGATAGCGACCGAATAGGAAGATCACGTAGTCCGTGCCGGCCGCCAGCGCCAGCGCCGTCACCATGCTCACCGCGTAGGGGGTCAGTCCGATGAAGTTCAGGTAGCCCGCTGTTGCCGTAACACCTTGGGCGGCAATTAATTCCAGACCAATAATGACCATGGAGATGAGCATGGTGACGATGGAGCGGTAAATGAACAGGAGCATCACGATGATCACGCCGACCGAGAGCATTTCCAAGATCGCCATGCTCTGCTGACCAGCCACACTGGTATCGGCGTTGAGTGCGGTACTGCCGGCAACATACGCCGTGATGCCCGGCGGCGCAGGCACGGAATCGACTATCTGGCGCACCGCGGCCACCGATTCATAGCTGGCGCTGGTGCCCTGCGACCCGTTGAGGAAGATCTGCACATAGGCGGCCTTGCCGTCCACACTTTGTGAGCCCGCCGCGGTCAGCGGATCGCTCCAGAAGTCCTGGACGTTCTGCACGTGTTCCTGATCGGCCTTGAGCTTCTCGACGATCTGGTTGTAGTACTTGTGCGCGGCATCGCCCAGCTTGTCGTCACCTTCCAAAACGACCATCGCCGAAGAGTCCGAGTCGTATTGCTGAAACACCTTGCCGATGTTCAGCATCCCTTGGTACGACTCGGAATTCTGCGGGCTTAGCGGCACCGAGCGGGACTCCGCGACGTCGTTGAGTGACGGAATCAAGGCGCCCAGAATGACCACGAGCGCCACCCAGAACAGGATGATCGGTACCGACAGGAGCCGGATCGTGTGGCCGAGGAGCGGCCGGTGCGGACTCACGTGCGAATTGCTCATACGGATTTCACCAAGCAGTAGATGAACGGTTTGACTTTGTCTGTGCTGGTTCGGTCATCGCGCGTCTCGCCATCGACCGTGACGCGGCAGCCGAGGCTGGTGACGTCGCCATCACCCTGAGCGACGATGTTGGCCGACATCGACGGCACCGTCGTCACAATCGTGAACGACCAAGGGAGCACGGAATTTTCGATGAGATGGGGTTGACCGTTCTCGTCGAGGTAGTTGATGTTCGCGGCGCCACCCGACCCCACGATCTCGTAGGTGACGCGCTTGGGGTTGACGTTCGCGGTGACGCCGGATCCCTCGCCGAGTTTCGGCGGACGAGGGGCAGCGGAACTGCGGATCTGCGTGATCGCGTAGCCACCGATCCCGACGACAACCACCAGGAGCAGCGGAATCCAGAACCGCTTCAACAGTCGATACACCCGTGCATCCCTCCTGCCTCTCCATGCCCGAGCGCAAGCGCCTGCCGGTGAGGCGACCGGTCGCGCCGCATTGTGTACCGGCGGTCTATTACGCCACAGACCGTACCACGGTAATAGACCGTCGGTACGCTATGACGCCGCTGGGCGACGGATTAGCATCGGGCCATGACCTTCCGCCGGGCGCGCAGCGAGGAGCAGCGCGAGATCCGCCGGCAAGCGATTCTGGGAACCGCGTCGTCGATGCTCAGCGATATGCCGGTCAGCCAGGTCAGCCTCAATGAATTGAGCCGCCGCACCGGCCTGGCAAAGTCTGCAATGGTGCGGTATTTCGAGTCACGCGAGGCCGTGCTCCTGGAGCTGCTGGGTACCTTGCTGCACAGCTGGGTGTCCGAAATTGCGGCGGAACTCTCCCACGAAACGCCCACCGGCTCGGCCCAGGAACGTGTCGATCGCTTGGCCGCCGTGCTCAGCCGCTCTCTGCAGCAGCATGCCGTGCTGTGTGACTTGATGGCCGCACAGCCAGGCGTACTGGAACACAATGTCTCGGCCGAGACGCTGCTGTGTTTCTGGCGCTCGACGTACGCCAGCGTCGCTCGGTTCGCCGAGGCCATCCGAAGCTTTATCCCCGAGCTTGACGAAGACGCCCACAGCGTGTCCGTCACCATACTGATGACCACCGGCGCGCTGTGGATGTACGCGCAACCGTCCGACAGCGCCGTCGCCGCCGCCGAGGCCGAACCCGAACTGGCAGTGGTCCACATGCGCTTCAACACCGACTTGGAGACCACGCTGGCCCGGCTCATCACCGGCGCCCTGGTGAAGCGCAGTTCCTGATCGCCTGTCCGTCCCAGATCTCAGCGTCGAGGTACGGCTCGCGCCGCGAGCGGAACCAGCCACAGGAACGCGAGGAGGTCGAAAAATATGGTCGACGGCAATCTGTTGTGCACCAGCGCTATCGACAACTCACGCGTCGGGTCCGCCCACCCGAAGCACCCGTTCAGTCCCACATGGCCGAAACCACTCGACAGCAGAGGTAGCGGCATCGAATGAAATCCCATGTGCCACATCATCGGAACGTGTAGTACGCCATCGACACGAAGACTCGGCTTTCGCGTGAAGGAGGCCACCGCGGACGGCGACAGTAGCCGCACGCCATCCACACTGCCGTCGCCTGCCACCGCCGCGTACAGCTTGGCCAGCGACTCGGCTGACGCCACGGCGTTGACAGCGGGCATCTGCGCATCGAGGGCCACGGAGTCGGCGTCCACAATCGCCTGGGACATACCGGGACCGGCGTAGAAACTGCTCGCCAGCGATCTGACGAAAGCGGGGCCACGCGCGGCACGAGCGAGCCAGCGTTCCGAGAAAATACTGGTAAAACAGCCTATCGGGTCCACGAATTGCGCCAGCGGGATGGCTTGCAGCCCCAGTGGGCGACCCAGGTGCAGCTCCGCAAGACCCAACGGCGCGGCCAGTTCTTGTGCATAGAGGTCCCGCATATCTTGCCCGGTGACCGCCCGAGCCAAACCGGCGAGCAGCCAGCCGATGGTCAGCGCGTGATAGGCCGGTTTTCCGGCCAAGCGGTCCAAGGGTGCCGCGGCCAGACGCTCCTCCATCAGCCGGTGATCGAGTTCCTCGTCGAGGCTGTCAGCTATTCCGACGATTTGCGATAGTCCGGCCGTGTGGTTGAGAACGGCACCTACCGTGACGGCGCGTTTGCCGTTGGCGCCGAACTCGGGCCAGTACTGCGCTACCGGGGCGTCATAGTCGATGAGGCCGCGGTCGGCGAGACGGTGGATGACCAGGGATGAGAGCCCTTTGGATGCCGAATAGATGACGCCGGACGTCTCCGGCGACCACGGACGGGTGCCGTCCTTGTCGCTAGTGCCCGCCCAGAGATCCACAACCTTCTCACCCCGGTAGTAGACGGCCAGTGCCCCGCCGCCGCGCAACCGGTTGCCGAAGAGCGCACCGAAGGCCTTGCCCAACAAGCGGAATCGATGGTCCACCAATAGCTCCCGAGGGACATGTGGGGCGATCTCCGGCAGATCAGAAGAAAACTCGGGCTCGGATGTCATCTGCTGACCCAATCGATTGATGAAGGAACTTCGGCGGTCCTGCCACATCAGCTTTACCCGAGAGTAAAGCCAGTGAGATGTTCCGTCAAGACTGGCGCTGCACCCTGCTCGATACGACGACCGCTCACAGGTGCCGGATCACGGAAGTCATCCATGCCATCCTGTGACGATGCCACCCACCCATCGCAGGCCGTCCGATGACGAGCTGCTGGACGGCGCCCGTGACGTATTTGCCGAACATGGTTACCAGGCAGCGAGTATGGCCGAGATCGCCCGGCGTGCGTCGACCACAAAGCCGACGTTGTACGCACATTTCGGGTCAAAGGAGGCGATGTACTCGCTGGTCTTCCAACGCGAGGCCGAGGCCATTCAGAATCACCTGTTCGCGGTGTACGAAAACCTGCCGGAGGGCGACGTCGAGGGGTGGGTGAAGACGGCACTGGACGCCGGAATGAGCTATGTCGCTGACAATCCCACCAGCTTTCGCGTCTTGGTTGGCACCTCGGAGGCCGGGACTCCAGCTGCCGCAGCGATGCGGTCGATGCTCGACAGCTTCATCGATCGAATCGCCCAGATCGTCGATGACGCGGTCCGTCGCCGCGGCGCCATACCGGCGCTACCGACGCGAACAGTGGCGGCAATGGCCGTTGCGAGCGGTCTGGAAGCGGCGCGCCAGGGCATCCTTGTCGACGGGCTCAGTCCCGCGCATGCCGCCGAGCTGGCGACCGCCTACATCGCGGGCGGAATAGCCGCGATAGAAACAAGACTGGTGACCCAGTAGCGCCCGTGAGCCCACAACGGCCAGGACCGCGAACGTCAGTCCCGTGATCCGGTAGAGTTCCCCGGCGAGGCACCGCCGATGTAGTTCAATGGCAGAACATCAGCTTCCCAAGCTGAATACGCGGGTTCGATTCCCGTCATCGGCTCCATAAGTGAGCAGCGGTAACGCCGTTCGATCCTGTTCGACCGGGGCCCTCAGGGTCGCCAAAGGTCACAAGTCAGATGACACTCTTGTCGGCCGTCGAGTGATGCCCCTGCTCTCTTACGGATGGGCTTTGCCGTACTCCAGAACGGAGAGTGCCGCCCCCATCTGGGGGGTTCCGAGGAACGACGGGGGCGGCACCAGCGATGATCCTGGCAGATTGCTGACCGATTCGCCCAATCCACGCGCGACACTCACGCCTAGGAGCAACCTAAGCCGATCTAGCAAACATCATATCCTGGACAAGTGCCGGTGTGATGTGAGAGAGTTCGACTGCGGCTACTCAGAGTCGTCTGTGGGGGATTTACGCGGAGGGGCTCATCTCGTGGTCATCAAGCATCGTTGGCATGTGTCTACAGGTTTGCGCAGAGCACTGGCAGTGACGGCCGTGGCGGTTGTAATCGTTGGTGGCGTCAAGGTGACCAGCGACACGACCCCGGGTAGCGGCTTCTCTACTATCGCCACAGGCGCGGCCGACCCAACTGGTCCCACGGGAGGCTCGAACGGGCCTGGCGGGATGAACGGCCAGCAGTTCCAGCCGCCAAGTCTGCCGCCGCAGCAGTCGGACTACCAGGGCGGTATTAACCAGCCGCCGCTTGATCAGAACAACGGGATTTCCATCTACAACACGGGCGCTCAAGGTGCGCCTCAGCAGGTCCCTGGTCAGCAGGGTGGGCAACAGCCGGAAGGGCAGCAGCCTCTACACGGGACGCAGATTCCCGACTACCAGACTGCGACTCCATACACGCAGGGCCCGGGTAAGACGAATCCGGATTACCAAGCGCCACAACAGGGAAATCAGGCTCAACAACCACAGCAGGGCCAACAACAGCCACAGACCCATGCCCCTACCCAACAGCCGAGTCAAGCGCCCACGCAGACTCAGCAGCCGTCAAGAGAGAATCCGAGTCCAACGAGCGCCACCCAGCCGAGTTCGACTGTCAGCACAACGATTTCGACCACAACGACTTCTCAGAACAACAACGCCCCGTGCGACAAAGCCGTATCGATTGACCGACTGACGTGCGTGTTGACTAAGGCAAACAAGGTAAAGGACCTCACCACAAACAAAGAGCAGATCGAGACGATCTTCAAGTCGCCGACCCTGAGGCAGGAGTGGATAGATCACTACGCCGACTTCGAGTTCCGGATAGTCCCAGGCAACTCCGCATACACCCAGCCAAGCGAGGGATATATAGCAGTCGGACAGAACATCGTTCAAAGCAACAACCCGGGGTCTCTGGCCGAAACGCTTGCTCACGAGTTCGGGCACGGCCAGTACTTCTATTCAGGCAGGCCCGATGGCGACAGCACGGGCCTGGTGAACGAGGCCTATGCAACGCTTCACAACATCACAGTTCAGCGGGAAATCCTCTCCAACGGCGGACAAGATATCGGCATAGCTGGGCAATATGCAATCTTTGGCCCAGACGGTCAGCCCGTAGTGAACCCAGACGGGACCGCCGGCTACTACGACGTCACCCAACTGTTGAACCAGATATACGACTCCCCAAAAAGCCTCGATGAAAAGATGGCCGATATCGCACAGATATTCGCTGTCCACGAGGCACCGAGCAGTTGCCCGACCATCAACTATGCGCAGTACTACAAGACGGGATGCCCATGACGATTACCCCCACAGTCCGTCGGCGATCCGCTGTTGTGGCGGTCGCGTTGACGGCCGTATTTCTGAGTTGCTGCGCTAGCCCGCCCAACGCGACTGGAGTGCCAGACGGTGATCGTGATCTCTGGTGGCTGGTAGATCAGGCCGAACAGAACGTCCCGCTGACGATTGATAAGACCCAAGACATCCTCGGCATACCGCTCAAACAGGTGAGCGATCAACGGTGGCGTGGCGAGAAATCGGTTGAATTGAGTTCAAAACTCACCGTGCAGAACGTCGAGTCCTTCGCGAATGACAACGACAAACAGCGACTCACATTTTTCATGGTGTCAACCCGGCCATGCATCACAAAGGCCGATGTCGAATCCAGGTACAGCACCCTCGAGCGATACTACGTATCACCGCACAATCCCGACTTCAAAGAGGGCTGGGCGCAAAACCGGGCGTGGGGAAAGCTCGTGTTTCTGATCGGCCGCGGCTCGGGCTGCGTCGCGGAAGTCTCACTAGTCGACAGATAGCAGAACTGTGCCTCTGGATAGCCGTTAGGCGATCCCGCAGCATCGCGTCCGTATGAGCCACCGGAGGGGCTTTGATCGGGCGTTGCCTTCCCCCAAGCTGAATACGCGGGTTCGATTCCCGTCGTCGGCTCGACTAGTTCCGGCACTTCCTCTTGGTGGCTTCGTGCTCCTCGGGATTCGTGTGCTTGACCCACGCGCGTACCGGCCAGAACAGCACCCACAGCACGCCATATCCCGCCCAGTAGATGGGCAGCATGATCATCAATGCAAAGAGCCAGCCCGGATAGATCAAGATCAGGCAGAACTGGGCGAACTGCTTGATTCCCACCGGCTGTCCCTCGGCCATCGAAATCAGGAACCCGGGCCGCATGGCCTCCAGGATCCATTTGCCGGCGGGCTTCTGCGCGGCAGCCGCGCCCTCGATCTGCGCGGAGGTCTGCTCGGAGGCTGTCGACACAGGCTCGATACCCGCGGATCCGGTGGGCTCATAGGCGGTCATGTCGTTGACGCTAAGCACCCACGTTGGAGATCCATTGAATGCCTGCACACGGCGCTGGAACGGGGTCCAACCGATTTCCAATCACCCCTACTCCGATCTTGCGCAGCGCCGTTGGAAATTGATTGGACCGTCGGTTGGAGATCGTTAGGAAGCCGGTTCGGTCGAGTGCAGCGTTAGAGCTGCTTCACCAGACTGACCGAGCGATTGACCTCCGAGAACCCCAGCCCCTCATAGAGCCGCACGGCACCGGTGGGGCTATCCGCGTCAACGTCAAGAACGGCCCGCTCAAGCCCTTCGTTTTTGTAGGTACGCATGGCGTACGTCAACACCGCCCGCGCGAGTTTGCGTCCACGCCAGTCGCGCCGGACACCCACCAAGTCGATGAACCCGAACGAGTAACCGTTCGCCTCCCACTCCTCCTCATTGACCTCACTGAGCAGGTACGCGGCGACGGTATCCTGTCCCGCGGCATCACGTGCGACGACGACGAATGAGAGGTCAGCGCGGAACGCCTTCAGCCTGTGGTCCGATTCCCAGTCCACGCGGGCGATCGGCTGGCTGCCCCAATGATCGCGGAACGCCTCGTTGTGGGCGTCCCGGGTTGCTTCAGACCATTCGGGACCATAGGTCTCGATCCGCATGCCCTCAGGAAGAGTGACGTCAGGGATGGGTTGACTGAGATCGCGCTCGAGCTCATGCCACCACCTCACCGATTCGTATCCGTTGCGGTGGAACAAATCGATCGTCCAGACAGCGCGTTCCTCCGCGACTCCGGCGAGCCAACCAGGCAAGCATTCATCCGATTCCACGAGATGCTGCAGCCCGCGCTGCTCCTGCCAACGGAGCAGACTGGTCCCGATTCCTTCGCCGCGCCGGTCGGGATGAACGGTGCCATCCAACGTCACCCATACGACAGTTTCATTGCTGGACTTCACCGTTGCCGAGCCGAACGCGACCGCTCGCCCCGATTGGTCGACTGCGATGACCGAGTCGAGCGCCGGATCGAAGTCGTCGTCATCGAATTCTTCTACGAGTTCGTCCATCATGACCAGGCTCGTGGGGTGATCAATCGCTCCCGAGGCTCGCCAGAGGTCGAACAGCAGCGGTATGTCATCTTCGGTTGCTGCCCGCCACGTCAAGTCATCTCCGGCGCTTGGCATTTCCACCACGGCCGGGGCACTGACTCGTTCACTCAGCGGGATGGTAGACGCGTGCAGCTCTTTGGACGTCATCGGTCCAATCTATTTCTGACCCCAAAAATGCCGCAACGGATTTAGTCGCCCGTGGCCTTCTTCGCGGGCTTATCCGGGGCGCTGGGCTTCTTCCCCGAGACGTCTCCCAGCACCTTCTTGATGGCCCCGCCCAGACCCCGCATCACGTTCGGCTGCTTGGTCGTTGGGGATACTCCCTGATTGGGTTTCGACATCAGCACCGGCGGCTTTGTCAACATCGTCGGCAGCTTCGGTGTGAGGTCGGGCCGCACCGTAGGCGCTTTCGTCTGCGGTGCGGTCTTGATGGCTTCCGCCGTCGTGGATTCCGTCTTGGACGCCGTTTCCTTGGCGTCAGTCGCCTTGTCCGTTGCCTTCACATCGGCTGTCGTGACGGCTGGCCTCTCCGCCTGCTTGGCCGCCGCCGGCGTAATCGGGATCGGCTTGGTCAGCGCATCGCGGATCGGCGCGACCGACTCCGAGACGGTCGTCACCACCGCCTGCCCCGTCGCCTGCACCGCCGCTACGACATTTCCTGTGCTTCCCAACGTTGTCAGAAACGCATTGGGCACCCGCGTCACGATGAGCGTGAGCTGTTCAGTCGAATGAAACGCCACCGCCCAAAACACCTCAGTACCGCGCACCGCGGCGGCCTCCAACGGCGTATGCACCACGGGCACGGACTCGGGGCCCGGGGGATTGTTCAACGCGTCGAACAGATCGGAGCGCGCCTGCCCCAAAACCCCCGGGAGTTGACCAGGCTGGGTGAGGGCCGCCTCGCCGATCCGCACGAGCCCCACCGCGATCACCTCAGTACCGAACTGGGTGCGTGGCACCACCTGATCCAGGTCGGTGCGGATAAGCCCGGTCCACACATCGTTGGCCGCCCCACTCACCGTCGCGCCGGCCAGTCCAAGTGCCTGCACCACGGGCTGTCCCGACTGCAGCTGGGTCACGAACGTCCCCGGCGCCAGCAGCGTCGCCGTCGGCACCTGGACGGCACCCTGAACGACGAAAGGGCAGATCAGCGAGCAGTTCTGCACCTGGTTGGCCAAGAACTGGGTGATCAACGCGCCAGGCGGAGGCTGCACCGACGCCGCGGTGAGATAGACGTCGAACCGTGCGCTGCGTGCCGACAGCCCCGGCGGAGCATTCAGTCCTACGGACGTCGCGAGTACCGCTGACGCACATGCCACCGCGAGAAGTCTCACGCAGTAACCACGAGCCAACCCGCCGTCGGGTTCGATCGTGGCGAAAGCCGGTTAGGCCCCGGCTTCCTCCGGCACATCGTGGCGCACCACGCGGACCTTGCCGCGCGGCAGGCTGGCCACGTACCCGTGGTACTTGCCATAGATCTCCCACGCCGTGTCGAAGTCGTGATGTGGCACGTCGATCACGTGGTCGTCGGAGAACTCCATGTGCAGATCGCCTTGGTCGTTCCACCTGGCCTCGGTGCACGTAGCACCCGAGATGCTGAAGAGCGGACGCTCCTCATCCAGGATTGCCTTCGGATCGACGCAGACGATTTCCCGTGGCCACCTCCCCGCGGGGGGAAGTGTGAGCCACATCGGCACGGCGATAACCACCTCGTTGTAGTCACCCAGGCTGATTACCAATCCGTCACGGAACATGATCCGCTGGACCGGTAAGCCCTCAATCCATGCTTCGGACATACCTTCACTCTGAACCCACCCAAGAGGCCCGCACAAGGGGTTGACGCCACAAGTTTTATTGTCGAAACTAGACGAAACGTAAACGTTATTTGTGCTGCCCCGGTCCGTGGACAGCACACTGTTCTACTTGCTTTCAGCCTGTTTCCGGGCTCCCGCCAAGACCACGGCGTCACCGCGCTTGACGAACGAATTTCGCTTAGGTGCCCTAGCATTCGCTGTGAGCTAGCAGCGTGGCTAGCAGGCGGGCGAAAGGTACACCCATGACAGCGGAGCTATCGGAAGACATCGACCGGCCGCGGATCACCCCGCGCCCCGCCCCCACCGCACGCCCACAGCTGCCGCGTCGCGGTGACTTAACCCTGCGGGAACGCGCACTGGTCGAGACCTCCGCGCTCACCGACATCGCCCTACGGACCGTCGGCGCCCTCTCGGTCATGGGAGTGGTGGCCCCGAGCCTCATCATCGACCGCGAGTTCGTGGCGCGTGAACGCGACAACCTGGCCTTCTACGGCGAGCTCGCCGCGATGGGCGATGCGGATCTTTCCTTCCCGGCGCCGGAGACCACGCCCGTGGTGTTCTCCCGCCCCGCGGGCCCGGTCGCACAGGCCCTGGCCAAGGGCACCGTGGAGAACCTGGACTTCGAAAGCCCTTACGTGGCACGCAATCCAGCGATGCGCGACCTCTGGAAAAGCTTTCCGCACAATAGCGTCGCGCGCGCCCAACACTGGCGCCATGACGACGGACCCCGCCCCACTCTGTGCGTCATCCACGGATTCTTCGGATCACCGTACCTGCTCAACGGAGTGTTCTTCGCACTCCCCTGGTTCTTCCGCAACGGCTACGACATCTTGTTGTACACCTTGCCTTTTCATGGACGACGTGCCGAGAAATACTCGCCGTTCAGCGGGGCGGGGTACTTCAGCCACGGGTTCACCGGTTTCTCCGAGTCGATGTGCCAGGCCGTGCACGACTTTCGGATATTCGTGAACTACCTGCGCGGCACCGGAGTGGAGAAAATTGGGCTGACGGGTTTGTCACTGGGCGGATACACCACCGGATTAATCTCCACCGTAGAGCGCCGTATCGATGTCGCCATTCCGAATGTGCCCGTGGTTGACGTGAAATCGCTTCTGCACGGCTGGGTTCCGGCGGAGCCCACGATCAAGCTCGCCGCCAAACTCGGCCACCTCGATCAGGACCAGCTGGACGGAGCCCTCTCCTACTCATCACCGCTGACGTACCAGCCGGTGGTACCCAAGGAGCGGCGTCTGATCATCACCGGGCTCGGCGACCGTCTAGCGCCCCCGGAGCAATCCGAGATGCTGTGGGAGCACTGGGATCGTTGCGCACTGCACTGGTTCCCCGGAAATCACATTCTGCACGTGAATCAGGGCGACTACCTGCACCAGATGACCGACTTCCTTGACCGCTATCTCGCCACCTAACCCTTGACGGCCGACACCAGGCTGATCGAATTGAACATGTACCAGGCAGGTTGACTGGGCTCCGGCAAGGCACGCCCCGAAATGTTCAGGTAGTCCAGCAGCTCGGTGCGCTCCGAATCCCAACCGTGACAATGGAACCAAGTCGTGGCTTCACTGCGCTGCTGGTTGTAGATCAGGGAGAAGAAGTCAGAGTTCGCCTCGTCTCCACTTTCCTTGGCACCCGCCACCAGCATGTCGAAGACCACGTCGGCGTACGTCGTCATCTGCTCAATACCCACGAAGCTGCCCGGTGCGGCCAGCTGGTCGATGGACTCGAAAAGTCGTTCCTGCGCATCGGCCGGCAGATAGATCAACAATCCTTCGACAATCCACGCCGACGGCGCCGATGGATCGAAACCCTTGTCCTGTAGCACCTTACCCCAGTCCTCACGAAGGTCTATCGAGATCTCCTGGCGAGACGCCTTGGATTCGGCGCCGTGCTCGGCGAGTACTTCGCGCTTGAACTGATGTACCAGGGGCTGGTCCAATTCGAAGATCGTCGTCCCCGGAACCCAGTCGAGTCGATAGGCCCGCGAATCCAGCCCCGAAGCCAGGATCACCACCTGCTTGACTCCGGCCTCGATCGCCCTACCGAAGTAGTTGTCGAAATAGCGGGTGCGAGCGCCTTGAAAGCTCACGAAGTACTGCCCGAATTCCTCTGAACGCAAAGGGTGTTCGGGTACGCCACCGGCGACCAGGTCGGCCCACTCCCCGCCCGCGGCGCGACAGAACACCCCCGCGTACTGATCGGCGGCCAGCGGCGCGGGCTTGGTGGCCTCGAGCGCTCGGCTGGCGGCTACGAACAGGGCCGTGGAGCCGACGCTTGTGTTGATGTCCCAGTTGTCGCGATCGGTACGCATGGTCGCGACAATACCCCGCGACTGTGACAACTAAGTTGACATGCGTGGGCGCATCGACGGCGCGCTAGTAGGCCCCGTCACTGCGGGCCACCGCGCGGAAAGTGCGCCACAGGATGGATACGTCGGACACCATGGACCAGTTCTCGACATACGACAGGTCCAACCGCACCGCCTCATCCCACGGCAGATCGGAACGCCCACTGACCTGCCACAAGCCGGTCATCCCCGGCTTGACCAGCAGCCGGCGCTTGATGACGTCGGTGTACTCCTCGACCTCCCGGCGCAGCGGCGGCCGGGGGCCCACCAGACTCATCTCACCCCGCAGCACATTGAACAGCTGGGGCAGTTCATCCAGGCTGGTACGGCGCAGGAACCTGCCCACCATGGTGACCCGCGGATCTTCGCGCATCTTGAAAAGCGGTCCGGCGCCGTCGTTTTGTGCCAGCAGCTCGGCCACCATCTGGTCTGCGCCCGCCACCATGGACCGGAACTTGATCATGCGGAACGGCTTGGACCGCACGCCGATGCGTTCAGCCGAGTAGAACACCGACCCACGCGACTCCAGCTTCACAGCAAGGGCGCAGGCCAACAGAATCGGGCTAAACCCGATGATCAGCAACAGTGCACCCACGCGGTCGAACAGAACCTTGTGCATGCGCGAAGCACCCTCGTACTGGGGCTCTGCGAGGTGGATCAGCGGTACGGACCCGGCCGGCCGCACCCGAACCCGGGGCTGGTCGACATCGAACACACCGGGCGCGACCAGCAGATTGACACCGATCTCGCTGAGACGCCAGGCCAGTTCGCGCATCTTTTCCGGGCCCAGCTGCTCGGTGGCCGTCACCGCCACGGTGTCGGCACCGGCCTCCAGTACCGCAGCGACAATGCGGTCTTCCGAACCCAGGATGGGGATCACCCGGTCGATGACCTCGATGTTCTGGCCCGGTGCACCCAAATATCCGGGAACACACACGCCGACGACGCGATACCCGAGCGCAGTATCACGCCCGAAGGCCTCGGCGAGGTTGAGCGCCGCGGCGTCGCCGCCGAGCACCACAACCCTGAAGATCTGCTTGCCGCGCGCACGCTGACGGTTGAGCCAACTGCGGCTGAGCTTCCGGTTGAGCAACAGGAACACAATCCCGACGATGAGCGACATCCCCAGCGCGAAACGCGAGACATTGAATTTGAACAGCACGCTGACGATGGCGAAAAGACCGAACATGTGGAATGTCGCGCGCAGTACCCGCTGGTACTCCTCGCCTCCACTGCCCATGAGATGCGGTTCCCTGCTGCGGTACACACCCAGCAGCAAGGCCCAGTAGCAGAAGAACCCAATCCTGATCCACAGTTCGGCGGGGGTCATCGGGTTGGTGGCGTTGCGTAGTTCGATCCAGGTCCAGCCGGCGACCGCGACGATCAGGGTGTCGGTGATCATCAGCCACCGGGTGTAGCGGTCTCCCCATTGCGCAGCGCGGTGTCCGGCAGAGGTTTGACCGACTGCTTGTGAGCGGCGCGGGCGCCGCACGCTGCCGATTCGGCCCCTCAGCCGGGTCGGCGCAGGCGAGCCTTCGTTCACCGCGACCACGAGCGTGTCCTTCCAGAACAACCCCAACAGCAAAAATCAGAAAGTCTTGTGTCATGAAGCGCCAGGCGCCGAAGTCTCGCCCAATCCGGCGATGACAACCGCCGGGCGAACGAATCAGGCCGGTGGCCACGTCAAAGGTGAAACGCCCGTTACCCAGTTTTGTACGAAAGGGAATGTATCCAGAGAATCGCCGCCGGGCAACACCTCACCGCCCATGGCCTGCAATTGTGATTGAGGTCACCGACGCTCAGGAGAAATGAACAGCTTGTTCTTATCCGGAAGCGCTGAAAGTCGCTCTGAACTGGGAAAATCCCGAACTCTGTCAAGTCGAAGCAAAGTTCATCATGTACAAATTAGCTCACTACAAACGTCGCAGCAGGGAACGCCAGCAATGTCAGCGTCAATTAATAGAGACGGCTGCGCAACATCTTCAAGGGAAAGCGACGGCGGGCCGGCCGCAGCCAGGGGGCCATGGGGTTACCCCTCCACGACCTGACAGATTTTGCTCACAAGCGAACAGACACCCAGTAATTCTGGTAACGGCAGTGAACCACATGGTCAGCGCCTCGATGTGGTGCACCTCATACCGCTAACTGGATACGTGCGTTAGCCCAATTTGGTTCAGACCAGCGCGCGCCCGGTGCGAATTCTCCGGTCGAGATCGATCATCAGCGCGTTGAACGGGAAGCGTCGCAGCCCGTTGGGCAGGAGACGATTGGCCATACCAAGAAGCGTGACGACGGCCCGGAAGGTTCGCTCACGCGCAGGACTCCAGGGCAGCCGCATCTCATCCCGGAACCGCTGCGGCAAGAATCCCGTCGAGATGAGTCGCGAGAAGGCACCCACCGGCCGGCGCATGAACCGCGGTACCGCAATGGCCGCCGAAATGATCCGATACAGGTACGGCCGCACGTGATCATCGATATGGACCAGGTCCAGGGATTGCTCCCAGTACGCGTCGAACTCCGCACAGGACTTCGGCCACATCGCGAGGGGCATCTGCAGCGTCGTCCCCATGACGGCACCCTCTTGCAGACACCGCTCGGCCATGTCGGCCGTCATCGGACCTACGAAGGCCTCGTACACATCGACAAATCCCTTGTAGAGGCAGATCGCCACCCATTTCTGCAGTTCCGGGTCAAAGGCGTTGTACTGCACCGTGTCCCCTGGGGCCGAGCGGACCTGCGCGTGGGAGCGATTGGTCGCCTTCCGGAATGCGGCCTTCTGCTCCGGGCTCCCCAGGGATGACACCGCCAAGAAGGTGAAGGTGGTACGGGCGCGCTTAATGGGGTGCAGGTCGGCGCGGCCACTCTCTACCTTGCTATCGACGACGCCATACCCGACGCCGGGGCGTGCCAGCTGCATGACGATGTTGGCCGGACCTCCCAGCAGGGCCAGCCCCATCAGGTTGTCCGCCATATTGCTCTGTCGTCGCCAGGACCACCACGGCGACAGACGCGCGGCGGGAGGCACCGGCTCGTCGCGACGACTCCGTGTACCCGGACCTCCGTCGCCAACGATCGATTGATCGACCTCTGACACCCGTTCGATTGTCACCGTTGACCCCTTAATCTGCGAACGATTGTTCTCAAATATCTTCCAGCGGGGTACCACCTGTCAAGATGTACTGGTGACGTCATCGCGGGTCTATGGCGGCGTGCAGGCTCCCGACCGCCAAGCCGAGCGCCGGAACCGGCTGCTCGAGGCGGGCCTCGACCTACTGACCTCCGGCCCCGCACCCAATGTGACGGTCCGCGGCGTGTGCAAGCACGCCGGTGTGGTCGCACGGTACTTCTATGAGAACTTCACCGATCTCGACGAATTGACGGCCCAGGTGTACGACGGCGTAATCGGCACGGTCGCCACATCAACCCAGAAAGCCGTCGACGCCGCGCCGCTGCGCGAGAAGACCGCGGCAGGCATCGCCAACATCGTGCACGTCATCGCGGCCGATCCCCGGATCGGCCACCTACTCTTCGGCAGCAATCCTGCTAATTCGGTAATCGCACAACGCCGTAGCGCGGCCGAGCAGCTTTTCGCAGCCCTCTCCGGCCAGCACTTGAACAAGACGTACCAACTCCCGAACGACGAATCGATGCGCGCCGCAGCCTACTTCGCCGTCGGCGGCGTCGGCCAGACGCTCGCGGCCTGGGTGACCGGCCAGTTGAAGCTCAGCGCAGACGAGCTTGTCGTCGTACTTACCCGCCTGCTCGAGCCGGTCAGGCGGTAGCGACTTCCCGTGGGGTGCGCTCGGCGGCAGTCTTCGGCGCAACACGCACATCCGCCGAGGTGAACTCCTTAGTCCAACAAGCGAATTCGAGTGTAATTCCGTCAGGATCGAGGAAGTAGAACGACCGCACGTACACGCCCGGGTGCAGTTCCCTCGACACCTGGAACTCACTCTCGTCGTGATTGAGAATCGGTCCCACCCGCACACCCTTGGCCTTGAGCTTGACGCGGTACTCATCGAACTTCTCAGCGGGAACATGCAGCGAGATGTGGTTCATGGAGCTGACGGCGCTCACGATGTCGCCGATTCCCGGAATGGCGGCCGGGGCCGAAATGCCCGGGACACCGTCCGGCGCATCCTTGAACCAGAAGAAGGCCAGACTGTCGCCACCACCGGCGTCGAAGAAGAAGTGTTGCCCCTGCCCCATCGGCAGGTCGAGCGACTTGATGAGCGGCATGCCCAGCACGTTGGTGTAGAAGTCCACAGTGCGCTCCATGTCCGAACATACAAGCGCCACATGGTTGAAACCGCCGAACTCGAATTCGGGGTTGGGGTTGTTCGGTTTGATCATCGTCATGGGGAGCCTCCTTGATCCGACCGCATGACAGCCTTGCGTTTTACGCTAATCTGAATCTAACATCAGATTCAGAAATGGGTCAATGGTGCACGGCGAACAGACAGGGGTGAGCGTGGTCCAACCCACCGTGCGAGGCCGTCAAACCCAGGCCGCGATCGATGAGGCCGCGCGAACTGTCATCACCCGCAAGGGAATCCTTGCCACCACCGTTGCCGATATCGCCAGCGAGGCAGGCCGGTCCACGGCGTCGTTCTACAACTACTACGACTCCAAAGAGGCGATGGTCGCGCAGTGGGCCATGCGATTTCGCACCGAGGCGCAGGAGCGGGTCTCCTCACTGGTGGCCGAGCCACGGGCACAGACAGATAAGCAGCGCGCGCGAGACATCGCGACCGCGCACTGGCTCACCTGGCGCCACCAGTTGGCCGAGATGATCAGCGTCTCGCAGATGGCCATGATCAGTACCGAGTTCGCCGAGTTCTGGAATCAAATATGTTCCGAACCCATCGATTTCCTCACTACCACCATCAAACGGGCACAACGCGACGGCTACAGCCCTGGCAATGATCCGCATCTCATGGCCACCGCGATCGTCTCGATGATGAACCAGTTTGCCTACAACCAGCTCAGCCAGGGCAATGCCGCCACCGTCGACGACGATGCCTGCATAGACACTCTGGCCGGAATCTGTTACCGCGCCATCTATTCCAAGGAGGTCTGCTGAACATGACGACGATCGTGCGGGACTTTATCGGGCTACCGTCGCCGACCGCCGGACGCAATGGTGCCGGTGGGCACCCGTGCCAGGGTCTGTATCACCGGGCGGCCGGAACCACACCCAAGATCGCCTTCATCGCCACCCACTATCAGATCGACTTCTCCGAGCATTACATCGCCGAATACCTGGCACGGCACGGGTACGGATTCCTGGGCTGGAACACCCGATTCCGGGGATTTGAAAGCCACTTCCTACTCGACCATGCCCTGGTGGACATCGGCGTGGGGGTGCGCTGGCTGCGGGAGCAGGCGGGCGTGGAAACGGTACTGCTGCTGGGCAATTCAGGGGGTGGCTCACTGATGGCGGCATACCAGTCGCAGGCGGTCGCTCCGAAGGTGACACCGCTGGAGGGCATGCGTCCGGCGGAAGGGCTCGACACTCTGCCCGCCGCATCGGGCTATGTGGCCAGTGCTGCCCATCTCGGCCGCCCCGATGTGCTGACCGACTGGATGGATGCCTCGGTGATCGACGAGAGCGACCCGGCCTCCACCGACCCGGCCCTCGACCTGTTCAACGAGGAGAACGGGCCCGCATACTCCCCCGCGTTCGTCGCCAAGTATCGCGAAGGCCAGGTGGCGCGTAATCACCGGATCACCGCCTGGGCGCTCGATGAGCTCGCCCGGGTACGTGCGGCCGGGTTCAGCGACCGCGCCTTCACCGTGCACCGGACCTGGGCCGATCCCCGCATGGTCGACCCCACCCTGGAGCCCACCAAGCGCCCGGCCAACCTCTGCTACGCGGGCGTGCCGGTCAAAGCCAACCGCTCCACCTTCGGAATCGGTTGTGCCACCACGCTGAAGAACTGGCTCGGCATGTGGAGCCTGTCGCACGCCCAGACCCGCGCCGAGCCACATCTGGCCGATGTCACCGTCCCCGCCTTGGTCATCAACGCCGATGGCGATACCGGAGTCTTCCCCTCGGACGCCCAGCACATCCACAACGCACTGGGCTCGACCGACAAGTCTCAGGCCTCCATCGACGCCGACCACTACTTCCAGAACCCGGGAGCCCGCCAGGAGCAGGCAGATATCATCGCAGAGTGGGCGGGCAAGCGGTGGCGGTGAGATGAGCCGCTCGCGCGAAGGCCATCGGGTACGAGTCCTCGCCCACTTTCCGGGCGGTCCGCTCGCTCGTGAACAGCTTGCACCGCACACCGATTGGCTTGACGTCCATTTCTGTGCCGAAGACGACGACGACACCTTCTACGCCGAACTGCCGCACGCCGAGGTGCTGTGGCATGTGCTTCGTCCGCTGTCCGCCGACGACGTCGCAAAGGGCGAACGGCTGCGGCTGATCCACAAGTTCGGGGCCGGGGTGAACACCATCGCGCTGGACGCCGCCTCCGCACAGGGTATCGCCGTCGCCAACATGCCGGGCGCCAACGCGCCGTCGGTCGCCGAGGGCACGCTGCTGTTGATGCTGGCAGCCCTGCGACAGCTCCCGCGGCTGGACCAGGCCATCCGCGCCGGTCGCGGATGGCCCACCGATCAGTCTCTCGGCGATACCGTTCGCGATATCGGCTCCTGCACAGTGGGATTGGTGGGGTACGGCAACATCGCCAAGACCCTGGAACGGATTTTGCTGGCAATGGGCGCCACCGTCGTGCACACCAGCACCCGCGACGACGGTTCCGCCGGCTGGCGAAGCCTGGATGACCTGCTGACCAGCAGCGATATCGTGTCGCTGCATCTGCCGCTCACAGACGCCAGCTCCGGCCTGCTCGACGCCGCGGCGCTGGCCCGGATGAAACCCGGATCGGTCCTGGTCAATACCTCCCGCGGCGCGGTCGTCGACGAGGCGGCGCTGGTCGCGGCGCTACGGCAGGGGCCGCTCGGGGCCGCCGGTCTCGATGTCTTTGCACAAGAGCCGATCTCGCCAGAGAATCCGCTGTTGACCCTGCCCAACGTGGTGCTCACACCGCATGTCACGTGGTTCACCGCCGACACCATGACGCGCTACCTGGAGCATGCAATAGACAACTCCCGGCGTATACATGAGGGGATGCCGCTAGCTGACCGCGTGCGCTAGGCTAGCGCCCGGAGATTTACACTAGAGAGTATTCGTAAACGAACCACAATGGCGTGGGAGGACGAATGGGAACAGCTGTACAGCTCGCGGGCAAGGTCGTCGCCATCACCGGCGGAGCACGCGGAATCGGCCGGGCCATCGCCACGGCGTTCGCGGCCGAGGGCGCGAAGGTGGCGATCGGCGATATCGACAAGAAGCTGTGTGAGAACACCGCCGCCGAGATCGGAAGCGGCACCATCGGTCTGCCGCTCGACGTGACCGATCATGGCAGCTTCGAGGCCTTCTTCGACACCATCGCGGCCACCGTCGGACCCGTCGACGTGATCGTGAACAACGCGGGCATCATGCCGATCACACCGTTCGGGGAAGAATCGCTCGAATCCATCCAGCGCCAGCTGGACATCAATGTGCGCGGCGTCATGTGGGGCAGCCAGCTCGCCGTCAAACGGATGAAGCCGCGCGGTGGTGGCGTGATCGTCAACATCGCGTCGGCGGCAGGCAAGATGGGCGTGCCCGGACTCGCCACGTACTGCGCCACGAAATGGGCAGTGGTCGGTCTCTGCGAGTCACTGACCCTCGAACTCAAGGATGACAACATCTCCGTTGTCTGCGTGATGCCGGGCGTGGTCAACACCGAGCTGGTGGCCGGCCTCGAAGAGCATTGGCTGCTGGGAATCGTTCAGCCCGAAGACATTGCCGCCGGCGTACTGAAAGCAGTGCGCAAGGGCAAGTTCCCCGTCATGGTGCCCAAGAAACTGGGCCCACTGCTGCGAACAACCGCCATGCTGCCCCGAGCGCTGTACGGTCCCGCGGCGCGGTCACTGGGGATGGACCACTTCATGCTCGACGCCCATGGCACCTCGGCGCGTGCCGCATACGAGGACCGCGCCAGCCACAGCGAGCCCAGCGCCGACTAGTTAGGAAGCAGCCCAATGCCTATCGCCATCAACAGTGAACATGTAGCACTTGCGGATTCGGCGCATGCGTTCGTCGAACGTGTGGTGCCCTCCGAGCTGCTCCACGAGACACTCGAGACGCCATTGCCGTGGCCGCCCCCATTCTGGAAGGCCGCCGCAGACCAGGGCCTTACCTCTGTGCATCTCGCCGAATCCGTTGGCGGCCAGGGATTTGGCGCACTTGAGCTCGCGATCGTGGTGGCCGAGTTCGGACGGGGAGCCGTCCCCGGACCGTTCGTCCCGTCGGTGATCGCGAGCGCGCTCATCAGCGCCCATGATCCCGGCCATCCGCTGCTGAACGATCTCGCCTCGGGTGCGTCCATCGCCACCTTCTCCTCCGCATCGTCGTTCACCGGAACGTCTACCGCTGAGGGCCTTACCGTGGATGGGCAGGCTCGTTCGGTGCTGTCTGCCGCGTCGGCGGCGTATGTGGTAGCGCCCGTTTCTCTTGGCGCCGAACGGGTGTGGGTGGTCCTGAGCGCCGATGACCTCACCCTCGCCCCGCAGCAGAGCGTGGACCGGCTGCGACCGGTCGCGCATGTGACGGCAACCGGGGCGCAGGTTCCCGCCGAGCGCGTGCTGTCCAACCTCACCGACGCCCGGGCCACCAGCATCATCTCCACGATCGTCTCGGCCGAGGCCGTCGGCGTCGCCCGCTGGGCCACCGATATCGCATCCGAATACGCCAAGGTGCGTGAGCAGTTCGGCCGCCCGATCGGACAGTTCCAGGGCATCAAGCACAAGTGCGCCACCATGGCCGCAGTCACCGAGCGCGCGACCGCTGCCGTATGGGACGCCGCACGCGCCCTCGACGATGCTGACGAGGGCGCCGGCGTGGTGGAGTTCGCGGCCTCTGCGGCCGCGACGCTGGCGCCCGCCGCTGCCCAGCAGTGTGCGCAGGACTGCATTCAGGTACACGGGGGCATCGGTTACACCTGGGAACACGATGCCCACATCTACTATCGCCGGGCGCTGGGTCTCATTGCCGCGCTGGGCCGTTCCGGCAGTGCACCGGCGACCGTGGTGCGCACCGCCGTCGAGCACGGCCTGCGCAAGGTGGACATCGACTTGGCACCGGAAACGGAGGCGCTGCGCGAAGAGATTCGCGCCGAGGTCGCCGCGCTCAAAGAGATCCCGTCCGGAAAGCGCAACACGGCCATCGCCGAAGGCGGCTGGGTGCTGCCGTACTTGCCCACACCGTGGGGACGCGCCGCCTCTCCCATCGAGCAGGTCATCATCTCCCAGGAGTTCCTCACCGGAAAGGTGCGCCGGCCGCAGCTCGGCATCGCGACGTGGCTGGTGCCGTCCATCGTCGCGTACGGCACCGAGGAACAGAAGCAGCGCTTCCTGCCTCCCACGTTCCGTGGCGAGATGATGTGGTGCCAGCTGTTTTCCGAGCCCGGCGCCGGGTCAGATCTCGCGGCTCTGTCGACCAAGGCCGTCAAGGTGGACGGCGGCTGGCGCCTCACCGGCCAGAAGATCTGGACCTCGGTGGCGCAGTTCGCCGACTGGGGCGCCTGCCTGGCCCGCACGGATCCGTCCGCACCCAAACACAACGGCATCACGTACTTCCTCATCGACATGAAGAGCGAGGGCGTCACCGTTCGGCCGCTGCGCGAGATGACCGGCGGCGCGCTATTCAACGAGGTGTTCATCGACGATGTGTTCGTGCCCGATGAGCTGGTGGTCGGCGAAGTCGACCGCGGCTGGGAGGTCAGCCGCAACACGCTGACGGCGGAACGGGTTTCGATCGGCAGTTCGGATCTGCCCTTCCTGGCCAGCCTGGACGACCTGGTGGCCTTCGTCGGCAAGAGCGAGCTCAGCGAGGTCGCGCGTGATCGGGCCGGACAGCTCATCGCCGAAGGACACGGGGTGAAACTACTGAACCTGCGCTCCACGCTGCTCACCCTTGCCGGTGGCGACCCTATGCCGTCGGCAGCCGTCTCCAAGCTCCTTGGCATGCGCACCGGACAGGGATATGCCGAATTCGTCGTGAACCATTTTGGACAAGACGGCGCTATCGGCGATTCTGAGCAGGAGCAAGGCCGCTGGGCGGACTATCTTCTCGCAAGCCGCGCCACCACCATCTACGGCGGCACCTCCGAGGTGCAGCTCAACATCATTGCCGAGCGACTGTTAGGACTGCCGCGTGACCCGTAATTCCGCTATCGAAACCGGCTGGCGCCTGAACGAGGGATTTTTCACCGCCGCCGACGGCACCCAGATTGGATTCTCCGATACCGGGAACCGTGCGGCGCCTGTGACAGTCCTATTCCTGCACGGCTGGACCCAGAATCGCGAGGCCTGGGACGACGTCGCGGGTCCCCTGCACGAGCGCAGTCCCGAACTACGCGTCATCGCGCTCGACCACCGGGGCCACGGTAAGTCTGATCCCGCGCCCGGGGGCACCGTGAATGTTCCCCAACTGGCCACGGATGCTGCCGATTTCATCAACGCAGAGATCCCCACGGGGCAGATCGTGATCGTCGGCCACTCGATGGGCGGCATGACCATGATGGGTCTCGGTGAATATCACCCCGAGCTCGTGGCCCGACGGATTTCCGGCGCGGTATTCGTCGCCACCTCCGCGGGCAGGCTTCTGCACCGGCTCCGGGTCGTCCCGCCGGTCTTCGAGGTCGTCAAGGCGGTGATCCTGGGTGTCGTGGCGCAAGGCTGGTTCCTCCAGCAGGGCTACCTCATGCGCCCCATCATCTCGACGCTGGTATTCGGACGCGACCCACGGCCCTATGACGTCAGCCGAGTCTGGGACCAGATCCGCTCGGGTACCCCGCGAAGCTACAAGGATGCCGCCGAGAGCATGGTGCTCCACGAGGACTTGACCGAAGGCCTGGGCGCCTACCGCGGCAAGCCTGCCGCAGTCCTGGCAGGTGCGCGTGACTTCCTCACTCCGGCAGGCGATTCACGGATCATCGCCGCGGCTCTGCAGACCAACGAATTGCGCACCTATCCGGGTTCGGGGCACATGCTGCCCAATGAGCGCGCCAGCGAGGTCGTCAACGAGATCGTGACGGTGCTGGAGGCACTACGTCAGGAACCAGCCACCAGAATTACCACGGAATCTGCCGGGTAATGGCATCCCGGCAGCCTGTTGTCGGCTAGCTGTACCGACCGTGAAGTCGCGTCAGTGTGGCCTCAATCCCTCGGGTGTTTCCCTTGATGAAGCCGGCTAGCTTGTAGTTCAACAGGTTCTGTATCGGGCCGGCATTGCGGAAGTCGAACGTCTCGGTGACACGCGTGCTGGTCGGCGATAGGGCGTCAAACTCCCAGCGCCACCGGTGGCCCAAAGGATGCCGCCATTCGACAACCCTGTCGGGTTCGAGCGCCGTCACGGTGCTGGTGATGCGGTAAGGAAGACCGAACATTCGCATCCCCGTGGAAAAGCGCGAGCCCACCTCGAGATGATCAGGCGTGCGGATATTCTGGCCGACAGTGCCCGACCCGTCGAGTTCGTGGTGACGCCGCGGGTCCGCGACGATGCCGAACAATTCCGTCGCCGGGGCAGATACCTCCACTGAACGACTGATCTGCTGAGGCCCCGCCTCTACCACTGATACAGACATACATCCACTCCTTCGTTTAGCGGAGAAACCTAGAGCCGTTCGACGTCGACCGTCACGCCCTGGGCCACCCGCAGCCGCTTCAACAGCGGGTCACCCATGGCCGCCGCGGGCGTCAAAACCCCTAGCCGGTCCGGTAATTCGCTGCGATCCAGCGCCAGGGTCAAGCCACTCTCGCCCAGCAGCACCGCGGTCGCCTTGTAACCGGGGTCACCTTCCTGCGCGATGACCGCCCGATAACGCATCCCCTCGGTTGTGGTGGTGTAGGTCTCGACCCGGTAGTGGCCCTTGTTCCGGGTGCGCTCGCTGGGACCCGAACCTGGCTTCGGCAGTAGGCGCTGGGCAACGAATTTCGGCATAGGCACCCGCGTGCCCAGACCGAAACCGGCTGTCAGGAAACCTGTGACGGCGGCGGCCGCAATCGGCGCGACCACCGAACTTCCCAGGCTCATCACCTCGCGATAACGTATGCGGGTTCCGTAACCCCAGTCCAATAATGCGTTGCTACGTCGCACAATCCGGGTGTTGACCGGCCCCATGAAGAACGCACCCAGCCACTTGCCCGCCAATTCCGGTGCCACAGATTCCCCACGGAGCGTTTGAAACTCACGCTGACGCCCCACCTCCGGCTCGGCCGGGCGGTCCGGGCTCAACGAGTAAGGATCCTGAGAGTTGCGACGCACCTCCGGATCCTCGGCGCTCGCCTCCATGACCTCGACCATCGACGCCGCCGTACCACCGCTGACACCGCCGCGGAACTTGCTCAGCACATAGGTTGTCTCGAGCAACTCGCCGGTGCCGTCTTCCTGAGCCTGCCGGTACAGCGCATACACGCTCAGATCCGAAGGGATGGAATCGAATCCGCAGCAATGAACGATCCTGGCGCCGGTGTCAGCGGCCTGCTTGCCGTAGACGTCGATACTCTCCCGAACGAAGTTGACCTCACCGGTCAAGTCCGCGTAGTCGGTTCCCGCCTCGGCGCACGCGGCCACCAACGGCAATCCGTACTTTGTGTACGGCCCGACGGTGGTAACAACCACCTGGGTTGAAGCAGCCATGGCCGCCAGCGTCGCCGGTCGCGTGGCGTCAGCCTCGATCAACGGCCAGTCTCGAGCCGCCGGACCACACGCAGCACGCACGGCGGCAAGCTTTTCGGTGTTTCGCCCGGCCAGCGCGATCCGTGCCCCGGTGGCCTCAACCCGTCCGGCCAGATAGAGCGCGGTCAGTTTCCCGACGTACCCTGTTGCCCCGTAGAGAACGATGTCGTGTTCCCGAGACATGCTCTACACCTCCAAGTCGCGTAGCTGGCGCTTGAGGATCTTGCCGGAAGGATTGCGCGGCAAGATATCCAGGAAGACCACGTCACGCGGCACCTTGTATCGCGCCAGGTTGTCGCGCACGTACGCACGGATGCTGTCGGCATCCACCGTCGATTCGGGGTGACGAACCACGAACGCCCGCAACCGTGCTCCCCAATCCGGGTCGTCCACACCGAGCGCGGTGGCCTCGATGACATCCGGGTGTCCGCTGATGAGGTCTTCGACCTCGGCGGGGAACACGTTCTCACCACCCGAAACGATCATCTCGTCATCGCGTCCGGACACATACAGCAGCCCGTGCTCGTCGAAATAGCCGACGTCACCACTGGACATCAGACCGTCGATGATCTGCTTGTGCCCACCACCGGTGTAGCCGTCGAACGGGATCGCGTTGCTGACGAAGATCCGCCCGACGGTGCCCTGGGAGACCGGCTTTCCTTCGTCGTCAAGGATTTTCACGGTCGCACCCTTGACAACGGGGCCCACGGTGGACGGGTTGATGGCGAGATCCTGAGGGCGCGCGATGGTGGCGAAAGCGACCTCGGTGGATCCGTACAGGTTGTAGATCACCGGCCCCAGCGTGCTGAGCGCTCGCGAGGCCAGCTCACCGCCCAATTGCGATCCTGACACGAAAACGATACGCAGCGCGGACAAGTCGGGCTTGCGCTCGGCCTCATCGAGAGCGTTCAGGATGCGATTGAGCATCACGGGTACCACCACCACGGCAGTCACCCGGTACTTCTCGATATCGGTGAGCACGTTCTCCGGCTTGAACTTGCGATGCAGAACCAGGGTGCAGCCCAGGGTGAGCGCCAGACTCTGATGCAGGTAGCCCAGGGCGTGGAACATCGGTGCGGGCACCGACGTCACCTCACCCGAACGGAACGGCACATGCGAGAACATGCCGCCGACCGGCGCCAGAGTCAGCGCCAGCTTGCGTGGCGCGCCCTTGGGGGTGCCGGTGGTGCCGCTGGTGAGAATCACCAGTGAGGAGTACTTCGAGGGGCGCGGCGCCGGCGAGGTGCTGTTGCGCTTGATGACCGCCTCGATGGTGTCGTCGCTGGAGGCGGGCTGGTCGGGGTTCTCGGGGTTGGTGGGCAGCGCCATCAACCGCCCCAGCTCCGGGCTGTACCCGTCCAGGAACTCCGCGTACTCGGCGTCGTAAATCAGGACGCGGGCGCCTTCACGCTCGGCGACTTCTCTGGTCTGCGGTCCGGAGAAGTCGGTGTTGAGCAGGATCACCCGCGCACCCGCACGGTGCGCGGCGTAGTTGGCGATGATGAACCAGCGGTGGTTACGCGCCAAGATCGCGACCCCGTCGCCGCCCTTGATACCGAGGCGGTTCAAGCCATGAGCCAGGGCGTTGACGCTGTCATTGAACTCGGCGTAGGTGATCGAGCCCTCGTCGTCGATGATCGCCGTCCGAGCCGGGCTACGGTGCGCGCCGAAGCCCGGTACCGCACCGATCTCGCCGAACCGGTAGAAGTCGCGGACGATCGCCGCGAGCACGTTGGGCGGATCGAGTTTGAGCATGCCCGCCTCGATGACCTTGCGGAGATAATGCAGCTCAGCGCCACCGCGCTTCGCAAGAGTCTGAAGTTTCGAGAAGAGCGGCCGTTCGGCGGTGATCGACATGATCGACAGCCTATGTGACCTCCCTCTCAGTGGCACAGCCAACCGGTCGGTCGGGGGCACGCCACCAAGTACCCCCGGGAAAGTCGGTCTGCGGCCCTACGATGACGCCATGGCAGACATCGTGCTGCAGGTCGCGGGGCGCGATGTCACCATCACGCACCCCGACAAGGTGATATTCCCCAGCGGGGAAAACACCGCGGGCATCGCCAAGGGCGACCTGGTCCAGTACTACCTCGATGTCGCCGACGGGGCGCTGCGCGGCGTGCGCGACCGGCCGATGATTCTGAAGCGGTTCGTCAAGGGCATCTCACAGGAGGCGGTGTTCCAGAAACGGGTGCCGGAGAAGCGGCCGGACTGGATCGCCTCCGCGGAGCTGCACTACGCGCGCGGGACCTCCGCCCGGGAAGCCGTCGTCACCGACGCGGCGTCGCTGGCCTGGGTGGTCAACCTGGGGTGTGTCGATCTCAATCCACACCCGGTGCGCGCCGACGATCTGGACCATCCCGATGAGCTGCGGATCGACCTCGACCCCGTGCCGGGGGTGCCGTGGAGCCAGATCCTCGATGTCGCGTTTGTCGTGCGCGGCGTTCTGGAGGATCACGGACTGACCGCGTGGCCGAAGACGAGCGGGTCGCGCGGCTTTCATATCTACGCGCCGATTGCACCGCGATGGACGTTCCGGGAGCTGCGGCGGGCCGCCGAGACGGTGGCCCGCGAGGTGGAACGCCGTGCCCCGGAGCTGGCGACCAGCCGGTGGTGGAAAGAGGAGCGCCACGGGGTTTTCGTCGACTTCAACCAGAACGCGAAGGATCGCACGGTGGCCTCCGCCTATTCGGTGCGCGCGACCCCGGACGCCCGGGTGTCGACGCCGCTGCGGTGGGACGAGGTGGCGGGGTGCCGTCCTGAGGAGTTCACACTGCATACGGTCCGGGAACGGTTCGCCGATATCGGCGATCCCTGGCGGGGCATGGACGACGCCACCGGGACGCTGGATCAGCTGCTGGAGCTGGCAGCAGAGCTCGGACCCGCCGAAAAGGCGCCCACGGGTGCTTCCCGCGAAGGGCGGCGTCAATCGACGATGCCCCTCATTGAGATCGCGCGGACGAAGACCCGGCCGGAAGCCGAGGCCGCGTTGGCCCAGTGGCGCGACAACTATCCTGACGTCTCGAAACTCCTTGAACCGCAGGATGTTCTCGTGGACGGTATGCGTGGGCCGAGTTCGGTGTGGTACCGGGTGCGGGTGAACCTGATACACGTGCCGGAGGCAGAGCGCCCGCCACAGGAAGAGCTGATCGCCGACTACTCACCGTGGGGCTAGTCCTGTGGTGCCGGTAACGCGGCCAGCGAGGCAACACCTACCGGCGACAGCCGAAAGCGCTACCCCGGTGCCGAGAATGGACGTGAGCTTACTGATTTCGCCGCGACGCCCAGGCGCGACAGACCAAGAGCCAGCAGCGCGTTGCGGATACCGAACATGCGCCCCATGGGTACGGCGGCCGTCCCAGCGACCTGAATCCCGAAGGCCCGAAAGAACAAGTACGGCGAGTTCCTGGACCCCGCAAGCCCCGGGGAGGAATGGGCGTCCGGCTCTTACGAGGGATCGGCGGGGAGCTGTGCCTGCTCTCGGTACAGGTCCATCTCGGCGCGCAACGCGTCGTCAAGCGCGCGGTTCATGGCGGAGTGCGAGGTATACGTCGCCGCCCGCCGCATCGTTGCGATAAGTTGTGTGGCCCAAGCGAGTTCGTCATCAGTGGACGGGACCCAACCGGGCCCACGCTGGCGTGCGACCTCATCACGCGCGGCACCGATGAGCACCCGCGCGGCATCGTCGAACTTCTCGTTGGTCCTCACGTGAATCCCGGCAAGGTCGGTCACCCTCATTCCCAGGGAGATCAGTGCCGCGAAGTTGTCGATGGTGTCGAGATCGGTGACAAGATAGGAATCCGAGCCATCAACAGGCTGGATAAGCCCGGCCTCGACCAGACCGGTCTGGGCCGCCGAATCGATCGGGCCCAGTATCTCCTCAAGCTCTCTCAACGAGAGTTTTCCCTGAGCAGCGTTCGAGAAACGCTTTTCCAGCAGACCCTCGAGATCCGACAGATCGAGCACATCGGCGAGCTGGGCACCTCGCTGCAGTCCACTCAGGAACTTCGTGATGTGTTTGAGCGTGAAGCCCTCGCTGAGTAGCCGGTTGATCGCCTTCAGCTGACGCAGGTGCCAGTCGTTGTAGATAGCTGTCCTGCCCCGGCGCAGCGGCCGGGGCAGGAGCCCACGTTCTTGGTACCCGCGGATGTTCCGCGTCGTCGTCCCCGAGGCTTGTGCGAGGTCGTCGATCCGGTACTCGGTCATGGTTTCGAAGCTCGCCCTGTCGATATCAGTTCGTCGCTGGTGTGCGAAACAGTGATTTTATAGTCCTGCAGGTCGAATCTCTTGAGTTGGTTGACGTACTGCGTGGCGAATCCCGGGAACATCGTCGCATTGAATCCGTCATCCGTGAGGTACCAGCTCTGGCACCCCGAGTTCCAGGTGGTGGATTGCAGGCGTCGCTGGATGTCCTGGTTGTAGCTTTCCTGGATTTCGGGCCGGGCATCGACCGATTTCCAGCCGTTGCTGAGCAGTGCGGAGATCGCGTCGGTGATGTAGTTGATCTGCGCTTCCATGTATACCAGCGCCGAGCTGTGCCCGGGGCCGGAGTTGGGGCCGAAGGTGAAGAACAGATTGGGATAGCCCGACACCGCCACACTGCGGAAGGCGTAGGCGCCGCCGCCCCACTCGGTGGCCAGGTCCCGGCCGTCGAGCCCGGTGACCGGATAGGGCGTACCGGCCTTGCACACGTCGAAACCGGTCGCAAAGACAATGCAATCGAATTGGTGCTCAATGCCTTCGACCGTGCGGATGCCCTTGGGCGCCAGCCGGGCGATGGGCCAGGTGACCAGCTTGCAGTTGTCCGCCTGCAGCGCGGGGTAGTAGTCACTAGTCATCAGCAGGCGCTTGCAGCCCGCCGAAAAGTCCGGTGTCAACTGCCTGCGCAGCCACGGGTCCTTCACCTGCACCCGCCGGTGCGCGGCACCGACGGCCTCGACGAGACGGGTGAAGGGGCTGTCCCACACCACACCCAGCGCCACCGACTCATGTCCCCAGAACCAGGCGGCACGTGCCAGCCGCTGACTGAGCGGCCACTTGCGGTACAGCTGCTTGAGCCGACCGCCCGTCGTGCGGTTCACCCGCGGCAGCACCCAGCCCGGCGTGCGCTGGAATACCTTCACCGTCTCGGCGGTCTTCACCAGTTCCGGGACGATCTGAACGGCGCTGGCTCCCGTACCGACGACCGCGACACGCTTACCCGTGAAGTCGTAGTCGTGATCCCAACGCGCGCTGTGAATCTTGTGGCCCTCATAGGTGTCGAGACCAGGGATGGCAGGAAAGCTCACGTTCGCCAGAGGCCCGGAGGCCATGATGACGGTGCGGGCACGCACCGGCTCCCGGTTGTCGAACTCGATGGTCCACTCCCCCACCACCTCGTCGTAGGCAACGCCGACAACGTTGTGGCCGAAGCGGATATACGGTGCCAGCGCCGAGGATTCGACCATCTGGTCGATGTAGCCGAGGATCTCGCCACTGCCGGAGTACGTGTGCGACCACTCGGGGTTCGGGGCAAAGCTGTACGAGTACAGCCGCGAAGGAATATCGCACGCCGCCCCGGGATAGGTGTTGTCACGCCAAGTGCCGCCCACCCGATCGCTGCGCTCGAAGATCGCGAAGTCGTTGACGCCCTTGTCTTTCAGACGGATGGCTGCACCGATACCGGCGAACCCGGCGCCGATGATGGCTACGGAGATAGTCATGCTGGCTGCTTTCAGGCGACGGGTTCGTAGGTGAGTTCCTGTGACCAGGTTGGCTTGTTCTCCACCAACCGCATGGGAATCATGCCGGTCAATTTCACGAGCAGGTCAGCCGTGATGTGGTACTTGGACTTGCGGTTGATCACCTTCATCGCATGCCAGGAGATCAACCGGTACATCGGCAACCGCCGAACGTTCGGATTGCGCTCGCCGACGCTCTTGTACCGTTTCATCGCGCCATAGAGGCGCTCCTCGTCGACACCCATGGCCACGATGTTGTCGCGCATCTTGTTGAGCAGCGGCACGTAGCTGAGCAGTCCGATCAGCAGGCTGGGCTTGAGCCAGCCACCGATAAGCTCGGTGAGCATCTTGCGCATCTTCGAGTGGCCGAGGATGTCCATGACCTCGAAATCCACTGCAAGATGCCGTGATTCGTCCGAGTTGATCCGCTTGAACGCTTCCTGCGCGATCGGGTCCTTGACCTCATCGGTGATGAATTTGATGAGCGCACCGTCCAGAGCAACCTCCAGCATCGGGATGACGGTACCGAGGAAGGACAGCGACATGCCGTCGGAGTACTTGTCGAGAAAATTGATCACCAGCTGGACATTGACACTCGGGGAAGGGATCTCGTCATTCTCGAGCATCCCCCAGCGACGCATCAGGGCCAGCTCGGCGTTGGCGTGCTTCTGCTCCTCGGCGTGGAAGTGCTCATAGATGCTCTTCAACGTCGGCGTCGGCGCCTTCTTGGCCAGTGCGGCGAATCCACGCGCCCCGACATTCTCGATCCACATCAGGTCCGCGATGAACGGCTTGAGCTTCGTGTGCAGTTCGGGCTCGATCAGCTCGGCGCCGGGTGCGTCCCAATCGATATCGGCGAGTGCCCACTGCTTGTCTTTGATCATCTGCAACATATTGTCGAGATCCATTGCCATGGAACGTTTTTCCTTTCGGTGAAGTGATGCGGAGTTCAGTCGGCGGGCAGCAGACGGCCCAGCAGGCCGGCAATGCGGGTGTGCAGCACAGGAAAGTGTCGTTTGAAGTGCCAGATGACCTTCGCGTCGAGTTGCGGGACCACATACAGGCGGCCCCGGTCGTGTGCATCGAGGGTGCTGACGGCGACCCTCTCCGGGGAAAATCCTGCCCACTCGATGAGGCGGTCCACCAGGCCCGACGTGCCGACCTCGACTCCGGTGAGTCGCCCATCCTGGAAAATGTTCGTCTTGACTACGGTGGGGCACAGGACGGTCACGTTGACGCCGGTGCCGCTGAGCTCGGCGGCGAGGGTCTCCGACAGTGACATGACCCCGGCCTTGGAGACGTTATAGGAGGCCATCGCGGGACCTGCCGCGAACCCGGCGGCCGAGGCAACATTAATGATCCCGCCGCGCCCGGCGCTGCGGAGCAATGGCGTGAACAGCTCGCACCCGTAGATGACACCCCAGAGGTTGATGCCCAGCGCCCAGTTCCAATCGTCCATGCCGATCTGACCGACGGGCTTGCCGCCGATCCCGACCCCCGCGTTGTTGATCACCAGGGTGGGCGGCCCGGAAAAGACCTCCTGCGCCTCGAAGACCAGCTTCTCCACCTCGTCGCGCGATGAGACATCGCAGGTCACAGCATGTGCGCAGCCTGCGGACAGCCGGTCAATCTGGGCCACGGTCTCCGCGACCCGTTCGGCATTGATATCCGCGCACACCACGTGGCCACCGCGACGGGCCAGTTCGAGGGCGAAGGCGCGTCCGATCCCACTGCCGGCACCGGTGACCACTGCTTTCGCGTTCACCGAGATCGGCTGGCGCCTGAAGACGTCAAGTATGCCCATGACGAAATAGGACAACAGCAACTGTGCCATTTGTCAATGGCACAGTGCATGATGACAATGAGGTGTTCACCACTCCGGAAGGAACTCGCATGCCGACGCACACCGCCAGCACCCCCAGTGCCTACGCACTGGAAGTGCTCGACGTCATCGCCGAGACCCCCGATGCGGTATCGATCGTGTTCGCGGCGCCGCCGGATGCCCGGGCGGACTTCACCTACAAACCCGGGCAGTTCCTGACCCTGCGCGTGCCGATCGGTGCGGACACCGAGGCGGTATCCCGGTGCTACTCGCTGTCGAGCGCACCGGACATCGACGAACACCTGAAGGTGACCGTCAAACGAACCGTCGGCGGCCAGGCGTCAAATTGGCTGTGCGACAATGCGTGTGCCGGAATGACAATTGAATCACTACGTCCTGCAGGAACATTCACCATGCGCGATGCCGCGGCGGTTCCGGTGTTCGTGGCCGCCGGCAGTGGTATCACACCGATCATGTCCATGATCCGCACGGTACTGTCCGTATCCACTCAGAATGCCGTCCTCGTCTACGCCAACCGGGACCGAGACTCGGTAATCTTCGATGCCGAACTCGCGGCACTGCAGACCGAGCACGGGAACAGGCTGTCGGTCTCGCACTGGATCGAGGCCGAGTCCGGTCTACCGACCACCGACGGGCTGAGCGCGCTCTTGCCAACACTCCCCCACACCGACACCACCGCGTATCTTTGTGGCCCAGCCGCTTTCATGGATGTGGCGTCGGCGGCACTGCTCGACATCGGACTGGCGCGCGAAAACATTCATCGCGAGATCTTCGTATCGCTGACGTCGGATGCCTTCGCCGCCGCACCACAGGCCTCCCCCGGGCCGATCGATCCCGACGCCGTCAGTGCCACCGTGGAGATCGATGGTGACACCCACCAGATCTGCTGGCCGAAATCGCAGATACTTCTCGATGTGCTGCTGGATCAGGGCATTGACGCCCCCTACGTGTGTCGCGAGGGCAACTGCGGAGGCTGCTCCTACACACTTCGCGAGGGCGAGGTGACGATGCGGATCAACGACATCCTCGATGACCACGAGATCCGCCATGGCGTGCGGCTCGCGTGCCAGTCACTGCCGCAGTCGGACAAGCTCACCATCGCCTTCGACCGCTAACAGGCGACTGCATGAGGGCGGTCACACATCCGATGGGTGTGTGATACCCGATATCACCGACTGTTCAATTTACGCTCGGCGACACCCAATCGTCCTCGCCATTCATTCCAGAGTTGGCTCTACATAACATGTCTGGCGGCTTCCAACCTTGAGCTCAACCTTGGTGGAGTGCAAATCTCCGTAACTGGCCCGCGGACAACCACTACCAGCGGTGTCCGCGCCCCAGCTCGCGGTACCAGTCGACGAGGTCCGGATTGTCGATCGACCGCGGATCCAGGGACACATCGACGCGCCCGGCCAGCACGCCGCAGATGGGAACCTCAAGTTTCTTGCCGGTACGGGTGTGCGGAATTCCGGGCGCCTCGATCACCTCGTCGGGGACATGTCGTGGTGATAGGCGCGCGCGAATCTCCCGCGCGATCCTTCCGCCCAGGTCTGCGTCGAAAACGTGTCCGGTTGCCATCGTGACGAACAACGGCATCCAGTAGGCGCCGTCAGGACCGTCGACACCGAGGACAAATCCCTCGGCGATCTCGTCCATCGCTTCCACGACCTCGTAAATATCTGCCGAGCCCATCCGGATTCCGTTGCGGTTCAGTGTGGCGTCGCTGCGACCATGGATCACCAGCGATCCGTGCTCGGTGACGGTGACCCAATCACCGTGCCGCCACACTCCGGAGTCGCGGCCATCGGACCATTCGTGTTCGAAATAGGCCGCTCGATAACGCGCTCCATCGGGGTCATCCCAGAATCGGATTGGCATGCACGGCATGGGTTGCAGGATCACCATCTCGCCCACTTCCCCGATGAGGGAGCGGCGATCGGGCGACCAGCTGCGCAGATCCACCCCTAGGTAGCGCACGGGCAGCTCGCCGGCCCGGGCGGGTACTCCCGGTGTCCCGCCGGCGAACGCGGTGCAGACGTCGGTACCACCCGAGAGCGACGACAACGCGACTCCGACATACGAGCCCGCCCAGTCGAACAGAGCGGGCGAGAGCGGAGATCCACTGCTACCCAACGTTTTCAGCGCGCTGAGGTCATGCTCGGCCGACGGCTCCAGCCTCGCCTTCCTGGTTGCCTGCAAGTGCCCAGGGCTGGTGCCGAAGTAGCTCACCTTCTCGGCCTCCAGCAATTCCCACAACCGATCCGCGTTGGGATACAACGGGTGTCCGCTGTAGCAGACCACGGTGGCACCGACCAGCAGACCGCTCAGCCGGAAGTTCCACATCATCCAGGACAGCGCCGTCTGCCAGAAGAACACGTCACCCGGGCCCAGATCGCAATGCAGCCCCGCACCCTTGAGATGTTCCAGCAGCATGCCCCCGTGGCCGTGCACGATGCCCTTGGGCCTACCTGTGGTACCTGAGCTGAACAAGACCCAGATCGGGTGATCGAATGGCACCATCTCGACTACCGGGTCTTCACTGCCCCTGGGCAATTCGAGTATCAGCACAGGGTCCCCCGGCAAAAGCCGGTGCAGCTCCGCGGTGTCGGCCCCCTTGTCCACCCACCGACCGTTGTAACGGTATCCCGGACCGGAGATGAGCACCTTCGGATTGAGCTGGCCCAGCCGCGAGGCCGCGCCCTCGGGGGCATAGTCCTGGCCGCATCCGGCCCACACCGCACCCACCGCGGCGGTGGCCAGGAACGCTACCATCGCATCCGGCACATCCGGCAGATACGCGGCCACACAGTCACCGCGGCCGACACCGAGACGGCGCAGCTCAGCGGCCACTGCTCCGATTCTGCCGGGCAATTCACTCCACCCGATCTCGGTACGCTCCCCCGCCTCGTCGACACCCACGATGGCGGCCCCGTCGTGATGTGCGTGGCGCAGAATCGGGTCCACATAGTTGAGCTCTGTGCCCGGAAACCACTGTGCCCCAGGCATCACCGGACGTGCCAGCACGCCCTCATCACCGTCGCGCAACCCACGTCCCGGGACCTCGAAGAACTCCCACAGCGCGCGCCAGAACTGCGGTACGGAATCGACGGACCAGCGCCACACATCCGCGTAGTCGTGGGCCGACAGCGCGTACCGTCGCTCGAGGTGCTCGACGAATCGTTCGTAGGCACTACTTGCCATGCGTCTGGCCCGGCTCTTGTAATCCCAGAAGTTCCATGGCCTGCTTCCTCATATCGATCTTGCGCACCTTCCCCGTCACGGTCATGGGGAAGCCATCGACGACGTGCACATAGCGCGGGACCTTGTAGTGGGCAAGGTGCCCCGAGACGAAGGTACGGATAGCACCGGCGTCGAGCGGCGCGCGGCCTGTCCGCATCCGAAGCCACGCGCACAACTCCTCGCCGTACTTTTCATCCGGCACCCCAACCACCTGGACATCCTCGATGTCCGGATGCGTCAGCAGGAATTCCTCGATCTCACGCGGGTAGATGTTCTCACCGCCGCGTATCACCATGTCCTTGATTCGCCCAATGATGGTGCAGTAGCCGTCTTCTCGCATCACTGCCAGGTCGCCGGTGTGCATCCAGCCGTCGGCGTCGACCACCTCGCGGGTGTGGTCCTCGTCATTCCAGTAGCCGAGCATCACCGAGTACCCACGTGTACACAGCTCGCCGGATTGCCCGCGCTCCAACACTTCTCCGGTGCCGGGGTCGACAACCTTGACCTCGACGTGCGGGTGCACACGTCCAACAGTCGCGGTGCGGCGATCCAGGTCGTCATCGACGAGCGTCTGACAGGAGACTGGCGAGGTCTCCGTCATGCCGTACGCGATGGCGACCTCAGTCATGTGCATCTCGTCGATGCACCGCTTCATCACCTCAACGGGGCACACCGAACCCGCCATGATTCCCGTCCGCAACGAGGACAGGTCGCGCTTCGCGAAATCAGGGTCGGCGAGCATCGCGATGAACATGGTGGGCACCCCGTACACCCCGACACAACGCTCACTTTCGATCGCGTCGAGGGTGAGCGCGGGGTCGAATCCCGGCGCCGGTACCACGATAGTGGCGCCGTGAGTCGAGCATCCCAGGTTGCCCATGACCATGCCGAAGCAGTGGTGATATGGGATACTCCGTACATGACTGGCTGTCAGGTTCGCGCTCTCGTCGGTGCTCGCGTATCGAGTGTCCAAGGCGATGAGAAGACCTCCCATATTTCACAGCGCGACAAAGGCGAAACTTACGCGCAATCCCAAGGCTGGGACGTGGTGGGTGCCTTTGAGGACCTCGACGTATCCGCGATCAAGCTATCCCCCTGGGAGCGCCCAGACCTACGCGATTGGCTCACCGAGCGTGCCGACGAGTGGGATGCTCTGATATTCGCAAAGACAGACCGGGTGTTCCGCTCTGCTGCTGATTGTGTGCGGCTGGCCGAATGGTGCAAACAGAACAGCAAGATCCTGGTGTTGGTCGATGACGGGATCAAACTCGACTACTACCACCCCGAGGACGCCAAAGACGCCTTTGCCGGGGCAATGTCAAAGGTGTTCCTGATACTGGCCTCGGTATTCGCAGAAATCGAGGGGCAGCGGTTTGTGCAACGGGCACGTGACCGTGTGGCATTCCTACGCAATACCGATAGATGGGGATACGGCATACCGCCGTTTGGATTCCTGGTTATTGATCACCCCAGCGGTAAGGGCGGCAAGGCGCTCGATCACGACACCGAGGCGCAGCGCGTGCTTCACGATGCAGCCGCTCAGCTGCTGGCGGGTGGGTCTTTGACCGGGATAGCCGGTGGGCTCAATGACGACGGCACGCTTAGTCCCCAGGACTGGAATCGGGCACGTGGAGGTAGGCCCACCACTGGGACACAATGGACCGTGGACAAGCTGAAAGCGATCTTGAGCAATCCCAGTACCCAAGGCGTCAAAACCGCTAACGGCAAGCCCGTCCTAGACCCTCAAGGCGAGCCGGTGCGAGTAGGCCCGCCCTCCTTCGATCCTGAGACGTGGGGCCGTATCCAGTCCGAACTAGCGCAACGGTCCCAGAGCCCACGGCAGCGTCGGCACTCGACTAACCCGCTGCTCGGTGTGGCAAAGTGCGGCGGGTGCGGTAAGAACATGCGCCAGCGGTCGCAGACGACCCCAGCCGGGGTGACACATCGGTACTACATCTGCGGAAACTCACCTAAAGCATGTCCGTCCATTTCGATGATCGCAGCCGACGCCGAGAAGCTAGTCGAGGAGTCGTTTCTAGATGTTCATGCTGACCGTCTAGTGAAATCCCGTGTCTGGCAAGACGGCTCGGATCATTCGTCAGCGCTAGACCAGACGAACCGGACTATCCAGTCTCTACGCGATGATCGCGCCATGGGGCTATTCACTACCCCAGATGATGAGGAGATGTACCGCCAACAGATGTCATCCCTCATCGCCAAACGTGACCAACTCTCGGCTTTGCCTATCGTTAGGGCAGGGTGGGTCGAAGTGGTGACTTCCAAGACGTACGGTGAAGTTTGGCCTGGTGCCACACCCGAAGCGCGCCGGAAGCTGCTGACCGACGCGGAAGTGAAGATCACCATCCACAGCCCAAACCGATTTGAGATCTATTCAGACCTCGCCCGTGTGCTCGGAGAGGCACCCGCCTCCGCTTAATTTGCTCCCGGTAGTGGGTTCGCTACCACTGTTGTAGTGTGTCGTCAATCACTTAGGTTGCTGGGCGGACAGGGGGCGAAAAAATCATGGCTCAGGTTCTCAGGGTCGATTTTGTTGACATGAAAATGTCGTCTCACTTGATCGATGGGCATCGGGAAGAGTTGGCGGCAGCGCACTCTGCTGCCGACGCAGCGATCGAGGCCGCGCAAGCGGGGTGGGTTGGACAGTCGGCTCTCGCCCTTCAAGAAAAGCTACTTGAGCTGCAAGGCATCACTCACCACGCAAACAACGAGTGCGATCACCACAGCACAGCCATCACCGCTATTAGCGACAAGTTCCAGAAGATTGACGAGCAAGAGGCGACAGAGATCATCCGCACCCGGCGATCGATCTAATGTCACTGACACCTGCGGACGTTCTACGTTGGGAGCCCGAATCCATCCGTGAGGTTCGGGCCGCGCTCACCAAACGGGGAGCGCGCGCCCAGGAGGTAGCCGACGGTCTCAAGAAGTTGCCGATCATCGCATCATGGGAAGGCGAGTCCGGCGCAGCCATGAAGGACTCACTAGACAAACTCGGCAAGTACCTGATCGATCATTTCGAAGAGATGGAAAGACTCGGCAAGTCGTTAGATAAATCTGCCAACGAGGTCGAAACAGCAAAAGGCGCAATGAAATCGGCGATACAAAAGGCCGATGGCTATTACCTCGAAGTTGACATGGCGACCGGGTCAGTCAAACCAACTTCGACCTCACTCGTGATGCTTGGCAATCAAACGAACGTCATGCTTCGGGTTGGCGAAGTGCAGCAGGACATCAAACAGGCGATGGATTTGGCGAACATCGCGGATCAAGACCTTGCGAGCGCCGTGAAAGGCATCGGTGGAGCGGCAACGGGTCCCGCCGAATCTCGGCCCAACATCTACAACGCGCTTGCTCAGGGGTTACCCACGGACCCGAAGGAATTCCGAGAGCTGTGGGACCAGCTCACGCCCACGGAGAAAGACTGGCTCTACAGCAAGGATCACTTCATCGGTAATCACCCCGGAATGCCGTTTGAGGATAAAGACGGACGGGGTAAGGACTTCTACAACAGGCAGCACCTCCCGGAGCTGCAAACACAGGCACAGGCGCAGGTTGACAGCATCAAGGCGCAGCACCCCAGTTGGGTGGACAACCCGCCTCTTCGCCCCTCTCGCGACTATGACCATTGGCGTTCTCAACTAGACGGAGCCGAGCGTAACGTCAAGGGCTACAGCGAACAGATGAACATGGTTACAGGTGGACACGACGACGGGATGCGTCGCTATCTCGGATTCATTGACGACAAAGGCCATGTGGCGGTGTCCCTCAACAATCCGGACAACGCTCAACGCGTCGCGACGTACGTTCCGGGCACAGGGCAAGACATGTCTCGCTTCCAGTTCAGCGCCGAGAAGGGGGACGCGATGTACTGGGCCGCGCGGGACGCTAACCCCGACCTAAAGGGTAGCGACGTGTCAGTGACTACCTGGATGGGCTACGACCGGCCCATGAACGTCTGGGAAGCCAAAGACACCGGTTGGGCGACCGGTGGCGCACAAGCGCTCGATGACTACCAGGCGGGCTTGCGCGCATCACACAACGGTGAGGCATCGATCAACACCGTCATTGGACATAGCTATGGGTCCACACTGGCCGGTGCTGCGGCGACAGACGGCCATCACCTAGACGCGAATAACTTTGTGGCAGTGGGCAGCCCCGGTGTGCTGGCAGAACACGCTAACCAACTAAATCTCGACCCCGACGCGAACGTGTACGCGTCACGCGCTCGACATGACGTCATTTCCCTAGCCGGTGGCCTGACTCTCGGAATCTCGCCCACGAAAGACGATTTCGGGGCGCACGTGTTCGAGGCCGCGCCCGGACCCACCACCGGACCTGGGTTCCTTCACATACCTTCCATCGAGGCTCATAGTTCGTATTGGAGCCCTGGTAATCCAGCGTTGGATAACATGGGACGCATCATCGCTGGCGAGAACTCCGACGTGACATGGGCGAAGTAGAGCAATGAAACTGACAAGCACCCAAATCCTAAGCGCCATAGCAGCTATCGCACTCGTATCCGGATGCTCACCCGAGAATCCGCGTGGATCGGCAGAGCCCACCGGGGCCACGATCATTGGAGGAGACACCGTGACCGACGTTCCTAAGCCGTCAGCGCCGAAGATTCCAGCCAGTCAGCAAGAGGCACAGGACACCGTTATCGGCTACTTACAGAAGACGGTTGACAGCCTCCCGCGCGGAACCAAGCTAGATGCGACTGACTTCCGTGGTGGCGCGAACATGTCGTGTGAAGACGAGCCCATGACGGACACGCCACCGACCCGTTTCGAGTACTGGACTCATGTCACCGCAGACAACGGGGCGAGCACGGATGACCTGGTCAACAAGACTGGCGACGCCTGGCGCGGCTGGGGTGCAGATGTAAAGGAACGTGACGACTTCCGCAAACCCAACAGGTTCGGTTACCTACCGGACGGGTACGAACTCCAGATCAAGGGCGCAGCTAAGCCTGGTTATCCTCCGACGCTGATTGTTACCTCCCCATGCTTCTCCGGTGAGGTTGCCCGTACGGACATTCCGTCACCCCGAGTGATCGAACAGACGCCACAAGCTGGCTGATCGGGTTACTTAGAGGCAGGCGCGTGAGGATACGCATTTGATGCGGCTGCGTGGCATTGCAGTGCTGGCCGCTACTGCCATCGTTGCGTGCAGTTGCAATTTCCATGTGTCTACTAGCTCTGGGCGCAGCATGCCGAAGCAGGAGCTAGAGGCTGGGGTTCAACGGGTGCTGACTCGGTGGGACATAGACACCCGCTCCGTCAAATGCGATGGTGACCTACCTGCCAAGGTTGGTAAGGAACAAACCTGTTGGGCACGGATGGACGACGGATCTAGTTTGAAAATGGTTGGTATCACAACCAGTGTTGTTGGCGACGATCTCAAGTATGACGTTGAGGTGGATGGGAAGGGCGCTGAGGCGCTTCACCGAGTCAGCGGCTAGAGCATCGTCCGGTACCAGCTGGCGACGGTCAGTCCAGCGGCGTGCATGACAGCTGGGGTGTGTTCGCGTGCTACGCCTTGGATCTCCAGATGGATGCTGAGGTTTTCTTGGTAGTCGGCTATGCCGGTGGGTATTCCGTGCTCTGCATAGCGCCATGCGTCGAAAGTGCGTAGAGCCTCTGGGAGGCGTTGGGCTAAGACTTCGGGGTTGTTCGATGTGGCGCGGGTTCCGCGTCGTTTACCGGCTCTCATGATCCCCACCGCGCGGCTGCGCCTTTCCTGCCGATCTGACTCCGGCTCATCTTGTCGTCTCCGTCGTCCACCCGAATGGACTTGAGCATCGACAAGAGCAACTGTTGATTGCGTTGCAAGTCAGCGATTTCCGGCATTGAGACGGGTTGCCCTTGCGAGCCTTGGACTCGGGTGTCGGCACCGGCCTTGCGGATTGATCCACGTTGCCGGTGGATCTCGTCAGCGAGATAGCACGCTTGCTCGATAACCATCGAAGTCTCTGGGCTATGGCTGAAGTCCCCGGATGCATGTAGATCGTCCCAGAGCCGTTTGCCGCGTGCTCGGAGAGCACCCGGATACCTGGGAATTGCCGGTTCCAAGTCGGTTTCAGACATGTTTTACCTCATTTCTGGCCGTTTCCGACCTGGGAGTTTGTTCCGGTAGAAGTGCCGGATACATCGGTTGACCTGTGATGATGCGAATTTGTGTCCAGAGGAAAAACCAGGGCTATGCCTAGGCATCCGATCTGTCATCCGCATTACCAACCGATGAGGAGTAGGGGGATAGGGAGGTCCCCGTGGGGGTCTAGGAGCAGAAGGGCAGAGCCAAAGCGTTTGTGGTGCTTGTGATGTCCACTGCGTGGCCCTGCTCCCTCACATACGCCTTACCTAGTCCACGCGAGAGGCCGTGCGATGTAGCGCATCCCGCGCCTTCTGGTAGGTGGTCCATGCGTCACTCACGGTTACCGCTGCTGCCCATACCTCAGCGCTGAGCTGAGTGCGGTCGGTGTTGCGGCACAACGCTTCTACTTGTGTCAGCTCATTGGCTAGCAGGAAGCACATATGACAGCAGTACGAATGCCCCTGTTCCTTGGGGCGCGTGCAGCCCTCGCGTCTGCACCGGGGAGAGGAGCGCCGGTTCCTACGCGGACCCGTCACAGGTAATTCATCTGAGTTGCGGGGATATCGCCACCTGTGCCGGTCGTCTCCGGTTGGATAGCCCTACGGATGGCCGCTGCATCATCCAAGGTGGATAGCTGCAACTCGTATCCGCAGAGTGCCGGGATGACATGAGGGATCAGAGGCCCGTACGCCCTGGCGGTGGTCGATCCTCCTGCACTACTCGCCATGATCCGAGCCGCTTGGCTCGCCATACCGAAGCTGCCGGGATCACCGAATACACATGCGGTAAACAGGTTGGTGCCCTGTCCATCTACGCCCATCGGGCCAACTTCGTGACCCTGAAGGGTTGCCAGCCTGCTATAGAGGCCCCACCAGGAACTCAGGGCAACGGAAGCATTGCGCCACAGGTCCACGGCCTTCCCTTGGGTCTCTGTCAGCGTGAGAACGCTTGTCTGGCCCGTGAAGTCAGGCAGGTCTTGGGCCACTTCGTTCAGTCGGTGCTCGTCAACGACGGCGTTGTAGTGGTCCACAATTTCCGATTCCCAATCGTCCGTGGCGTCGCTTACGGCAAAGTACAGTCTCTGCGCGGCGATCTTGATTAGGTTCTGCTCGTTGGTCTTCGTGGTGAACATCTCGAACGCGGCCTTGTTGAAGGCTTTGAGGCTGCTGTCCCACTTCGATGCGGAGCACCTACCCAACTCGCTCTGTGCGTGCTGGAATGTGCTCTCAGAGTCCCGTGAGGATTCAAGTACCGACTTGTACAGCTTCAGTTCATCCTCGACCGAATCAGAGATGGTGATCCCGTGACTGCGAAGGTCGCGGACGAGAAGGGTCTCTTTGTTGCCTTGGGTTATCTGTGGTGCCATGGTTTCTTCCTCCTGGTGATATGAGTGAACCCCGTGCCATCATCGACACGGGGTCTGGTGAAACTGTTTGTTGCTAGCTGGTATTCGGGTTATCGGGTGAGTGATTGCGCCATGAGTGAAGCGAACGCCGAGGAGGGGTCAGATATCCCCTCTGCGCCGAGGCTGTGCCCCTGAGACTTGTCTACGGGAGGGGATGCGACCGACTCCTCAGGTGCATGCTGACCCGCTGACTGCACGAGTCGGCTGAACCCTTCGCCTTGCTGACTGGCCTCCCACGCGGAGAACAGCTCTGCTAATCCGTTGGTACTCAATTCCTTATGCTCCATTCCATTGCAAACCCTGACGGTTCAGTTGATTGTTTTTGACTCGCATCGCGTCGTCTACGGAGCCGACGTTGAACGTGAAGCTGTTACCCAAAATGCCTTGTGCCCAACCCAATCCCTGCTCTGCGATGGACGAGGCAGCACCACCACCGATACCCAAGTCAGACTTGAATTGGTTGATGTTGGCCTTAGCGAAGTTGGCGCCAATATCGACGCCCTTCTTGCCGATCTCTGCCGGGTCAACGATCTTCGAGAACTCGTCATTGACGCCTTGGACCAAGCCCTTAGCCGCGCCTGCTACCGCATCGGCCTTGTTCGTAATGCCTTGTGCGAAGCCCTCACCGATGGATTCACCCGAATAGGTGACCCAGCCCCGACCAGAGAAGGGGCCTTCCTTAGCAGGGGAGAACGGGAAGAACGAACGTGCACGAGACATCAGTTCGCCTGCGGCGCTTGCCACATCGCCTAGACGCGAGCGGATACCGTTGACGAACCCGGACACCACAGATGCGCCAGACTCGAATAGGAGATTGGCTAGGTTCCCCAGAGCGGCTGTGATCTTTCCGGGCCACGTAGCGACCTCAGCCACGATCTGTCCACCACCAGTAGAGAACGCGGAGACAACCTGGCTGATGATCCCTGTAACGGTCGGAACGATCCCGCCGAAAGCTGTTGCGACAGCGGTGGGAATCCCGCCGAATGCGAGTGAAACAACTTCACCTATAGTCGAGAGCTTGGTACTCAGCGTGTTGTAGAGAGCCTCGGCGGCTCCCGAAACAGTCTCTAGGCCAACCACAATCGTCTGGAGAGGACCGGACACATTCGACCAGTCACCGGTTAGGAAGTTGAACACGTTGCGGATACCGGACCAGAACCTCACCACCGCTGCGAACGCAGCCACCAGGATCGGCATGATGACCGGTAGAGACCCGGAGATCAGATTGATAAAGACCTTCAGGTTGGTTACGAAGTCATCCGAGATCAACGTGTCAAATCCCATGCTGCCCAACTGACCAACGATGTCCAACAGCCCTCGGATCGTGGAACCCACGGTGGAGAGCGCTGTATCAAGCTGAGAGACCCCATCGGGGCCTACCGTGGTGATCTTGTTGATCCAATTGAGGAACTGGTTTGCGTACTGGTTGAACATCGCAGACAGGCCGGGCAGCTTGTTAGAGACAGAGCTGACCAGCGTCAAGACCGCAGACGTGAAGTCCTGCACACCTGTCTTAGACGTATCAATAGCCGCCGCAACGTTATTGATGATGTTCTCGATCTGGGACTTACCCTTGTCACCGGTTAGCGCGCTAGTGAAGCTGCTAAACACGTTTGAGAGGCTGTCCGCGATCTTGGGCATATTCTCTTGCAGCACAGGGAAAATCGACTTCATACGCTCGAAGACCGGAGTGAGCCGCTCTTCAAACTTGCTACTCATCGCTTTCTTCAGCGCTTCGACTTGGGGGGTAAGCGTCTTGGCTGCGTTCTTAATGCCGTCCATGCCCAGTGCGATTGCACCGATCGGGAGAGCGATAGCCGCGACCAACGCGGGGATAGCCAGTAGTGCGCCTGTCGCCAACGCGAGGGCCGGTGCTAACAGCGCTGCCACGGACACGACGGCCAACAGACCGCCTCCGAACATGCGGGCATTTCCTAGTACAGCTCCGAACCCGTTACCTAGACGCCCCAAACTGCTCGTGAGCTTGGAAAGTCGGCCATGAGCCTGCTCTGATTCACCACTCATCACACGAAGCTGTTTGATGTCATTAGCAAGGTTCAGTCGGTGTGCGTTGGCCGCACCGAACTCAACCGGGATCTTCGCGCGGATACGAGACTCGACAGCCTTAACCTGCGCTTCCAGCTGGCGACGGAACCTCTCCCCGTCAACAGTCAGCGGAATCTTCGCTTCGATCTTCTTGGTAGAAGTCTGGAGATTGTGCAGGAGTCGCTTCTGAAAATCGTTGAGATCATTAGAAGCCCGCTGCTCGTTGAACTTTGCGTCTACATCAACGCCCTTGGACGCCTGATTACGTAGGGTCGTCATCATCGCCCGGAACTTGCCGACAACGAGAGCTGAGTCGAGATCCGCATTGACGTTCATGTCAACGGATTCGGACTTCTCAACCTCGGTAAGCTGTTCCTTCAGTCGATCTCGAAACTTCTTGGTATTGGGGACAACCCGAACGGAGATCCGTCCGACTTCCTTCCCGCCTTCACCAACGGTCATAGCGGTTATCTCCTAGCTGGCGGGCCAGGGGTGGATAGGGTCTGTCGGGGCTTTCAGGCAACGCCGTTAGAGGGCGTAGAGACCGGCGCGTACCGCCTGTCAAACAACTCACGGCGACGGTGGGCGTCGCCCTCGTGCCACGGGGTGTCCCCGGCAGATTCGATCGCCTCGTTGTACCGATGCTTGGAATCGCAGTAGCGCTGAAACTTGCTCTCGCGCCGTTCCTCGGCGGTCATCTTCCATAGCGGCTTGCGGTTGGTGTCGAGCATGGGCTCTCCTAGATATGAAAAAACCCGCTCAGCTCAACGCTGGCGGGTGATTAGGGGTGAATAGGGTTAGGCCTTGCGGAACTCGCGTGTACGCGGCCATTGGGCCGGTGGGAGGTCAAAGAAGCGGGGATGGACCCAAACCTCCCGGATTGCGTTCGCCCACCGAGGCTCGCTGAACACATCGACCAACTCACTCGAATAGTCGATAGCCAGATCACGAACAGGTACGCGGAGAACGCGCTCTAGCCCAGTCAGCTCGAAGAACTCCGTAAGTTCCTCGTAGACAACGGAATTGTCGGTATCCATCTCGGGGTGGTGGATCAAGTCCAGCCGGTCTCCGTCGCCTACGGCGATGAGACGGCCATGTTCGATGAGCTGGACCCAAGTAGGTTCCGCGCTACGGGTCAACAACACGCTCATGCTGCCGGGACCAACGCGTCCACCACGTTGGATAGTGACTCTGCGATCTTGCGGTTACCCACGGTGTCCTCACGGAGCAGCAGATCCACCAGCGCTCGCATATCGTCCAACGCCTCTCGGCGGGATCTGTACTTCTCCCGTTCACGGCTGCGTCTGCATTCACGGCAGTAGCCCTGCGCTGTACGCGATTCCGGCGTCACGGTGGCGTGACCCCACGGGCATTCCGTAGCTGCCTTGTTCGGCATAGGTTCCTCCTTTCGTTCTTACGGATGGGTTCGATCAAATAGAAAATGCCCCGACCACCAGGAGAAGGACCAGTGGTCAGGGCATCGTCGGGAGCACACAGTTTGCGGAGCTGGTTCTCACCGGAGAGGGGAAGCCGTGGAGGCGTGTCCCTCTACCAGTTACGGGGTTTCTGTGACACTCGCTTTCTTGCGTGCGGCTCTGCTCTTGCGTTGCCGGTCACGTGCGGCTTTGCGGTTGCACTCCTCGGTTCCGCACCGTTTCGCGGGCCGACCGCCTTTCGGTCGGTACTCACCCCGGAGCCACATCCCCCGGTGCAGGCAGGCGTTGCATCCGCAAGGCGTCAACGGTTCGGTGAACTCACACATCCACCCGTCAGCGGACGCAATCAGCGGGTCTCCGCACATCTCGCAGCGGGCAGCTGTTTCCGGCTGACTGTTCGCGCTCCGAACCATGAACCCGTGCCCGGAGTCCAGCATGTCTTGCGGAGCCAGCAGCGCTAAGGCGCGCTCCTGGTCGCCGTTTCCATCGGCCCGAAACTTGACCTTCGTCAGCCTGCCGGTGTCGTCCCCGTCATCCCCCATGACGAGCGGAGGTTGGTCGGTGGCGTCTAGTGTGATGGTCCCTGGACACCCCACGGTGGGCTCCTCGGGGACCTTGACGAGTTCGATTAGATCTGTGTTCCCCAAGCTCGGGAATTGGTCGTCCTCCGGTTTGGTATTCAATTGTTCCTCTGGATTGTAATTAATTGTCCGGTAGTTTCATCCTTGTATAAAGCCCACGTATCCCAATCCGGGTCACCGGGCTTGGGTAGTGGTTTATTCGACGGCCACGGAATCGCGGACGCGAGTTGGTCAGCTTTCCATTCATCAGATCCGTATTTCGGGCCTGATAAAAGACTAGGAATTCCCCAAGGATCATCCTTGCCGCTAGGTGCGGCTGGTTTTAATACTTCCACCTCCACCGGGAGGTGGTGACCCTCAGGGGAACCACCGACAAGAATCTCTTCATGCTTCGGGTCTTGTACCCGAAGCTCTAAAGGATCTGTTCCATGATCTGATACTAGGATCTGATTAGTGTCGGCCAGCGCCGACATATGTAGGTCGTCTCCCGCCGAACTATGTACGTCGGCTGTGGACGAACTATGTGGGTGCGGAGCATCAGGCACCAACGCGTATCGGGAGTACTTGCGAGCGTAGCCGCTGCCCTTCTCGACCTCCCGAATCCATCCACGCTCTATGAGTGATCGAACAGCCTCGGATGCGGTAGTACGTGTTATGCACGCCTCTTCTGCAATTCTCTCCGACCCCGGAAATGATTCTTGTCCGGTCTTATCTGAATGGTTGAAAATGGACAACAGAACCCGAAATTCAGAAATTGTGAATTTATGTCCGTTGGTGCGTTTCAGCCATTCCAATTTAGAGAACTTGTGGTTATCGGGTTGCGTCACGCGAAATGCCCTCCAAGGCATTTATCTCGTCACGAAGTCGAGCGAGTTCGTCAGCATCCATCAACAGGAACCGAGACCGGCTAGCCGTAGGCGTCACCCGGTAGTTCACCTTCTGGGCCTTGCGGTCCCACTGTTTCTCGATCATCGAACCCATACCGACGCCTCCGCACTTCCGAACATCATCGTCGTGTCAGGGACCACCTGGCATGCGGCCAACGACAGGCCGTGCTCTGCGATGAACTCTCGAATCGAGACGTAGGACGGATCATCGTCCCGGACTAACGGCGAGCGGTAAACCTCCATACGGTCGGTGTCCCCGTGGGCATAGAGCCACATGGGCTCATCAATACACAATGTGGTTATCTCAAGTGTCTGCAAACTGTTCCCCCTTGTGGCGGTATGTATTTGAGCGCGACTCGCTCTCGTCCCCCCACGGGCAAGGTACCTCAGGGGAGTATGCGGGCCTTCGCCTACCCGCTTGGCCTGTATTCGATTTTCAAAGTGCCTGTCATCGCTGACAGTCGAAGTAGAGCATCGAACCAACACACTTGTCAAACCCAACATGATGGCTAAGCTGATAGCCTGGTGATATGCAGAGGAACAGGGTGGTTCAGGACCTCGGTACCGACTGGGTTGTAGAGATGGAATGGCCCGAAGGTGACACGCAGGGCGGGCCAACCGTGATAACCATTCGCCCCTCCGATCCCGAATCGCCCGCTGTGGGTGGGCTTTCCAGCACGGTCCTACGGGGTATCAACTTCCGGGATGCAGCGGCTCAGTTACGCAAGCAACTGGCCGTGGGTAACCGGCGACGTAAAACCCGCGACAACTACGACGCTGACCGAATCAACCGCGTCCGGGACGAACTGGACAAGGGGATCACTCCCGAGTATCTAGCCTTGCTTTCTACGCTCTACCTGTCCCGAGTGAATGCAGGCCAGCCTAAGCCTGTGGAAGGCATAGCCGACGAGCTTGGCAAGGGGTTGCAAACCGTCCGAGGGCACCTCTGGCAGGCCAGAAATCAAGGGATTCTCGTTGGCGCACAAGGGCGTAAGGGTGGACAGCTGTCACCCGAAGCTGTCGAGATTTTAGAGCGCATCGTGCCCGGTGCCGGAGAATTGGAAGCATTCAATTGGTGATGTACGAAGTTGCCCGAAGCAGTGATAGAAGGGCACCGGAATGCACAACCGATCTCCCGCCGCGAGGTGGATCGACTCTGCCACAAAGTACCCGTTGTTGAGTATATTGCGATGTGACAGCGTCGCCCCCTTGGGATAACCCGTTGTCCCCGAGGTGTATTGGATGTTGATGGGATCGGTGCTGGACAGCTGCGACATGCGGTCGCGCAGCGCGGTCACGGGGACCCGTTCGGCTCCCGTCACCAGATCGGCCCAGTGGTCCGTCCCGATGAACACCACATCGAGCAAGGTGGGGGCATCCGAGCGCACCTGATCCACCATCGTCACGTAGTCGGAGGATTTGAACGCCGTCGCACAGATTAGCGTGCGGACCCCCGATTGATTGAGCGCATAGGCCAGCTCGTGGGTTCGGTAGGCCGGGTTGATAGTGACAAGGATTGCGCCGATCTTTGCCGTGGCGTACTGCACCAGGACCCATTCGGCGCAGTTCGGCGCCCAGATTCCGACCCGGTCGCCCGTGTCGACCCCGCGCGATATGAGTCCGCGCGCAACGAGATTGATCTCGGCGTCGAGCTCACGGTAGGTCCAGCTCCGGCCGCCGGTCACATCGACGAGGGCATCGACATCGGGATGGGCGCCGACTATGCGCTCGAAGTTCTCTCCGATCGTCTCCTCGATGATCGGAGATGCCAACGACCCGGCGTCATAGGACTTCATCGTGCCGCTTCACCACCTGCACCGCTGCGCCCGTCCACGGTTGGGCGAGACGGATCGAGCACGACTCTAACGACTCGTCCGGGCCGCCACCCTGGATTCCGGTGCTCAGGTCGACAATCCGTTCAGCACGCCTGAGCACAGGTGCATCCACCATCGCCCCTTCGAATTGGAAGACGCCACGTTCCCGGGCCGCCAGCTCGAGCACTTCGCGCGCCCACCGCACCCGTTCACCGGTCGGCCGATACGCCTCCCGAATGACACTCACCTGGGTTGGATGGATGGCCACCTTGGCATCGAACCCGACGGCCACGGCATCATCGGCCTCCGCACGCAACCCGTCGAGGCCCTTGATGTCGAGGTACACCGAGTCCAGCGCCATCCGGCCAAATGCCTTTGCCGCCAATAGTGTTTGAGAACGAACGTGTTGTGCCACATCGCGGTAGCTACCGTCGGGCCATCGGTTGTTGGTGCCCCAGGTCGCGGCGAACAGGTCCTCCGCACCCCACATCGCCGCGACGACGTTCCCGGGCCGCACCAGCTCGACGACGTTAAGTGCCCCCAGCGGGGTTTCGACGAGCACCACCACGTTCAGCGGCGCTAGGGCCGCGACCTGATCGGCATGCTCACTCTTGGCCAGCATCACCGTGGTGTAGTCGGTCCGAGCGACCGCATCCATGTCCAATAGGTGATCGGCGGTGCTGGCGGGATTGAGACGAATCACCGTGCGAGAGGGATCCAGCGGAGTAGTGATCAACGCGTCGCGGGCGGCAGGGCGGTCGGTGGGCGCCACCCCGTCCTCCAGGTCGAGAATCACCACATCTGCAGCAGCAGAGGCTTTTTCGAAGCGCTCGGGTCGATCGGCAGGACAGAAGAGCCAGCCCGGCCCTCTCTTGGCAAGTGTCATTGCCCCTGCCCTTCAACATGTTTGCGCACCATGGTCTGTCGCGAGGCCGTGGCCACCACGTCACCGTGCTGATTCCTGCCGGTGTGCGCAAAGGTGACGATGCCCTCGCCGGGGCGGCTCTTGGACTCGCGCTTGTCGATCACCTCGGACTCCGCATACAGCGTGTCTCCGTGGAACAGCGGTCTGGGAAAGGCGATGTCGGAGAATCCCAGATTCCCGACGATGGTGCCCTGGGTGAGTTGCGCGACCGATAGCCCGACCAGCGTCGACAGCGTGAACATCGAGTTCACCAGGCGCTGATTGAACGGCGGTAGCGCCTCTGAGAACGCCGCGTCGAGGTGCAGTGCCTGGGTGTTCATGGTCAACGTCGTGAACAGAACGTTGTCGGCCTCGGTGATCGTCCGGCCGGGCCGGTGCACGTACAGCACATCGGTCTCGAACTCCTCGAACCACAGACCGCGCTGCTCGACGATCCGTTTGCCGCTCACAGCCACCTCCATGCCCAGCCAGGCGTCCACTTGCTGGCGCATCGACACCATGGATGAAAACCGTGCTACACGGCAAGGATGGTGCGTAAAGCTCCCGCCGGATGAACACCGTGAGGCATGAACGTCCATTGAGTGGACGCGTACTGTAGACGAGGTGACCGAGGCACCGAGTGTGGTGCGCCGCACCGCGGCGCTCCTGCGAGCGGTCTCGACCGAAACCGGAACCGGCGTCAGCACCACCGAACTCGCTCGCCGTACCGACATCCCACGGGCCACCGCGCACCGCCTGCTGGAATCGCTTGCCAGCGAAGGGCTGGTGGAACGCGACACGCGCTCCGGTCAGTGGTTCCTGGGCCCGGAGATCTACGTCCTCGGCGCCACATCCGCTCCCCGGTACAACATCACGGAGAAGGCGTCCGCCGATGTGGCGGCGCTGGCACGGGAAACCGGCGAGAGCGCGTTCTTCTCACTGCGTCGCGGTGATCACACCGTCGTGCTCCTGAGCGAGGACGGCGACTTTCCGATCCGGTCGCATGTGCTGTACGAGGGTGCACGCTTTCCGCTCGGCGTCGTCTCATCCGGAATGGCCGTCCTGGCGTACCTTCCTGACGAGACAATTCATGCCTATCTCGATAGGGCCGACCTACAGTCGGAGTGGGGCAGGGGTTTTCGCACCGATGCCGTCTGGGAGCGTATCGGCGCCACCCGACAGATCGGCTGGGCCGTCAATCCTGGTCAGGTGGTCGAGGGCTCGTGGGGTATGGCCGCCGCGGTGTTCGATACCCATCACAACCCCATCGGTGCGCTCACGTTGACGGGTATCGAATCCCGGTTCAACGCCGAACGCCAGCCAGTCCTCGGACAGTTACTCCTGCGGCACGCGCATCGGCTCAGCCGCACCGTGCGCCGCTAGCCCCCACGACGCAGGAGCGAGGCCGCCTCGCGCACCGCCGACGTGATCGCGGTCAGCGTCGAGGACTCGAATTTCCAGTGCTGCCAATACAGCGGCACATCGAGATGTCGCCCCGGTGCCAGATCGACGAGGCCGTCGCGATCCAGCTGCTCGGGCATCATTCCCCAACCCAGCCCCACCCGCAGCGCCTCGGTGTTTCCGCCCGTCGTGGGCACATAGTGCTCCGGCACGGCGACATCCCGGCGGAAGAGCTTGCGCAAGAACTGGTCCTGGAGGGCATCGCGCCTGTCCCACCGCATCATCGGCGCCCGGCGGACGGCGTCGATCCCCGAGTCGAGCAGCCCACCCGGGAGGTAGCGCGCGACGTACCCCGGTGACGCCATTCCGAAGTACCGCATGGAACCCAATGGTTCCGAGCGGCATCCCGCGATGGGCTTCGGTTCGGTGGTCACCGCCGCCATGACGACACCCGCGCGCAACAGTTCCGCGGAGTGATCCTGGTCCTCGATGCGGATATCGACCAGCACTCCGTCGGGAATCCGTGCCAACACCGACCCCATCCAGGTTCCGAACGAGTCTGCGTTCACCGCGAGCGCTACCCGTATCGGGGAGCCGTCGGCGCCCATCTCGCGCAGTGCCTCACGTTCCAGCGTCCCGACCTGGGCCGCCAACCTCATCAGCGAGGCACCCGCTTCGGTGGCCACACAGGGCTTTTCCCGCCGAACCAGCACTTGGCCCACCGATTGTTCCAGGGCCTTGACACGTTGACTCACCGCCGAGGGGGTGATGACAAGCCGCCGGGCGGCGGCATCAAAGCTGCCCTCCTCGATGACGGCGGCGAAGGCGACCAGCTGCTGCGAGTCCAGACTCACATTAGCTATTCTAATGCAGAGTAAGAATCATTAGCTGGACTGCATATTGCCGTGACCCTAGCGTCAGTGTTGTGACCGTTATTTTCCTCGGCTTTCTCACCGGAATGTCCCTCATCGCCGCCATCGGCGCCCAGAATGCCTTCGTGCTCAGGCAGGGGATTCGCAGTGAACACGTGCTGCCGGTTGTCGCCGTGTGCATCACCGGCGACTTCCTGCTCATCGCCGCGGGCATCGGTGGTCTCGGAGGCCTGATCACGGCCACACCGAGCCTGCTCACCGTGGCCAAGGTGGGTGGCGCCGCGTTTCTGATCGGCTACGGATTGTTGGCCGCCCGCCGCGCGTTGCGCCCCGGAACGCTGGTGCCGGCCGAATCCAATCCGGCCCGCCTCGGCGCGGCGCTGACGACCGCGCTGGCCATCACCTTCCTGAATCCGCACGTCTACCTCGACACCGTGGTGCTGCTCGGCTCCCTGGCCAACGCGCACCAGGACGCACGCTGGCTGTTTGGTGCGGGCGCCCTGACCGCGAGTGTCACCTGGTTTGTGGCACTCGGATTCGGCGCGCGACATCTTGCCGGACTGTTCCAGCGTCCGGGAACCTGGCGGGTGCTTGATGCAGGGATCGCCGTCGTGATGATCGCCCTGGGCACCTCACTGGTCATCTGATCGCCCTTGCCGAACCATTTGGTTCGGTGTTAGCGTCCTTCCCGAACCAACTGACTTGGGAGAAACATGGACGTCGACAAGGCCCGCACGCGTTTCGCCGAACTTCGCGGCCAGAGAGACGTCAGCCCCGCCGATCTCGACGAGATCTGGGCCGCGCTCGACACTGTCCGACCCGAGGACATGCTGGGCAGCTGGAAGGGCGACGAGTTCCACACCGGGCACAAGATGAACGGCCAACTGGCCGCCGCCCGCTGGTACGGCAAGATCTTCACGTCCATCAACGATGTCGAACCCATCGTCTGTTACGACGAGGACGGAAAGCTGTTTTCCAACAACGCGTTGAGCCTGGGCGGTGCGACCCTGTGGGACATCGAGTTCCGCGGAGAGGTCACCGGCACCATGGTCTACGACGGCCAGCCCACCTTCGATCACTTCAAGTGGGTCGACGAGAACACGCTGATGGGCATCATGAACGGCAAGCGTCAGCGTGCCAGCGGCAACTACCTCTATTTCCTGCTCGAACGCGACCAGTGAAAGTCACCGCAGCACTGAGTCGCTCGGCAGAGTCTCCGTTCGCGCTGGAACAAGTCGAACTCGACGGACCGCGCCCCGACGAGGTGCTCGTCAAGATTCACGCCACCGGCCTGTGCCACACCGATCTGACCTTCAAGGCGCAGGTACCCATCCCGGCGGTCCTGGGCCACGAAGGCGCGGGGGTCGTCCAGGCGGTGGGTGATGAGGTGACCGATATCCGCCCGGGAGACCACGTGGTCTTGAGCTACCGAAGCTGCGGCGAATGCCGGCAATGCGGTGCGGGCGAGCGGGCCTACTGCTCACGGGCCGCGCGGCTGAACCTCGCCGGCACCCGGCTCGATGGCTCATCGACACTGTCCCAGAACGGGAACGGCCTATTCGGCTCGTTCTTCGGGCAATCCAGCTTCGCGCAGTACGCACTGGCCGCCACCGACAACACGGTCGTCGTTGATCCGTCGACTGATCTCGTCATCGCCGCACCGCTCGGATGCGGCCTGCAGACGGGCGCCGGTGCGGTGCTCAATGTACTGACACCCGAACCCGATTCGCAGCTTGTCGTATTCGGCGCAGGCGGTGTCGGCCTGGCAGCGGTGATGGCCGCTAAGGCCATCGGGGTGCGCACAATCATCGCCGTGGACCCGGTGGCCTCCCGACGTGACAAGGCAGTCGAGCTGGGCGCCACCCGCACCGTCGACCCGGCGGCCGAGGACGCGGCCTCCGTGGCACGCGGAGCCACCCACGCGCTCGACACCACGGCGAACACCAACGTCATCGCCACGGCGCTCGGCCTGTTGCGGCAGCGGGGCGTGCTGGTTCTGGTCGGGCTGGGGGCCTCACACGGAACGATCGACCTCACCGATCTCATGTTCGGCGGCAAAGTGATTCGCGGATGTATCGAGGGTGACGCGAACCCACAGGAATTCATTCCGGAACTGCTGCGGATGCACGCAGAGGGACGCTTTCCCATTGAATCGCTGATCAGTAGATACCCGGCGAGCGCGATCGATCAGGCCGTGGCGGATGCGCGGTCCGGTGCCGCGATCAAACCGGTGCTGCTCTGGTGAGTGCCATGCGCGCTGCGGGTCAGGCCACTCACGATCGGATCATGGCCGCGGCCAAGGCCGAGTTCACCGAATACGGCTTCGCCGGCGCACGGCTGAACCGGATTGCCACCACTGCGAACGCGAGCAAGGAGCGACTGTACAGCTATTTCGAGAGCAAGGAACAGCTGTTTGAAGCCGTTGTGGCGCAATGGATCAATGATGCGCCGTACAAGGTGCCGTTTAGCGCCGGTGACGTGCCGGGGTACGTCGCGGGGCTGTTCGACAACATCGTCGCCGATCCGCAAGGCGCACGGTTACAACGCTGGATCGAGTTAGAGGCCCCCGCCGGGATGTTCGACAACCACGTGCTGCGCCGCATCTTCCAGGCGAAACTCGATGAGGTACGCCAGGGGCAGCAGACCGGGCTCATCGACCCGACGTGGGACCCCATGAGTCTGCTCACGGTGCTGATCGATATCGCCTACTCGATGGCCGCCAGCGGGTTCGGCATCGACCGTATTGTCGGTGAACCGCTCGCCGAGCACATGCTCGCCGATCGCCGCGCCGCAGCCGCTGAAGCAGCGCGGCGACTGGTTGGCGGTCCGTAAGACATCGCCGCGACGTGCAAAGCCCCCTCGCGTGCTTGCGGCAGCTACCCTCGATACGTGCCGTCCGCGATTCTGACCCGCCGCGGGTTTCTGGCCGCCGGTGCCGCCCTCGCCGCGGGCACCGCGCTAGCCGCCTGCACTAACGACTCCCCTCGTACCTCGGAGCAGAACGGCACCGCCGTCATCAGGCACGCGTTCGGTACGACCGAGGTCACGGCGCCGCCGAAGCGCATCGTCAGCGCGGGATACACCGAACACGACTACCTGTTAGCGCTGGGCATCGTCCCCATCGCGGTCACCGAGTGGTACGGCGGCTACCCATTCGCAACCTGGCCATGGGCCACCGACCGGCTCGGCGCCGCCAAACCCGAGGTGCTCACGCTTACCGACGGACTGATGGTCGACAAGATCGCGTCCCTGAAACCCGATCTGATCCTGGCCACCGACGCCGGGCTGGACCAGGACACCTACAACAAGTTGTCCGGCATCGCACCGACCATCGCGCAGGCGGGCCGGTACGCGTTCTTCGAACCGTGGAAGGACCAGGCCAAGGCCATCGGACAGGCGGTGTTCAAACCGTCGGAGATGGACGCGGTGGTCCAGGCCGTCGACAACACCTTCACGTCGGCCGCCTCCGCGCACGCCGGCTTCAAAGACAAGAAGGCCATCTATCTGCAGGGCGAACTGCTCGACGGGCAGGCCATCGCGTACCGGTCCGGATCGCGCACCGGATTCCTCACCGCCCTCGGGCTGGCCGTTCCCACCGAGTTGGAGAGCTATGCCAAGGGCGAGCAGCTTGCGTATCTGCCAGCCGAACAACTCTCCAGCGTCCTCGGCCAGGCCGATGTGCTGGTGTGGGGCACCGAATCAGAGGAGCAGAGCGCCGCGCTGCGGGCCGATCCGGCGATCACCAAGCTGGGCTCCTCGCTGCTGAGCCGCAGCATCTTCGCCAGCAAGGAGCTGGCCGGCGCCATCAACTTCAGCTCGCCGTTGAGCCTGACCTACGTGGCGGACAATCTGGTCCCCCAGCTGGCCCGGATATTGGGGTGATGACCTACCCGAACGCCCGCCCGGGGCCATATTGGGTTGACGTCATGATTCGTGTGGTGGGCGGCGTCGTCGGCGCGACCGCTCTCGGCATCTTCGGACTGGCGGCATTCATGGTGTTGTCGTCCCGATTGTCGTCGAATCCGGCCGCCGACCCGCACGGCTTCGGGCTGATCTTGGGAATGCTGCTCGCCATCCCCTGCGGACTGGTGGCTGCGGGTACATTGCCCCTGACGCTTCCCCGCGGACAACGGCTTCGCGCCGTGACGATCGGTTTTATCGTGTACCTGGCCTCCGCCGCGGTGTTGATCTATTCGGCCGCCACCATGCCCAACCGCCCACCGCCCTGCGCGACAAATCCACCCGCACCCCAGTGCAAGCACGCACCTTAGACTTCGCGGAATGGAGACAAGCGAGGTCGAGAAGACTCCTCAGGACCAGGTGGTCTTCGCGCAGGTCGGTCGCAGCTACTATCCACTGCTGTCGGCCATCTTTGTCGGCGTGGTGCTGATCTCGAATGTCGCTGCCACCAAGGCAATTGGATTCGGGCCCGTTGTCGGCGATTGGTCGCTGATTACCGACGGAGCGTTCGTGCTGTTCCCGCTGAGCTACGTGATCGGCGATGTGCTCAGCGAGGTCTATGGATATCGCGCCACCAACCGGGTAATCCTGCTCGGATTCGCGATGGAGCTGTTGGCCTGCGTGGTGCTCTGGACCGCAATGATGCTGCCCGCCGCCGACTTCTACCCCAACCAGGAGGCATTCGCCACCATCGTCCGGAGCATCACCACACTGATGGTTGCCGGACTCGCGGGATACCTTGTTGGGCAAACACTTAACGCACTCGTAGTCGTACGGATGAAGAAGCGCTCCAAGGAGCGTCACCTGTGGGCGCGACTGGTGGGTTCGACGGTCGTCGGCGAGTTTGCCGATTCGCTGGTGTTCTGCTCGATCGCGGCCACCGCGCTGGGTATTCACACCCTCGGCCAACTGGCGACGTACACCGCGCTGGGCTGGATCTTCAAGTCCGTGGTGGAGATCGTGATGCTGCCGATCACCTACCGGGTGATCGCCTACATCAAGAAGCATGAGCCGACTTATACACAGGCGGGATAAATGCGCCCTTAGGCGCAGCCACGGGAGTACCGTCGAAGTATGAGTACCGCAACGGATTTGAAGGTGCGGGATCACGGGGACCGGGCGTTGTTGCTCGAATGTGCATCCGTGCAGGAAGTGCTGGCGTGGACGTCAGCACTGAATGTCGACCCTATCGACGGCATCACCGATATCGTTCCCGCCTCCCGCACCGTCCTGCTCAAGCTCCGCGGCCCCGCCGACCAGGCCATCGTTCGGCACCGGCTGACTCAGCGCGCGGCGCCGCCCGGCACGCTCGCGGGCACCACATCGCCACCGGTAACCATCCCGGTCCGGTACGACGGCCTCGATCTCGAAGAGGTCGCCGAGCACACCGGCCTGGGCGTGGACGGTGTCATCGCCGCACACACCGGAACGATCTGGACGGTCGGATTCTGCGGATTCGCACCGGGATTCGCCTACCTGGTGGAAGGCGACCCGCGCCTGGCCATCCCTCGCCGCGCCGACCCGCGCACCAAGGTACCCGCCGGCGCGGTCGCGCTCGCCGGCGAGTTCAGCGGCATCTACCCACGCGAGTCCCCCGGCGGCTGGCAGCTCATCGGCAGCACCGACGCCGTCGTCTGGGACCTCGATCGCAACCCACCGGCGCTGCTCACTCCCGGTACACGCGTCCAGTTCCAGGAGGTGACGGCATGAGACCCGCGCTGGAAGTCATGCGCACGGGCCCGCTGGCGCTGGTCCAGGACCTCGGTCGCATCGGCAAAGCGGCCATGGGCGTCGGACGCTCGGGGGCGGCGGACCGCGGATCGCATTCCCTGGCCAACCGGCTGGTGGCCAATCCCGACAACCTGGCCACCATCGAGGTAACCCTCGGCGGTATGTCATTCCGGATATCCGGCGGTGACGCTGTGGTGGCCGTCACCGGTGCCGACACCGATCCATCCATCAACGGGATTCCCTTTGGCACCAACAGCATTGCCCAGGTTCAGGACGGCGACGTAGTGTCACTCGGCGCACCGCGCAGCGGGCTACGCAGCTATGTGGCGGTGCGCGGCGGGGTCAGCGTGGCACCGGTGATGGGCTCGCGTAGCTTCGACATCCTGTCTGGCATCGGCCCCAGGCCCCTGCAGGCCGGGGACAGATTGCCGGTCGGACCGCGGTCCCCTTCCTTCCCGGAGGTAGAACTGGCGCCGGTGGCCCCCATCTCCGATGCCACCGTCGAGCTCAAGGTGGTACCCGGTCCACGCGACGACTGGTTCATCGATCCCGACGCGCTGACCCACCGAGCCTGGATAGTCTCCGACCGCAGCGACCGGGTGGGCACTCGACTCATCGGCAAGCCATTGGAACTGCGCGACCCGGCCAGGCAGCTGCCGAGCGAGGGTGTGGTCCGTGGCGCCATTCAGGTGCCGCCCGGCGGCCAGCCCGTTATCCTGGGCCCTGACCATCCGGTTACCGGAGGCTATCCGGTGATCGGCGTGATCACCGATCACGATGTCGATCTGGCCGCCCAGGTACGGCCAGGACAAACTGTTCGGTTCCATTGGTCACGACCGCGCCTGAGCTAGGAGCATCCCGTGTCTACGATGCCGACCGTCCCCGTCATCCGGACCCATACCGCGCGGCTCATCCACACCGCAGATCTCGATAGTGAAACGCGTTGTGTGGCAAGGGAATTACTAATAGACGCATTTGAGGGCGATTTCACCGAAGCGGACTGGGAACACTGCCTGGGCGGTATGCACGCGCTCATCTGGTATCACGGAACACTCATCGCCCACGCCGCGGTGATCCAGCGCCGGCTGCTGCATCAAGGACGGCCACTACGCACAGGATACGTGGAAGGCGTTGCAGTAGATAGCGATTGGCGCGGAAACGGACTTGGTCGAGCCATCATGGATGCGGCCGAACAGGTCTTGCGTGGCGCCTACGAGCTGGGCGCGCTGAGCGCCGGCGACGACGTCGCCCCGTTTTATCAGGCCCGTGGCTGGGTGCCGTGGGTCGGAGCCACTCCCGTGATGACGGCAGAGGGAGTTGTGCCCGCCGAAGACGAGGGTGTGCATGTGCTGCCGATGAGCTCCGGGGTTGACGCGTCCGGCTCGCTGACCTGCGATTGGCGCGGTGGCGACGCGTGGTGATGCCCGCGACGGCGCAGGAAAACCCAAATCACGGCGATCACAAACGCCAGCCGTGCGGCGCTACCGACCGTCGCCAATAGCCCGTTGGCCACCTGCGCGATGTCAACGGAGTACCTCAGGATGATGCCCGTCATCACCGCGGCCTGAACCAACTCCAGCGTGCCGACGATCACGCATAGCCGCGCATGCATCCGGTGATAGGCGCGCAGATCCGCATCGGCCCAGTGATGACGTGCCACCCAGCCCGGACGGATCAGGTCGATGATGACTTCGGTGAGTGGCCGTTTCGTCAGGCAGCTGCCGATATAGAACAAACCGAACAGCACCACCGGGACGACGTGGGTGAGCTGGGCCAGCTGCGGTGAACTGGTCAACAGTGCAACCACGAGCGTCGCGCCATGCATCAGCATGATGAATCCCGCGACGATGTCGAAGCGCTTGTCCCGTACGGCTGTGTAGATGACGCGCAACGCCGAGACCACCGCCGCGGCCATCAGTGCATGCAACTCCGAGGCGCCCAGCAGGCGCATCCCGTAGTACGTTCCCAAGCCGAGCGCGGCGCTGACCAAGGCGTGCCCGAGCGTGAATTTCCCTGCACCCTTACCCAACCCACTCACCACAGCGACGGTACCGACGCAATCTGAGAGAGTCTGAGAAAGTGGATCTACCGGCCGGAGAGGGCCCGTTCCTTGCGCCGCAGGTACATCCGGATGGCAACGACAACACCCACGATGAGTCCGCCCGTGGTGAGCATCGACACCACCGGGTTGACGGCCTGTACGACGTCGACGGAGAAGGTGTAGATGATCACCACCATCAGCGCGCAGAACAGCAGACTGAAGATCCCGCACCAGAAGCTGACATAGATATGCAGCCGGTGGTACGAGCGCTGATCCTCATCGGTCCAGCCCTGCTCCTCCGCTAGTTTCTCCACGCCGCCGGGCCATAGCTTGGTGACCAGCAGCTCCGTCAGCGGTTTACCGATGAGCGCGCTCACCAGGAAGTAGGTCGCCAGCAGCATGCCGGGCACCTCGTTGGTGACCTGCGACAAGCGCGGGTCGCGGGTCAACCACGCCATGATGAGACTGACCCCGAATATCGGCACCACCAGCAGCGAAACCGGGTCCAGAGCCCGCTTCCACGCCATCTTGACCAATGCCTGGGTGGCCGAGACCGCGGTGGCGGCCATGAGGGCGTGCAGTTCGGAGAATCCGGCCAGGCGCAGCCCGAAGTAGGCACACAGGGCGGGCCCGACGTTGAGCAATCCCTCGATCACGAGCTGGCGGGGCGAGATCCCGCTCTCGGTTTCGGACTGCTCGGTGGTCAGGGACACCGCGCGACTGTATCCGCTCGTCAGGCCGCGGGCGAGTCGTACGTCATGCGCTGCAGGTAACGCCGGATGACCACAATGATGCCGATGATCAGGCCCATTGTGGTGACCAGAGAAAAGATTTGGTTGACGGCCTGGGCGATATCCACCGAGAAGCTGTAAATAATGACGATCGAGATCGCCGCGAGCAGCAGGCTGATGACACCGCACCAGAAACTCACGTGGACATGCATCCGGTGATATGACCGGAAGTGGTTCTCGGTCCAATGGTGTTCGGCCGCGATCTCTTCGATGCGTCCGGGCCGGGCCTTCGCGATCATTAGCTCGGTGAGCGGCTTGCCGATCAGCGCGCTTCCGATGAAGAACAGCGAAAGCAAGATGCCAGGAATGGTGTTGGAGACCTGGGCCATGCGCGCATCGGAGGTCAGGAGTGCGATCACCAGGCTCAGCCCGAAGTTGAACATCAGAAAGCCGGACAGGACGTCGAACTTACGGTTCTTCACCACCTTGACGAGCACCTGGAGGCCGGAAACCACCGTGGCCGCAATCAACGCGTGAATCTCGGGCTGACCCAGCGCGCGCAGCGCGTAGTAGGTGCCCAACGATGGCCCGACACTGACCAGGACCTGTCGCAACACCTCACGCGCGGAGGACTTCTGGGTTTCGCCGGTCTGGTCGGGCACGGCGCGAGGCTACGCGATCAACCTGGGAATCCCGGGCTGGCGCGCAACACCGGCGCTCCACCGATTACTCCCGAAGCAGTCCCGGAAGGGAGTCGGCGAGCAGCCCCCGGGAGCCACGTTCGCCGTCGGCGTACGGAAACCGGAACTTTAGCGGGGATCACTCAAGTTTGTACGAGTGACGGCCGGTTGAGATTCCGGCCCTGTATGAGGAGAGAGCTATGAGCAATGTGGTGTGGACACGACGCAGCCCGTTCGCCGAGTTCGACGCGCTGGTACGCCAGTCCTTCGGCCCGGCAACCAGCTGGCCGAGCCCGGGTTTCATTCCGGCCGCCGAGGTCACGAAGGACGGGGATGACGCCCTGGTCCGTCTCGATCTTCCCGGCGTCGACGTCGACAAGGACGTCACGGTCGAGGTGGAGCGCGGCACGTTGGTGGTATCCGGTGAGCGTCGAGATGGGCGCGCCGCGCAGACCGGCGACGAGCCGCTTGCGCGGGGAGCATCCAACACAGGACGCGTGCTGCGTGAGGTCCGTTACGGCACGTTCCGGCGTACCTTCACCCTGCCAACCCATGTCACAGGTGACGCGATCTCGGCGAGCTACGACGCGGGCATCCTGACCATCAAGATCGCCGGCGCGTACGCCAGTGCAGAGGCGCAGAAGATCGAGATCACCAGGTAATCGGTAAATCGAGACGAGGGGCCCGCGCTATCCGGCGCGGGCTTCTCTCTTCTTCGCCTCACGAGCCAGCATTCGGTCGCGCTGTTCTTCGAACTTAACCACTTGGCACTTAAGGTCTTCCACGTACGCGGCGAGCTGCTCGCGTCGTTGTTCGCCCTTGGCGCTGAAATCATTGCGCTCGAAAATCTGCCACTTACGCAGATTCGGCGTCACAACCTCTTCGAGATGCTGACGCGGGTCGTAGATGCCGTGCTTGGCCATCAGCACGCCGTTACGGCGGAAGTTGGGCATGCCCTGCCCGGGCATCCGGAAGTTCTCGATCACCGCGGCAATGGCATCCAAGGCCTGATCGGGCACAAGATCCAGTGCGGCACTGCACATGTTGCGATAGAAGATCATGTGCAGGTTCTCGTCGGCGGCGACGCGCTGCAGCATCCGGTCCGCGACCGGGTCATCGCACACCTTGCCGGTGTTGCGGTGACTGACACGAGTCGCCAGTTCCTGCAACGTGGTGTACGCGACCGACAGCAGGAAATCGGTCTTATGTACTGACTCTTCTTCATCGGTGGTGTCGAAGCCTGCTGTCATGTGTTCCATGCGCGCGCGTTCCAATGCCACCGGGTCAACACCGCGCGTGACCACGAGGTAGTCGCGGATGACGATGCCGTGCCGGTTCTCCTCGGCAGTCCAGCGGCCCACCCAGGTACCCCAGGCACCGTCGAGACCGAAGTACTTGGCCGCCTGACGGTGATAGGACGGCAGGTTGTCCTCGGTAAGGAGGTTGGTGATCATCGCCGCCTTGGCGACCTCGCTTAGCTGCGACTGCTCCGGATCCCAATCTTCCCCGCCCATTTGCGCGAAATTGCGGCCCCGGTCCCAGGGAACGTAGTCATGCGGGTGCCACTCCGTGGTGACCGACAAATGCCGGTTGAGGTTAGCTTCAGCAATCGGTTCCAAATCGCTGAGCATCTCAAGGTCGGTCAGCTCTCTAGACATTTCACCTTGTCTTTCGCGTTGGAACCCCGAGCTCACGGACAGGGTAACTTAATCTGAGCAATGCCTGATGTGCTCGTCAGTCACGACTGATTGCCTGCAACGTCCGCCCCGACCGCACAACCGGACGGGCCACCATGCCTGTTTGGGCCCCACAACTGGGCAACGGCTTGCTACAGACCCGATATTCGAACCGGCTTCCCAGCACCCTAACCCGGTGAGAGCAACATCACTAATTCGGCCGTGTCGCGGCCCACTACCGAAAACGTGCGATCGCATGCGGTGGACCCGTGGCACCTTATGTCGATTTCAGGCCGGGGCCAGTGTCCAACATCGGAGCGAGGTAGTCGCGCGCGAAACCTTGAGCTTGTTCGGCGGTGTCGAGCTCTATCACGGTCTGCCGGGTGAGAATCAACGACAGTGCGATCCGCACATGCAGCTCGGCAACTGTGCGCAGATGCATCATGACCTGTGGCGAAACCGTTGCATCACCATAGATTTCGACTTTCCAGAGACTTGCGCAGAATTCCCGGAATGCCTCGACAAGCGGCCCGGCATCTGTCGTGAGAGCCGGCAGGATCGACTCAGGTTCGGTTTCCAACAACCTCCGCAGAAGCGGGTGGTCAAGAATGAATTCGACAGTATAAGAAGAGCTTTCGGCCATGCGATCGGCCAGCGTCATCGTGCGCCCCTCGATACGCGAGGCCACGCCGGCCATGTACTTACGCAATTCGGCGTACACGACCGCCTCAGTGAGGGCCTTCTTGTTCGGAAATCTCCGGTAGACCGTCGCGCGGCTCAGCCCAGCCCGCTTCGCCACGTCGTCGACCGTGGATCGGCGCCAGCCCGCCACCGCGATCTGTTCGGACGCGGCCGCCAGCACCCGCTCGGTGAGCTCGTCGAGGTCACCGGGTAGCTGCAGCGCCGCCGGATCGACCGAGGCCAGCGTAGTGAGCAGTGTGTCCTTAGTCACTTGCGTTACGCGCTCCCTTGTCACCCCACGGAGCTTCTGACAATACTGGAGAAACAAAGACATGTAAATTGTCTCAATGTCTTATGCCGAGGAGAGCGCATGTCGAGAGCTGCGTTTACTCGTTACATCCAGGACGTCTGCACCACCAGGGTTCAGCTTCTGGCCTTCCTGATGGCCGTGTGGTTCACCAGCAACGGACCTCTCGGTCTGATGATCAACCAGGACTTCCCGACGCATTCGACGCATTCGATGTACTCGATGTACTCGGCCTCCTTCTATGCGTTCGGGGTTATCCCCGTGGCGGTCAACGGATGGCACGCCCTCTTCCACCTCGCTACCGGTGTCGCCGGCCTCTTGGCCGTCCGCACGCGCATCGGCGCTATTCGCTATGCCGCCGCGACCGCGCTCATCTACTGGGGCATGACGGTGGTGTGCCTGGTGGGCGGCATGAGCGTATGCAGCGTGATGGCCGTCGACACCGTCGCTAACTGGGTTCATGGCGCCGAGGGCCTGATCCTGGCCTCCATCGCGGTGTACGGGGTCGTCGGTGGAGCCCGGCAGCCCGCTCGAGCGGTGCCGGCCCCCTAACGGCTCGGCCATTGGGCAGCGTCATCGAACCATCGGTAGTTTGGGTGATTCAACGACCAGTCGCGAGAGCCGCGCACGTCACGAAAGGTGCAGTGATGCGAACCGCAATGTGTCGCGCAGCGGCCGCGGCGGCCGCCTTCCTGGTGCTGTTCGGTGGGCACGGGCTGCAGTCGCCGCAGATGGCCCACGCGGAGAGCTGTGCCGATATCGACCTGTCTTTCGCGCGCGGCACCAATGAGCCTGCGGGCCTGGGCGATGTCGGCAAGCTGTTCACCGACGCCGTGAAGAAGCGACTCCAGGGCGCCAAGGGGATGAGCATCTCCACCTACGGCGTGGACTACCCCGCGAGCATCGACTTCCTTCAGGCCGGCAAGGGATCGGACGACCTGAGCAAGCACATCCAGAAAACCGCCGCCGACTGCCCGAAGATGAAGTTCGTGGTCGGCGGGTACGCGCAGGGCGCGGCGGTCGTGGATGTGCTGCTGGGGAACACCCCGCCGGGGACCTACGCCCTGACCAATCCTCTGCCCGCCGGACTCGAGCAGCGCATCGTCTCCATCGTTCTGTTCGGCGATCCCAAGAACATCCGGCCGCCCGGTGTAGACGCGAACCTAACGGTCCGCGAAGACCTGCTGCCCAAGGTGATTGACGTCTGCAACCCCGGAGACTTCTTCTGCGATCCGCAGGGCGGGGACATCATCTCGCACACCACCTACGCCAAGGACAAGCTCACCGACGGCGCGGCGGACACGGTGGTCCAGCGACTGGTCGCCGTCCTGGGAAACCGTTGCGTGAGCAGCGAATCATCCGACGCCTCCACAACCTGCTCCCCCAGCGCGTAACCGACGGCCCCCGCATCGGGGGTAGTCATTTCACCGGTTACCGCGTTCGCTCACGCCCCGACGCAGGACAATCGGACCACCCCAACCACGGCATTGCCTGGACTGTAGTCGCATGTGTACAGTCGTGGATGGCCAGAGTGTAGACGACCGACTACACCCGTGCGAGTGAAGGGGAAGCGCAGATGAGCGGCGATACTCGCGTGGTAGAGCCGGGCGAATACACGGCACCCGCACGCCCGCCGGAGATCACGGGCATTCCCTGCGCCGACGGGCACCCGCTGCCACCCGGTCCACTACCCGGGCGCCCCTATGCCCTGCCCGCCGATCTGCTTGTCGAAGAGCTCGGGCCGCTCTTCTATGCGGACTTCGGGGTTTCGCGTCGGCTCTACGCCTGCTCACTGGCCCTTGTCGAGGAGCTATGCGACGAGACCCGGTTCATCAAGGGCATTACCGATCGGCTGGACCGGTTCCGCCCGCTGGCGGGCGACGGGCTGTTCACCGCCTATCCGGGTGAGCCGAACTGGCAGACAGCCCACGATGTTCTGCTGCCCGGCTTCAGCTTTAGCGGCCTGCGCAACTACCACCCCGCCATGCTCGACATCAACCGTCAGCTGCTGGCCCGGTGGGACGGGAGCGCCGGCGAGCACCTCGTGGACGTGGCTGAAGATCTGGGCAAGCTCGCCATGGACACGGTCGGGCTGGCCGGGTTCGGGGCGAGGTTCGACTCCTACCAGCACGACGGCCTTGCCGCGGTTCCGGCGAGTTTCGCCGTTGCGCTACAACAACTACTGGCTCCGGGAGGCGGCAATCAGGATCTGTTCAGGGCCGAGCACGACAAGCTGCATACCTTCATCGATGAGCTCATCGCCCGGCAGGGCAACGGTGCCGACGAGCATGAGAACCTCCTCGGGCTCATGCTCGCGCCCGGTACCCCCGAGACTCCGGCGCTGGAGCTGAGCAGCGTTCATTCTCAGGTCCTGACGTTCTTGATCGCCGGGCAGGACACCACCTCCACGGTGATGCCGACCGCGCTCTACAGCCTGGTCAAAAACCCTGCCGTGCTCCACCGGGCGCAGGCCGAAGTTGACGCGCTATTCGGGCCGGGAGACGAACACACCCCGACGTTCGACGAGATCGGCAAGCTCCGCTACATCCGCCAGGTCGTGGACGAGACATTGAGGCTCTCACCTCCGGTCCGTGAATTCGACCGGATGGCCACGGAAGACACCCTGCTCGCGGGGCGCTACCCGGTGCAGAAGGGCGAGGTTGTCACCGTCCTCACCACCGCGCTGCACCGGCAGCCGCAATGGGGTGACAACGTGGAGATCTTCGACCCGGACCGGTTCTCACCGGAACAATCGGCCGGGCGGCCGGTGAACCTGTTCAAGCCCTTCGGCACCGGCGCCCGGTCCTGCATCGGGCGGCAGTTCGCGCTGCACGAGGCGACAATGGCCCTGGCAACGCTGGTACACCGATACCGCTTTATCGACGCCGAGCATTACCAGCTGCGCACTCACAGCGATCTCCTCCGGAAACCGGTCGGCTTTCGGATTGGCTTGGCGCGGCGCACTTCCCACGACCGCCAGCATGAGCGTGCCGCGACAACCGCCGTCACACCGCAGGAGACGCTGCAACCGGCGGCGGCCGCCGCACCGGGGTCGGCACTGACCGTCTTCCATGGGTCCAATCTCGGCACCTGTCGAGCACTGGCACATCAGCTGGCCGAGGAAGCCTCCGACCTTGGCTACCACACGACCGTCGCCCCCCTGAATGAAGCGACACGAGCCTTGCCCCGCGAGAGCGTCATGGTCGTGGTCGCCGCGTCCTACAACGGTCAACCGACTGACGACGCCCGTCAGTTTCTCGCGTGGCTCGAGAGCGCGGAGGCTCGCGCGGACAGCGGGCTGCGCTTCGCGGTATTGGGTGTCGGGGACCGGAACTGGGCTGAGACCTACCAGGCGGTGCCGAGGAAAATCGATGAGCGCCTCGCCGCGCTCGGTGGTACGTCGATTCTGCCCCGAGGTGAGGCAGACACTTCCGGCGATTTCGCGGGCAACGTCGAGTCCTTCTCGCAGGCCCTCTGGACTTCGTTGGGCGCAGTCGCCGGTGCGGATGCTCTTGACGGCCCCACCGAGGGGCCCCTCTACGAACTACGCGCCATCGACGGCCCGGTAACGGCGGCTCTCGACGCCCGGTTCGAGGTGATGCCGATGACCGTCCTGGAGAATCGGGAGTTGGTCAGCGCCAACAACGCACTGGGACAGGCCAAGCGGCTGGTACGCGTCGCATTGCCTGATGGCGTCGAATACCGCACCGGAGACCATCTCACAGTCCTCGCAGATAACCAGCCTGAAGTAGTGGACGCCGCCGGAGAACTGCTCGGCCTCATCCTGGATCGGCGTATCTCCGTCAATACCCGGCGTAACACCCGGCGGGCCATCGCGCTGGACCGCGAAGTAAGCGTGCGGGAACTGCTCACCCACTTCCTCGAACTACGCAAGCCGGCCACCCGAACGCAGCTGCTGCGGCTCGCGGCGGCCAATCCCTGCCCGCCGGAACGGTCCGCGCTGGCGGCGCTCGCCGAACATCCGGAGACCCGCTCGCTCGGTATCGCGGGCTGCCTCATGGAATTCCCCGCCACTAAGCTGTCCCGCGCCGAGCTGCTGGAGCTGTTCGAGCCGATGACACCGCGGCACTACTCCATAGCCTCCTCGGCACGGCAGAGTCCGGGGATTGTCGAGCTGGTGGTCAGCGTGCTCGACGCTCCGGCCCGATCCGGGTACGGGGATTTCCAGGGAGTGGCATCCAACTACCTCGCCAACGTCACACCGGGACAACAAATCCGGGCACGCGTCGACCAGGCGCGGCAAGCATTCCGCGCCGGGGCCGACCCCTCCCGAAATGTCATCCTGGTCAGCGCCGGTACCGGTGTGGCACCGTTCCGGGGATTTGTCGGTGACCGGCTGGCCGCGCAGAGCGCTGGTGAGCCCTTTGCCCCAGCACTCTGCTTCTTCGGCGTCCGGCACCCGGAAGTGGACTACCTCTTCCGGGACGAGTTCGCGGCAGCCGAACAATCAGGTGTAGTCCAGATGCGCCCGGCGTTCTCCCGCGCCGCCGAGAACGGTGTCAAGTACGTGCAAGACCGGATCGCCGCCGACGCGCGCGACATCTGGGATCTGCTGGGCGACCCGGCCAAGCAGACGCACGTCTATGTCTGCGGCGATGGCGGCAAGATGGCCCCCGCCGTTCGCGATGCCTTCTTGCAGATCTACCGGGAACACACCGGCGCCAACGAGTCCCAGGCCCGGGACTGGCTCATCGAGCTCGTCGAGGCCGACCGCTATGTCGAGGATGTCTGGACGGAGTGAGGCCTACTACGGCCAACCCTGCCCTCCATTCCGTTGCCTGCGGTCAAGTGGGAGAGTAACCCGATGCGTAGACGCACCTTCCTTCGTTCCGGTTCCTTGGCCCTGCCGGCCGCAGCACTGGGCCTGACCGCCGCCGGGAGCGCTACGGCCGACGTTCGCCCCACCGGGTCGATTACGTACCCGTTCAGCACCATTGACATACCTGCGAAAAGCGCGCCCTGGAATCTGCAAACGAGCCGCGCCGTCCTGCTGGTCCACGACATGCAGCACTACTTCGTGAAGGCCTATACGCCGCAAGCTGATCCCATCGCGACCGTACTGAAGAACATCAAGAGCCTGCTCGACACCGCACATGCCCACGATGTGCCGGTGCTCTACTCCGCGCAGCCGGGGGGCATGACACCGGAACAGCGTGGGCTCTTCGGCCAGCTCTACGGACCCGGCATGCCAGACGATGACGCCGAGCGGGCGATTGTCGATCCCATCGGGCCGGCGGCGACGGATACCGTTCTGACGAAATGGAAGTACAGCGAGTTCTTCCGCTCTGAACTGTTAGAGATTCTGCGCAATGCCAACCGGGATCAGCTGATCATCGTCGGCGTCTACGCCTTCTCGGGGATCACCGCGACATCCACCGATGCGGTCCAGAACGACATCCAGGCATTCATCGTCTCCGATGCCGTGGCGGACTACACCTCCACGGGGCACAACCAGGCGCTTGCCTGGTGTGCGGAGCGCACCGCGCGAATACTGAACACCCGGTCAGCGCTAGCGGCACTGGATAATTCGTAACAGTTGACGGCACGACATAAGGCCGCCCGCATCACACACGGGCGGCCTTATGTCTTGTGCTTAGACCAGCGCGGGCACCGTGGCCAGCGCCTGGGCGACGCCCGAGACGATCGCCGCGATCTTGAGCGCCTCGAGTATCTGCTCGCGGGTCAGTCCAGCCTCGCGCAGCACCTTCTCATGTGATCCGACGCAGAAGTGACAGCCGTTGATGGTCGATACCGCGAAGGACCACAGCTCAAACTCCGCCTTGTCGACGCCGGGGTTACCGATGATGTTCATCCGCAGACCCGGGCGCAGATCGTCATAGGCGCCATCGAGGAAGCCCCGCCCGCGGTAGAACACGTTGGTCATCGCCATGATCGAGGCGGCACCGAGCGCGGCGTCGAGTGCCTCGGGCGACAGGACGGTCGCGGCCTCTTCGCGAATCTCCTTGAACACCTGCTCGTTGCGGGTGGCCGCCGCTGTCGCGACGAGAGTGCCCCACAGCTGAGCCGGTGAGAGTACGGTGCCACGGGCGACCGTGCCCAAGTTGAGCTTGAGATCCTTGGCGTACTCGGGCAGCGCCTCTTTCAGGTTGTCAACACCCATGTCAGACGCCCGCGCTCATCAGCTCGCCCGCGTCAATCGTCGGGTCGCCCTTGCGCCAGTTGCAGGCGCACAGCTCATCGGACTGCAGTGCGTCGAGCACGCGGAGCACCTCGTCGACGTTACGGCCCACCGAACCCGCTGTGACGGAGACGAACTGGATGATGTTGTCGGGGTCGACGATGAAGGTCGCGCGGTCGGCGACACCATCAGAGTTCAGCACGCCGGACGCCTCGGCCAGCTCGCGCTTGAGATCGCTGAGGATCGGGAACGGCAGGGTCTTGAGGTCCTCGTGCTGTGCCCGCCACTGGAAGTGCACGAACTCGTTATCCACCGATGCGCCCAGAACCTGGGTGTCGCGATCGGCGAACTCGTCGTTCAGACGGCCGAAGGCGGCGATCTCGGTGGGGCACACGAAGGTGAAGTCCTTCGGCCAGAAGAAGATCACACGCCACTTGCCGGGGTGGTCGTCGCTGGTGACGGTGGTGAAGTAGTCGTCCGGCTGCTGGGCGTTCACCTTCGACAGATCGCCGCCGATGACCGCAGTCAGGTTGTAGGCCGGGAATTCATCGCCGATGGTCCGCAGAGTCACGATTCTCCTTCACGTATTCGCTGAATGCTTACTGGCACCATCGTGCCGGAAATCTTTCAAAAACAAAACGTGATTGTTGGCACTATATTGATAGGTATGTCCGATCGTAGTTATCAGCCGACAGTGGTCGGCCTGCGCGCCTTTGTGGCTATCGCCCGTAAACGCCACTTCGGCAGCGCTGCGGCCGAGCTTGGAGTCAGTCAACCCTCGCTCTCGCAGGCCCTGTCCATGCTCGAAGAGGGGCTGGGCGTGCGGCTCGTCGAACGCAACACCCGCAAGGTGTTGCTCACCCCCGAAGGGGAGACATTGCTGGAAAGGGCCACCGCGGCACTGGATGCGGTCGACGAATTTACCGCTGCCGCAAGCGGCGTGCGCGATCCCTTCGCGCAAACCCTGCGACTCGGCCTGATCCCCACCGTGGCTCCTTATGTGCTGCCGATGGTGCTCAGCGGCCTGTCCCGCGAGTTCCCGGAGATGTCCCTGCGGGTCACCGAGGACCAGACCGTACGGCTCTTGCGATCCCTGGCCGACGGGTCACTGGACGTCGCAGTCATGGCATTGCCAGCGCAAACTCCCGGTATGGCGGAGATTCCCATGTACCGGGAGGACTTTGTGTTGGCACTGCCGACAGGACATCCGCTCGCCGGAAGCCATGCGGTCGATCCTGCGGTGCTCGCTGAGATGCCGCTGCTTTTGCTGGATGAGGGACATTGCCTGCGCGATCAAGCCCTGGAGGTATGCCAACTCGCCGGGGTGCGACCCGATCTCGGCCACACCCGCGCGGCCTCACTGGCCACCGCGGTGCAATGCGTCGAGGGCGGCCTTGGGGTCACCCTCATCCCGGGCACCGCCGTCACCGCCGAGACCGCGAGTGGTGGACTGGCCACCGCCACCTTCGCGGCGCCGATCCCGGGGCGGCGGATCGGGCTGGTGTATCGCGCGATCAGTGGCCGCGAGGATGCCTACCGAAAACTGGCCGAGCTGTTGACCCGCCTTGTCGCGGCGGTACACCCGGTCTCGGCGGAGGCCGCCTAACGCCAGCGCGCGAGGATCTCCTCGGCCCGCGTCGACAGCGCGCGCTGCAGGAAGGGACCGAAACTGATCCGCCCCACCCCGAGAGGCCCGAACGACGCCGGGTCGTCCACATCGGGCACCGCGATCGCGTTCACTGGAAGCGGAAGCTCGGATGTCAAGCGCCGCTGCACCTCAGGAGCGTGACGGCCCACCGGGTACAGCGAATCGGCACCGGCCTCGGCGGCCAGGGTGAGACGCGCGATGGCCCGATCCACGCGATCCGACTCGTCCCCTATCTGACGCAAGAGGATGTCGGTACGTGCATTGATCACCACCGGTACGCCCGCCGTGTCGGCCGCAACACGAAGTGCACCAACAAGATCGGCGTGTTCCTGCGGCTCACGGATCCGGCCGCCCTCGCTGTGCACCGAGTCCTCGATGTTCAGACCGACCGCGCCCGCTTCGATCAGTCCCTCGATGAGTCGCCGGGGTGTCTGCGCATAGCCCGACTCGATGTCCACCGACACCGGCAGATCGACAGCGGCGGTGATCTGCGAGACCCGGTCCAGCACGTCCTCGTAGGACATCCCCTCCGCATCGGGCTTGCCTACCGAATCGGCAAGCGGATGCGAACCCACTGTCAGCGCGGCGAAACCGGCATCCGCCGCGAGCCGCGCGGACCACGCATCCCACACCGTCGGCAGAAATACCGGATCGCCCGGCACGTGAAGTGACTTCAGCAGGGTGGCCTTGGCGGCGAGGTCGTTGGTCATGCCTACATCCAACCCTGCCCCATGCGGATTTACTCCACCGATGCGCCCGCGGAACCACGGCGTGCCATGAGACGCGCGACCGCGTCGTGCATGTGCTCCTCAATGAGCCGATAGGCGGCGGGCGCGTCACCTGCCCCGATCGCCGCGCAGAGCACCTCGTGTTCCCGCACCTGCTCCCGCAGGTCCGGGTAGGTGCCCTGCAACTCGCCCAGCAGCATCCGCGTCTCCAGCAGCAGCGTGCGCATCGCCCGGCGCAATCGCGGGCTTCCCGAGCAGTCGACCAGCACCTCGTGAAAGTCCTGATCGGCGTCGGTCACGGCGACGATATCGCCTCGAGTGGCGGCCTCCGTCATCACCGCCACCGGCACGAGCAGCCGCCGGTAGGCGGTGACGGTATCGCCGGACATGATGCACTCCAAGGCCGCTCGCTCGATGGCGGCCCGCGACCGGTAGACGTCGAGGACATCTTCGTCGGTCAGCTCGATGACGAAGATGCCGCGGTTACGCTCGCTGCGCAGCAGGCCCTCCGACACCAAGCGCTGCATGGCTTCGCGCAGCGGTCCGCGGGACACCGCGAATTGCGCCGCCAGCGAGGACTCCCCCAACTGAGCACCCGGTGGCAGGACCCCGCGCATGATCGCGATCCGCAGCCGCTCCGCGATCAGCTCGGCTGTCGATTGCCGCTCCAGCGGAGCGAACTCCTCAGGTACCAGCGTGGTCATTGTCGTCTCCTGAAAAGCCGGCCCAAATGCGGAGCCGTGCCCGCCTCGGGCACCTCGTCGATTAATCGCAAACCTTCCCACACCGTCACCTGATTTGCCGTCAATACCGCCTTGTCCAGCCGCGATTCGAGCCGCTCGACGTGTGCGATGGTGTGCATGGCGGTGTCGGGGATCAGCAGCGCCTGGGCATCGGGGTGGTCATTGGCAGCCGCCAGCTCGTCGACCTGGTCCGCCGTGAGACGGCCCACTTCGGCAGCGGTATCGATGCCCGCCTCCCCCATCGCCACCACCTCTATATCGTGGGCGGCCAGGAAGGCAACAAACAGCTCGGCGATATCGCGCGGATAGCTCGCCGCCACCGCCACCTTCGAAACTCCGAGTGCGGCAGCGGCATTGACGAAAGCGAAGGACGTGCTGGACGCCGGGGTGCCGCTGCGCTCCGACAGGCCCGCTACCTGATCTGCCGCGCCCTGCGGGCCGTACACGAAGCTGCCCGAGGTGCACGCCCATACGACAGCACCCGGGTCGTGCGGGCGCAGCAGCCGCGCGCCCTCCGCAAGCCTCTCCGAACCGCCCAGATCGAGCAGCTCGGGAACCGCGTGCAAGTCCGTGCCGTAGATGTGCACGACGGGAAAGTTCATATCCAGCTGACGCGCCACCAGCGGATAGTCCGATTCGGCAGCGTGGTCCGGGTAGATGAACCCCACCGTTGGACGCGTATTACTCACTCGAACCTCCTCCGAAGACATCGCGGAGCCACCTGCCGGGCCCCATCATGGGAAGACTCATCCGGTCAAGACAGGCCCAGATGGTCAGTTGGTTGGCCGTCAGCACCGGCTTACCGAGCAGGCGCTCCAACGGGTCGATCACGTCATAGGTGCGCAGATTGGTGCAACTGACGAAGATCGCCTCGGCATCGTCGGTATCGGCGGCCAGGATCCGCTCGGCGACGGTGCGGTAGTTGACCTTCCAGATGCCCCCGCCCAGGCCCAAATGGTCGGTGCGCACCACCGTGACGCCCAACTCCCCCAAGAACTTCGCAAGCAGTTCGGTCAGCTCGGCGTCGTACGGAGTGATGACGCTGATTCGGTTGATGTTCAGCGCGGTCACCGCCTCGGCCAACGCCCCCGAGGTGGTGACGGCCGACTTGGCTCCGGCCGCCATGATGGCCTCAACCAGTTCCCGCTCATGCTCGACGCCACGGATGAAGCTTCCCGAAGTACACAGGTATGCAACGACTTCCGGCTCTACATGCAACACGTCGCGGGTGGCCGCCTGCAGGTGACCGGTGTTGGACACCAGCTCCGCCATGGCCCGGCTCACCGGCACCGGCTCGTATGGCGTGCGGGCGAGATGTAGAGACACCTCAGCAGGAATCCACCGCCACAGCTCACGCTCCAGCGCGAGATCAAAGGGGGCGATGACGCCGATGCCTCGCTGATCGGCCGACTCCGCGAAGTCGGGAAGTGACGAAAGATCCACCGGCAGGGCCTAACACTCGCAGCATCGCTTCGCGCCTGAGCCAGAGCTGATCATCACTCAGATTGTTGACAATCATACGATATCTCCCTACGGTGTCAACGTGAGTGCCCGCCGGATTGTCGCGGATGAGCCGCTTGCGCGAAGACCAGTAATAGTGGTGCAGCACGCCGCCGCGGTTCCAGACCGTCTCGGCCCCATCGCTGAGATCGCCGAGCTACGACTGGTGGAATCGGGCCGACTCGCCACGGCACTGCCGGGAGCCGAAATTCTTTTCGTCTACGACTTCCGTTCCCCTGCACTACGTGAAAACTGGTATGCCGCAGACTCTCTGCGCTGGATACAGATCGCCTCTACGGGCGTCGATCCTGTGCTCTTCGGCGAGCTTGTCACGAGCGACGTCGTGCTTACGAATTCACGCGGCATCTTCGAACGCCCCATCGCCGAATACGTGCTTGCGCAGATCCTGGCCTTCGCCAAGGACATTCGCCGATCCACCCACGCGCAAGCTGCGCTGAGCTGGCGGCACTTCGAATCAGAGCCCATTGAGGGCGTCCCCGTCGCGGTGCTCGGGACCGGTCCGATAGGGCAGGCCATTGCCACACTGTTAACCGCCGTCGGCATGCGGGTCACGGTGCTCGGCCGGGCCGAGTCTGCTGACTTGGCCTCGCACGTCGGCGATGTCGAGTATCTGGTGCTCGCGGCGCCGTTGACGGCACGGACGACGGGAGTCGTCAACGCGCGTGTCCTATCGGCCATGCGGCCCACCGCTCGTCTGATCAATGTGGGTCGCGGTGAACTGGTGGGAACCTGGGATCTGGTGTCCGCACTGCATCGGGGGTCCATCGCCGGTGCCGCGCTGGACGTCACCGATCCCGAACCGCTGCCCATTGGGCATCCGTTGTGGCACACACCGAATACGCATATCACTCCGCACAACAGTGGCGACGTCCACGGCTGGTCCGATCGGCTACAGGACCAATTCGTCGCCAACGTCGAGCGCTACCTCCGGGACGAGAAACTTCTGAACATCGTCGATAAGGACAGGATGCACGGCAATGCATGAACCGACCGACCCCACCGAGATGACGGCGCTGGAGCTGGTGGCCGCCTATACCTCGGGTGAGCTTTCGCCGGTAGAGGCGACGGCGGCGGTGCTGTCCCGGATAGCCCAAACCGACAGTGCCATCAATGCGTACTGCCTCGTCGACGAGGAAGCGGCACTGGCGGCCGCCACCAAATCCGAAGAACGCTGGCGCGGCCACTACACCCGCGGGCTGCTCGACGGTGTGCCGATCTCTATCAAGGACGTCTTCCTGACCCGAAACTGGCCCACCTTGCGCGGCTCCGGACTGGTAGATGCCGCCGGCCCATGGGAGGTGGACTGCCCTGCCGTCCAGCGCATCCGGGCCGACGGCATGGTCATGGTCGGTAAGACCACCACGCCCGAGCTCGCCTGGAAGGGGGTCACCGACAGCCGACAGCGGGGAATCACCCACAACCCGGCCGACCCGCGCCGCACTGCTGGCGGGTCCTCGGGCGGCAGCGCCGCCGCGGTGGCCGCGGGCATGGCTCCGATGTCGATTGGCACCGACGGCGGAGGCAGCATTCGGATACCCGCCAGCTTCTGCGGGGTCGTCGGATTCAAACCGACCCATGGCCGGGTCCCGATGTATCCGATCAGCCCCTTTGGCCCACTGGCCCATGGCGGTCCGATCACCCGAACAGTCGAAGACGCCGCGCTGCTGATGGACATCATCAGTCTGCCGGACCACCGCGATCCCACCTCGCTGTCGCCCACGCTTACCACCTACCGCTCACAGGTGTACCGGGATATGACCGGTCTGGACATCGCGTACTCGCCCACACTGGGATACGTCGACGTCGATCCCGAGGTGGCCGCCCTGGTGGAGAAGGCGGTGAACGCTCTCGACGAGGCCGGGATGCCCGTGACCCACGCCGATCCGGGATTCACCGATCCTATCGATGCCTTCGAAACACTTTGGGCCGCGGGAGCAGCCGCCAGCCTGAACACCTACGGCGCCCGCACCGAGGTACGCGACGGCATCGATCCTGGGCTGGCGCAGATGTGGGATACCGGCGCCGGGGCCTCTGCCACCGAATATCTGGCGGCGCGCAACACCTGCGTGCAATTGGGTATCGCCATGGGCGGTTTCCACGAGGTGCACAACGTCCTCATCACCCCGACCGTGCCGATCCCCGCCTTCTCGCTGGGCGCTGACGTTCCCCCGGACTCCGGGATGCGATGGTGGGCCCAATGGACACCATTCACTTACCCGTTCAACATGACTCAACAGCCGGCGCTCTCTATCCCGGTGGGTAAGACCGCACAGGGGCTGCCGGTCGGCATGCAGATCATCGGCCCGCGCCACAGCGACGATCTGGTGCTGGCGGTGGGCCATTTCGCCGAGCGGGTGCTCGCGGGCTAGGAACAGGCTAGGCCCGCGCGAAGGCCAGTTGCTCGCCCTGAACCCCGGTAAGCCACAGGTCCTGGCAGGCCGCCGCGATATCGGCCAGACCCTCCTCGATGGTCGCGAAGACATTTCCGGGCACCCAACCGGCATCACCGTTGATCAGGAGATTGTTCCGGCCGTAGAAGATCGCCAGATCGGTGGCGCCTTGCGCTGAATGCGCTTCCGACCCCGGCTCGTATCCGTACGCGGGATTACCGATCTCCCACGGTTCGAAACCGAAGAAGCACACGTCGCCGGGGATGGGGGTAATGGTCGGGTTCTCGCGGCCCGGTGCGGGAAGCAAGGGTGGCAGCAGGGTGTACACCTCATTGCGTGCGTACTTGGCGTGATAGGCCTGACCGACGACCGGCAATGAATTCCACACCGTGTCGCAGGTTCTCGGTGCCTCGGCGTCCAGGAGCCGCGCACGACAGGTGATGTCTCGCTTGGTCAGCGTGATCGAGATATAGCGGTCCATCACAGCCCTGCCAATACGGTGCTCCAGATGCCGAGTGCATCGGATATCTGGTCGGCCGTCACCACCAACGGCGGAATCATGCGCACCACATTCATGTGCGGTCCGCACATCAGCAGGAGCAGTCCGTTCTCGGCGGCGGCAGCCTGCGCGCGGGCGGCCAGCTGCGGCGCGGGACGGCCATCCTGACTGAACTCCACACCAACCATCAAACCCAGACCGCGCACGTCGCCGTCAATACCCCTCTCGGCCGCTATCTTTCGCGCACCATCGAGAAGTTCCCTGCCCCGCACCCGCGAGTTCTCGACGAGCCGTTCTTCGTCGATCACGTCGAGGGTGGCCACCGCTGCCGCACATGCGACGGCGTTGGCGCCGTAGGTACCCCCTTGTGAGCCGGGCCAGGCGCGCCCCATCAACTCTGCAGATGCCGCGATACCCGAGATGGGGAAACCGCTGGCAATGCCCTTGGCCATCACCAAGATATCCGGCGTTACGCCGAAATGCTGATGCCCGAAATACTCTCCGGTGCGACCGAATCCGGTCTGGACCTCGTCGAGCACCAACAGGATGCCGTGCTCGCGGGCGCGCTCGGCAACGCCGACGAGGAACTCGGTGTTGGCGGGGATGTACCCGCCTTCTCCGAGCACCGGTTCGATGACCATCGCCGCCACCTGATTCGGTGCCGTCGCGGTGGCGAACAGGTAGTCGAGCTCTTGCAACGCGAACCGGGTGGCCTCGGCCTCGCTCCAGCCGTATCGATACGCCGTCGGGAACGGCGCGGTGTACACACCTGCCATCAAAGGCCCGATTCCCGAGGAGAATCGCGGTCCCGATGTCGTCATGGTTGCGGCGGCCAGCGTGCGTCCATGAAATCCACCCTGAAAGACAACGATATTCGGGCGACCGGTGGCCTGCCGCGCCAGCCGCACAGAGGACTCGATGGCCTCACTGCCGGAATTTGCGAAGAACAACGAGTCCAGATCCGCAGGCAGCACGTCGCCAAGGCGGCGCACCAGGTTCTGCAGCGGACGGTGCATCACGGTGGTGTATTGCCCGTGGATCAGCGTGGCCACCTGCCGTTGTGCGGCCTCTACCACGCGCGGGTGGCAGTGACCGGTGCTCACGACGCCGATACCTGCGGTGAAATCCAGGTATTCACAGTCACTTTCGTCGTACAGATAACAACCCTGGCCTCGCGCTGCCACCACCGAGGTGGCCTGCTTGAGCACGGGCGATAACGCGGTTGCGGATGAGCCGCTGGCGCGAAGACCCACAGTCACGGCGCCCCTTCCCTTGATACATCCAGAACTATTGTCGATTGTTGACAATCTCCCTAGCATGGTGGCATGCATCCCGGCGCAGTGTCTACCCCCCTGCCCACCGAGACCGCGGTGATCGCCGCCGCACTCGCCCAGCAGGTCGGCCACGGCCCCACCTTCCCCGTCGTCGACCCGGCCACCGAGGAAGTGCTCGCCGATGTCGCCGACATGGATGGCCCCGCGGCCCTCGCCGCATTGGGCAATGCCGTTGCCATACAACGCTCCTGGGCCTCGACGTCACCGCAGCAGCGATCCGATGTGCTGATGCGCGCATACACGCTGATGATCGAGAGCTCCGAGGACCTGGCCCTGTTGATGACCCTGGAGATGGGCAAGCCCCTGGCCGAGTCACGCGGTGAGGTCGCCTACGCGGCGGAGTTCTTCCGCTGGTTCGCCGGCGAGGCGGTGCGCCTGGACGGGGGCGTGATGCTGGCACCCGACGGCGGATCACGGTTAATCGTGACGCACCGACCGGTGGGCCCGTGCCTACTGATCACTCCGTGGAACTTCCCGTTGGCCATGGGGACACGAAAGATCGGTCCCGCACTGGCCGCGGGCTGCACCTGCTTGGTCAAACCCGCAGAGCAGACACCACTGTCGATGCTGGCCCTGCTCGGGATCCTGCGCCGGGCCGGAGTTCCCGATGGGGTGGTCTCCGTCATCACCACCGCCGACCCCGGATCGGCTATGGCTCCCCTGCTGGCCGATCCCCGGATCCGCAAGCTCTCGTTCACCGGATCTACCGAGGTCGGTCGCCACCTCCTCGCGCAGTGCGCCCCCACCGTCAAGCGCACCTCCATGGAGCTGGGCGGAAACGCACCCTTCATCGTGTTCGACGATGCCGATCCCGAAGAGGCCGCCGCCGGCGCGCTGATCGCGAAGATGCGCAACATCGGGCAGGCCTGCACCGCCGCCAACAGGATCTACGTACAGCGCGCTATCGCGGGGCCGTTCACCGACGCACTCACCGAACGACTGGCCGCGTTGCGCATGGGGCGCGGTACCGAACCAGGGGTGGACGTGGGTCCACTGATAGACCCCGACGCCGTGGCCAAGGCCGACCGGCTGGTCAAGGACGCCCAGAATCGGGGAGCCACCGTGCGATTGGGAGGCGAGGCGCCCGGCAGCAGCGGCTACTTCTATCCCCCGTCGGTGCTGACCGACGTGCCCGATGACAGCGACATGATGCGCACCGAGATCTTCGCACCGGTTGCCGCGATAGCGAGCTTCGACACTGAGGAGGAAGTGATCGCCCGCGCCAATGACTCCGAATTCGGCTTGGTGGCATACCTATACACCAATGACACCCGCCGCGGATGGCGCGTGTCGGAGGCACTGGAGACCGGCATGGTGGGCCTGAATCGGCCCGTCGTGTCAACTCCCGCAGCGCCATTTGGCGGCGTCAAACAATCCGGAATCGGGCGCGAAGGCGGTTTCGCGGGCATCGAAGAGTTCCTGGAGACCAAGTACATCGGTGCGGCCGTATGAGCGCCCGGATGAGAGTAGCGACCATTCCGGGTGACGGGATCGGCGTCGATGTGACCCGGGAGGCGGTCAAGGTGATGGACGCCGCCACCGGCGGACGCATCGAATGGACCGAATTCGACTACTCCTGCGAGAGATACGCCAAGACCGGCGCCATGATGCCCGTCGACGCGCCCGCCATATTGTCCGGGTTCGACGCGATTCTGCTTGGCGCCGTGGGGTATCCGGGCGTACCGGATGACGTGTCGCTATGGGGCCTGCTGATTCCGTTGCGGCGGGCCTTCAACCAGTACGTGAACCTGCGGCCCGTCCGCTTGCTGCCCGGGCTCGCTTCACCTCTTGCCGGAGTGTCCGCGGATGCCCTGTCCATGGTGATCGTCCGCGAGAACTCCGAGGGCGAATATTCCACCATCGGCGGTGTGCACAATCGCGGCAGTCAGCACGAATTCGCGCTACAAGAATCGGTTTTCACCCGCCTTGGATGTGAACGGATCATCCGATACGCGTTTGAGCTGGCCGCCTCGACAGGACTGCGGGTCTGTTCGGCGACGAAGTCCAACGGCATCATTCATTCAATGCCGTACTGGGACAGCATCTTCAATCAGATTGCGGCCGAGTATCCGCAGATACCGTCCATGTCGATGCATGTCGACGCCCTCGCCGCACGCATGATCAGCGACCCGGGAAGCCTGGACGTCATCGTCGCTTCCAACCTCTTCGGCGACATCCTGTCCGACTTGGCGGCGGCCATCACCGGTGGACTCGGACTCGCGGCGTCGGGAAACATCAACCCGGAGCGCACGGCCATCTCCATGTTCGAGTCGGTACATGGCTCCGCGCCCGATATCGCCGGACAGGGCATCGCCAACCCCGTCGCGCAGATACTCGCCGGGGCAATGCTCCTGGATCACCTCAGCGAAACCGGCGCGGCGAACAAGATCCGCCGTGCCGTCGACCAGGTACTGGCGGAAGGCCGGGTCCGTACCCCCGATCTGGGCGGTACCGCCACCACCGAACAGCTCGGCACAGCAATTGCAGAATCCGCTCGGTGATCGTGAATTAACCAAAGACATCAGTGACTTGTGTCACCTCCCGTTCGGCTGTCCTGGCAAGATGGGTGTCGTAGCCTGTGATCCACGACACCTTCAGCCCAAGGAGTCCGATGTCGACGAAGACGGAGCTCACCGAGCTCAACCAAGCACTTGGCAGCCTGCGCCGCTGTGTCCATTCCCTGGAGTCTCGGTACGGCGACCTGCCGGCCGTGCGCCGCATCGTCAATGACGTGGAGCGGCTGGATATCGACGCCGCCGACCTGGACCTCTCACCGCATGAACACCGCCATGCCAGCAACGAGAAGATCCAGATCCCCGACACCGAATACGACCGGGAGTTCTGGGGCGATATCGACGACGAAGGAGTTGGTGGCTACAGATGAGCCAAGCCACCGGGGTCTTCTCGCCTTCGCGTGCCCAGATTCAGCAGCGCACGCTACGCACCGACAAGTGGTGGCTAGCACCATTACTCACCAACCTCGGCCTGGCGACCTTCGTCATCTATGCCACCGTGCGGGCATTTTGGGGTAGCGCGTACTGGGTACCGCAGTATCACTACCTGACGCCGTTCTATTCGCCATGCGTCAGCACCGCCTGCGCCCCCGGGGCCAGTCACTTTGGGCATTGGGTGGGCGATCTGCCCTGGTTCATTCCCATGGCATTCATCTCACTGCCATTCCTTTTGGCCTTCCGGCTGACCTGCTACTACTACCGCAAGGCCTACTACCGATCGGTCTGGCAATCGCCCACCGCCTGCGCCGTCGCGGAGCCACACGCAAAGTACTCCGGCGAGACCAAGCTGCCGCTGATCATGCAGAACCTTCACCGGTACTTCTTCTACGCCGCGGCGCTCATCTCGATTGTCAACACCTACGACGCCATCGTCGCCTTCCATTCGGAGGAGACCGGCGGCTTCGGATTCGGCCTAGGCAACGTGATCTTGGTGACCAACGTCGTCCTGCTATGGGTGTACACGGTGTCATGCCACTCCTGCCGGCACGTCACCGGCGGGCGGCTCAAGCATTTCTCCAAACACCCTGTCCGATATTGGATCTGGACACAGGTCAGCAAGCTCAACACCAGGCACATGCTGTTCGCCTGGATCACGCTGTGCACGCTGATTCTCACCGACCTGTACGTCATGCTGGTAGCCAGCGGCACCATCTCTGATCTGAGATTCGTTGGTTAGCAACCACATCCATTCGCAACCAAATGGGGTTAATTAATGGCTGAACTCGAACGGCACCAATACGACGTCGTCGTGATCGGTGCCGGTGGCGCCGGCCTGCGTGCCGTCATCGAGGCCCGTGAACAGGGGTTCAAGGTCGCGGTGATCTGTAAGTCTCTGTTCGGCAAGGCACATACCGTGATGGCCGAAGGCGGCTGTGCGGCCTCGATGGGTAACGCCAACGACAAGGACAGCTGGCAGATTCACTTCGGCGACACCATGCGCGGCGGCAAGTTCCTGAACAACTGGCGGATGGCGGAGTTGCACGCCAAGGAGGCTCCAGACCGGGTCTGGGAGCTGGAAACCTATGGCGCGTTGTTCGACCGCACCAAGGACGGCCGGATCAGCCAGCGCAACTTCGGCGGCCACACCTATCCGCGGCTGGCACACGTCGGTGACCGCACCGGCCTGGAGATCATCCGCACCATGCAGCAGAAGATCGTCTCGCTGCAGCAGGAGGACTTCGCCGAAACCGGTGACTACGAGGCCCGTATCAAGATTTTCGCCGAGTGCACTGTCACCGACTTACTCTTGGACAGCAGCGATGGCGGATCCAGAATCTCGGGCGCATTCGCGTACTGGCGCGAATCGGGACGGTTCATCCTCTTCGAAGCTCCCGCAGTGGTTTTGGCCACGGGCGGTATCGGTAAGTCATTCAAAGTGTCATCGAACTCCTGGGAGTACACCGGCGACGGGCATGCCCTGGCGCTGCGCGCCGGAGGAACGCTGATCAACATGGAGTTCATTCAGTTTCACCCGACCGGCATGGTCTGGCCGCCCTCGGTCAAGGGCATCTTGGTCACCGAAGGTGTGCGCGGTGATGGTGGAGTACTCAAGAACTCCGAGGGCAAGCGGTTCATGTTCGACTACATCCCCGCGGTATTCAAGGGGCAGTACGCAGAGACCGAGGAAGAAGCCGATCAATGGCTCAAGGACAACGACTCGGCGCGGCGCACCCCCGATCTGCTGCCCCGCGATGAGGTCGCCCGGGCCATCAACTCTGAAGTCAAGGCAGGCCGTGGCACTCCGCACGGAGGCGTCTACCTCGACATCGCTTCGCGCATCCCCACCGAGGAGATCAAGAGGCGGCTGCCGTCGATGTACCACCAGTTCAAAGAACTGGCCGAGGTAGACATCACCGAAGACGACATGGAAGTAGGGCCTACCTGCCACTACGTGATGGGGGGTATCGAGGTCGATCCCGATTCCGGCGCCGCGACGGTGCCGGGCCTCTTCGCCGCAGGCGAATGCTCCGGGGGCATGCACGGATCAAATCGGTTGGGCGGCAACTCCCTATCGGACTTGCTCGTGTTCGGGCGGCGTGCCGGGCTGGGCGCCGCGGAATACGTCAAGGGGCTCGCATCTCGTCCACAGATCTCCGAGTCCGACGTCGACAAGGCCGCCGTCCTTGCTTTGGCACCCTTCGGCGACCCCGCGGCCGAGGGTGCCGAGAATCCCTACACCCTGCACACCGACTTGCAGCAGGCGATGAACGACCTGGTCGGCATCATCCGCAAGGAGGAAGAGGTCGAGCAGGCCCTGGTCAAGCTGAACGAGCTCAAGGAACGCTTCAAACGCGTTGCGGTAGAGGGACATCGACAGTTCAACCCGGGATGGCACCTGGCGATCGACATGCGCAACATGCTGCTGGTCAGCGAATGCGTGGCCAAGGCGGCCCTGCTGCGCACCGAGAGCCGCGGCGGACACACCCGCGACGATCACCCGAACATGGATGCCACCTGGCGCAAGACGCTCCTGGTGTGCAGCACGACCGGAGGAGATCCGGCCGTTCCCGACGTGCTTGTCACCCCGGAACCACAGCTCCCATTGCGCCCAGATCTTTTGGAACTGTTCGAGATCGGCGAGCTGGAGAAGTACTTCACACCGGAAGAACTGGCAGAACATTCGGGAAGGAAATCCTGACGTGAGCTACGACGCACAACTCCGGGTCTGGCGAGGCGATGACGACGGCGGTGAGCTCGTCGATTACACCGTCCCGGTGAGCGAGGGCGAGGTGGTGCTCGACATCATCCATCGCATCCAAGCCACCCAGGCCTCAGACCTGGCGGTGCGCTGGAACTGCAAGGCCGGCAAGTGCGGGTCCTGCTCGGCGGAGATCAACGGCCGTCCACGGCTGATGTGCATGACCCGGATGTCGACTTTCGATGAGTCCGACACCATCACCGTGACCCCCTTGCGCGCCTTCCCGGTGATTCGCGACCTGGTCACCGACGTGTCGTTCAACTACCAAAAGGCCAGGGAAGTCCAATCATTCACCCCGCCGAAAGACTTGAAACCCGGCGAGTACCGGATGCAGCAGGAGGACGTGGAACGGTCACAAGAGTTCCGCAAATGCATCGAATGCTTCCTCTGCCAGAACACCTGCCACGCGGTGCGCGACCATGAGGAGAACAAGAAAGCCTTCGCCGGCCCGCGCTATCTCATGCGCGTGGCCGAGCTGGAGATGCACCCACTGGACGTCGCCGACCGTCGTGAGGTGGCACAGGAAGAACTTGGCCTTGGCTACTGCAACATCACCAAGTGCTGCACCGAGGTGTGCCCGGAAGGCATCCACATCACCGATAACGCGCTGATCCCGATGAAGGAACGCGTTGCCGACCGCAAGTACGACCCGATTGTCTGGTTGGGCAATAAGTTGTTCCGTCGTTAGCCAGGTATGGCATAGGAGGAATCCGTGGAAACCTGGCTTGTCATCGTCATCTCCGTCGCCTGCCTGGCAGCCGCAGGTGCCGTAGTGGGCTTGACCCTGCTGGCAATCCTTGCCGCAGGGGGTATCTCCGCCGCGCGATTCAACCTCACCCCCGTGGCCGCCGATCAGCTGCGCGAGTACCTGAACTCCGAAGCCTCCTTCGCGCTCTCCGTGCAGCGCGACTTCTTCAATCCGCCCGACCAGGTGTTCAAGGCCTTACTCGACGAGCGCTTCATGAGCTGGATCCCCTTCACCAAGGGAGTGGACTACGCCGGCACAGCACTGCGTGAAGTAGGAACCAAGCGCGCGTTCGTCAACACCTTCGGGGTGCTGGCCGAACAGATCGTCGTCAACGAGCCCAATCGCATCCTGGGCGTCACCATCACCGCGTGTTCCATTCCGCTGGTTCTGGATTCAGCCGCAGAGATCTTCGAGGTAGCGGACAACGGTACGGGCGGCACCCGGCTGACCTGGCATGTGGGTGGCACCCCGAAGTGGATCGGTTGGCTGCCGCTGCGCCTGGCCGCCCCCTTCGTTCGCCCCGTCGCCCGATGGCAGATCGGCAAGCTCCGAGCCATCATCGGGCGCCGCTGAACTCCAAGTTGTTGGCCAGGACTTTGTGGCTGGTTGCCAATGCCCATTTCACGCAATGCGGGCAGCATCGGAATATGGGAGACATCGTGAGCGTGGCCGATATCCGCACTGCCATCAAAGAGCTGTCGTTACGCGCCGACCTTGCCGATCGCGAAGGTCGCGCCGATGATGCACGCGAGCTCCGTGATCGCGTCCGCGGATACCAGGAAGAACTCGCCCAGCGCCCCTAGGCGACGCTGCCACCAGGGCGAACTACGAGCGGGTTTCTTATATCGCATTGTATCTATATAGATCGAATGCGATACTCGATGCATGGACGCTTTCGAGGCGATCGCAGAGCCAAGCCGCCGAATTCTGCTCGATGCCCTGGCCGGCGGTGAATGGACCGCCGGGGAACTCGTCGCGACACTGCCCGGGCTGACACAGCCCACCGTCTCCCGACATCTACGCGTGCTGCGTGAGGCGGGTCTCGTCGAGGTCAACCCAGACGCACAACGCCGGATCTATGCGCTGCGCGCCGACGGCCTGGTCCAGATCGACCAGTGGATCGACCCCTACCGACACTTCTGGAGTGACCGGCTGAACGCGATGGAACGACACGTGCCCTAGTGGCGGGACGACTGGCGGCAGCGATCTAACGGCCCGCCCGCCGAACCTCAATGCCTTCCGCGCCCACCTGCTGACCCGGCCGGGACGTCACCTGTACCTCGACTTCCCGCCCGGTCGTCTTGTCGATCAATTCCAGCGGCTTGCGCCCGTCCTGCAGGTACTCGTCCCCCCACTTGAGCAGGGACAGCAGCACCGGAAGCAGATCCTCGCCCATCCGGGTCAACACGTACCCGTCTCGCTCCCGCTGGCCGGGTTCGCGGTAGGGCACCCTCTCGATCACGCCCGCCGTCTCCAATTGCTTGAGTGCACGCGACACCGCCGGCGCCGATACCCCGATGCGCTCGGAAAACTCGTCGAACCGGGTTGAGCCGTAGAAGCATTCGCGAACGATCAGAAATGCAGTCTTGGTGCCGAGTAAGTCCAGGGCCTTCCCGATCGAACACGCATCGGTGTTCCAGCGGGAGCGGTCCTGCAACAGCCGCTCAAACTCCATGGTCACCTGCTCATTGTAACTAACGCTTGCGTTATTCAGCTAGTGTCGCTAGCGTCCTAACTAACGAAATCGTTAGTTAGGAGATGGGAATGATCGAAAACAAGGTCGTACTGGTCACCGGAGGACGCCGCGGGTTGGGCGCGGCCATCGTCGACGAGGTGCTGAGCCGCGGAGCCCGCAAGGTCTACAGCACCGCCCGCCAACCCTTCGAGGACCCGCGTGAGCAAGTGGCGACCAAACAGCTCGAGGTAGCCTCCGAGTCCTCGGTACAGGCCCTGGCCAGCGAGCTAGCCGACGTCGACGTTGTGATCAACAACGCCGGTGTGCTGCATCCCGATTCCCTGCTCACCGGCGACCTCGAACGAGTCGAGGCCACGTTCCAGACCAACGTGTTCGGCCCGCTTCGGGTCATCCGGGCGTTCGCCCCGATCCTCAAGGCCAATGGTGGCGGAGCGATCGTCAACATCCACTCGGTGCTCTCGTGGCTGGGTGGCGCAGGCGCCTACGGCGCGTCGAAGGCAGCCATCTGGTCGGTGACCAACACGCTGCGCCTTGAGCTGGAGCCTCAGCACACGCACGTGCTGGGCGTGCACGCCGGATTCATCGACACCGACATGGTGTCCGCCCTTGACGTTCCGAAGACACCACCCGGCGTGATCGCGGCACGCATCATCGACGCGCTGGAGAAGGGCGACAACGAGGTGCTGACCGACGATCTCACCGCCCAGGTCAAGTCCCAGCTATCCGGGCCCGTCGAGAACCTCGCCTACCGCCCCGGCCACTAGTCCGCGCGCCAACCAGGAGACCACCGAGATGCCCCTCTGGACGATTTACCACACACCACATGTGTTTTCCGACAACGATAAATCCGAACTGGCCAAGAGCATCACCGAGGTGTACGTCACCGTGGGGCTCCCGCGGTTCTACGTCGTCACGGTGTTCAAGGAGATTGAACCGTCCGACTTCTATGTCGGCGGCGAACAGACCGGGACCGCCGTCCGGATCGTCGTGGAACACATCGCCCGTACCCTGCCCGATAAGGCTGGGCGCGAACGCATCACCCAGTACCTCGGCCGGGTGCTGGCCCCACACCTGAACAGGGCAGACCTGCATTGGGAGTTCCACATCGACGAGACGAGCGAGGAACTCTGGATGATCAACGGGCTGGTGCCGCCCCCGATGAACTCTGACGCCGAACGTGAATGGGCACGGACCAATCAGAGCAGTCCCTACCCGGCGCCCGTCTAACCGATCAGCTTGCGGAACTTGCTGCGGTGGAACACGATCGGAGCGACCGCGGAGTGCACGGTCAGCCCGTGAATGTTCAGGATGACGATCGCGTGGTCACCGGCAGGCACCTCCGACTGGATGGAGGTCTCGATCCAGGCGGTGGTGCCGCCGATGAATACGGCGCCGCTCTCCGTGGTCGAGGTATCCAGCCCGGCGAACCGGTCACCGGTCTTGGCGGCCAGGGTGCGGGCGGCGTCGTCGTGCGCCTCTCCCAACACACTGATGCCCAGGCGTGGGGCGACCCGCAGGTTGGGCCACGTTGTCGATGAGTTCTGGACGCAGAAGGCCACAAGCGGCGGATCCAGCGACACCGGCACAAACGTGCTGGCAGCCAATCCGGTTCGCGTTCCACCGATCTCGGCGGCAATGGCCACCACGCCGGTCGGGAAGTGCCCGAACGCCTCCCGCAGCGTCGCCGCGTCCAAAGTGGTATCGCTCGTCATAACTGGATGTCACCTCTAGTCTTGCTTCATGACGTCACATGTGACCCTACGCGTCGACGGCCAGGTAGCTCGCGTCACCTTGTCCCGGCCCGAGAAGCTCAACGGACTCACCATCGACATGCTCAACGGGCTGACCGCCGCCGCGCGCCATATTGCCTCCGACACCTCGATCCGGGTGGTGGTGTTGTCCGGTGAGGGGGACACATTTTCTACCGGACTGGATTTCGCGGCCGCCGGGAAGGACCCCGCGCGCGTTGTCGCGAACTTCATTCCGCTCCCCTGGCTGGGTACCAACGGTTTCCAGGAGGCCTGCTGGGCGTGGCGCCGGTTGCGCATCCCCGTGATCGCCGTCATCCAGGGGCGTTGCTACGGCGGCGGGTTGCAGCTGGCACTGGCCGCCGACTTCCGGTTCACCACGCCCGACGCCGAGTTCTCCATCCTCGAGGCCAAATGGGGTCTTATCCCGGATATGTCCGGAAGCGTCACGCTGAGTCAATTGATTGGAATTGACACCGCCAAACGGCTCACCATGACCGGCGAGATGTTCGACGGCTTCTACGCCAAGGAGATCGGCCTGGTCACCCAGGTGAGCGCCGACCCGGAGGCCGACGCGCAGGAACTCATCGACCAGATCCTGTCCCGCTCCCCTGATTCGGTGGCGGCGACCAAGACCCTGTTCGACAGGGCATGGTCCATGGTGCCGCGACGTGCCTTCGGCCTGGAGCGGCGCCTGCAGCTGCGGCTCATGCGTGGACCCAACTTCGCCATCGCACGCAAGGCCGGTATCGATAAGTCCGAACCTCAGTTCAAGGCCCGCAGCATCTAGAGAGCGTTGCCTATGCGGAGCGACCTAACATGGGCCTTTTTCGCTCAGCCCGCCGCGGGGACGCAATCACGAAGCTCGGGCGCCATGCCGTAAGGCCCCCACATCTGACGCTCCGCATCTTGGCGGGCCTCAGGCTCGTTACTTCCGTGACCGATCACCGAGCCGGCCCACTGCTTCATCCCGAAACCCATGCCCGGCATGCTTCCCGGGCCAAAGCCTGGTGGGCCAAAGTTGTTGTTGGCATACACCTGGCACTGGACCGCGACTGGTCCCTCACCCGGCACCGCCGACGCGACCGGCGCAGCGAACACCGCGACCGACATACCCACCCCTGCGACTATCGAACAAATCGTCCGCATAGCTCCTCCTCCTCGGTATCTGGCAATAGTTTGCCACAGACCGAGTATCACCCGCACTGCCGCTTCGCGGAGCAGAACCGGAGGGTCGCTAGTGTCCGAGGTATCCGTGCGCGGCGGCCACATCGGGGTGCGCTCGCAGCCGGCTCTTCCAGGCATTCTCGCCGTAGGTCGCGTGAATCGGGTCGTCCGGGTCCGCCGTGACACCTCGCGCCCGATCCCGGAGTTCCGGCGGCAGCTCCAGCGTGGGGATGTGCGCGTCAAGCCTGGGGTTGAAGAAATAGGCGACAGAAACGCGGGGCTTGCCCGTCAGCGTCACCCGGTGACGGGTGGCACGTAGATATCCGCCACTGGCCCGTTCGAGCAGTTCGCCGATGTTCACGATGAATGCGCCCGCGCGCCCGGGCGCGTCCAGCCAGACCCCGTCCACTTCGACCTGCAGGCCGCCGGCATCCGGTTCGGCCAACAACAAGGTCAGCACGCCAGAGTCGCGATGCGCGCCCACACCCTGCGCGGTTGTCCCGCTGGCGGGATATCGGATGACCTTGATCAGGGTCGCGGGTTCGACACCGAATGCCTCGTCGAAAACTCCGCCCGCCGATCCAAGGGCAATAGCCCACTCCCGCAGCAGCTTTCGCCCCACTGCCGCCAGGGCGGCATCCCAGCTCGCGAGGCTTGCCCGCAACTCGGGAACCGCCTGCGGCCACTGATTGGGCCCCTGCAACCGCAGGTAATCAGGGCCTTCACCGCGCGCAGCCGCCCGACGTTCTGGCCCGACGTCGATCTGCTCACGCCAATCGGTTAACCCGCCGGTCAGCTCTCCACCCAGCCGGGTGAATCCACGGAAATGGGGGCTCCGCAGCATGGCGATGGCGTCCTTGTCCGGCGCCGGTAACGCGAAAAGCCTATGAGCGGCGGCCAGCACCTCATCGGCCAATCCGGGTGAAACTCCATGGCCGGTGAGATAGAAGAACCCCACCTCATGGGTGACTTCACGCAGCGTCGCGCGTAGCTGGTCCGGATCGCCAGCCAGGTCGACGACGGGAAGATCAGCCATGCCCCCATGGTCCTCGGCAAGCCGTGCACGGGCCACGGTCTTGACCGCCATGAGGAAATATCACAAGTACGATGGCCAAACCGTCGGGCGAGAGGGACGCACAGGGGAATGACGTCATCGGAGAGGCCCCCATCGGGTCCGGGTAGCCAGCAGCCCGGAGATCTTCCACCGGGGACGCTCATATCCGGATACGAGATAGAACGCGTCCTCGGCCGTGGCGGCATGGGGACCGTGTACCTGGCCGCGAATCCGAACCTGCAACGGCCCGAGGCTCTGAAGATTCTGAGCGCCCAAGCCTCACGCGATCCGGCCTTCCGGGCACGATTCATGCGCGAGGCCTCGCTTGCCGCTTCCCTGGACCATCCGAACATCGTCACGGTGCACAACCGCGGCGAGACGCCCAGCGGCGACCTGTGGATCGCCATGCAATACGTCCAGGGCAGCGATGCGCACTCGGAGTCCGTGAACGGTCGCATGTCGCTGACCCGCGCCGTTCACATCATCAGCGAGGTCGCCAAGGCGCTCGACTATCTGCATGCCCGGGGTCTGGTGCACCGCGATGTGAAACCGGCCAACATCCTGTTGTCCGAGGGAGACCGCCGAATCATGTTGGGCGACTTCGGCGTCACCCGCGCACTCGACGACGCCAATACCGTCACCTCGGCGGGGAATGTGACCGCGACGATCGGATATGCCGCACCGGAGGTCCTGTCCGGCGCGGCGATCGATGGCCGCGCCGACGTCTATGCGTTGGGCTGCACACTCTTTCGGATGCTGGCGGGCCAGCCACCGTTTGGCTCCGGCAGGTCGCTACCCGCGATCATCAACGCGCACCTTTCGGCACCTCCGCCCCGGATCTCCCAATTCGCCGCGGTGCCCGAGTCAATGGATGCATTGATCGCCAAGGCGATGGCTAAAAGCCCCATTGATCGTTATCAAAGCGCCGGGGAGTTCGCGCTGGCCGCGCAGCAGATCCTGGCAGACCCGCATCAGCACAGGCAGAGCGTGACCCAGCCGGTGCCAACCACGACACCCCGGCCAGGCGCGGCCCGAACGTTGGGTAAGCACAAACGCATTGCGGCGATTGCCGGCACCGTCGTCCTGCTCGTCGCATCGGCCGTGGTCGCCGTCGTCATCTGGCCCCGCCATGACAGCGAGAGAAAACCCAAGCCTGCGCCCGGGCCGAGCGCCGCCGCCGTCAAGCCGGGCGAATCGCTGGCCGGACAGCCCAACACCATCCTCGACACGTTGCTACCCGGCCAGTTCGACTATCCCGACGGGTGGGAGAAGAATCCGGCGCCCACCTTCAGGTCCGGGGAGTTCAACCCTGCGATGCCACCCGGCGCGGCCACCACCGTGGGCGGAACCCCCGCGGGCTGCAACACCATTGACCCCATCTGGGCGCTGCGCGCCAAGGACCGCGAGACGTCGACGTTGCATCTACGCGATCGCAAGAAGCCTGAGCGGGAGATCCTGATCCGGATCGTCCCGGCATCCGAAGCCCTCTCCACCGACGACACCTCCGACGCGCTGATCAAATGCGATGCCGTCGCGTACACCATCCCCGGTGCGAGCACCACGTGGCGATGCTCGTTCGAGTTCGACGAGCCGGCGCCGGTCCAGAATGGCCACAAGGAGCTCACCGCCACGGAATCGTGCTTCACGTTTCCGTCCGGAGCGAACAGCATGCGGCAGCATGTCTCGTTCAACGTCGTACGCGGCCTACTCGTGTACATCCTGGCCAGCGGTGCGTCCAACCGCAACGATGCGGCGGGTTCGCTCAGCGCGACCGCGTTGAATTTCGCGACTGCGATGAAGATCCTGCGCTACGGCCGCTAGTTCTTCGGCGACCAGGGCGTGAGCCAGTCGGTGGGCTCCCAACCCTCGACGGCCGCCAGCAGCTCATACATCGTTGCGCCATCAAGGGCCTCGCGAATGATGTCCGCATGACCCGCGTGCCGGGCCAGCTCCTCGATGATGTGCAACGCCACCCATCGCACATTCCACGCATCGATGTCCTTGGGGAACCACGGCGCCGCCGGGACCGGTACCGGAGTGTCCAGTCCCTTCTCTTTGATGGCCGCCAGTGTCGCCTCGCTTTGCGCGGAGAATGCGGCCACGGCTCCGGCGAGTGTTTCGTCCTCACACAAGGTGAATTCGTCCTCGGCCCGTTGCCTGTCGGGTCCGGGGTTGGGCGCGGCGACAATCTTGTCCGTCCAGCCCGCCAACATGTTGGTGACGTGCTTGATGAGCCCACCGATCGACAGGGTGCCCGCTGTCGGGGTCAAACGTGCCTGGTCGTCGGTCAGTCCAAAGGCCACGATCCGAAAGGCGTCTTGCTGCTGAGCGATGTACTCGATCAGGCCATCCAACTCGGTGGAAACGGGTGGGGGCATGGCAGGCATAACGAAGTTCCTCTCAGGGGCTGTGAGCTGGCATGCACAAGCCAACACCACGCCACCGACATCACTCCCCGGAGCTATGAAAAAATGCCCCCTGACCTGCAATGTCGAATTGTGATGACAACCACAAGGCCAGGACTTTTGTCACACGCTACTCAGCGGTATAGTTCAGTTGTTACCGGTGGGTAACTTAATCAGTAGTAAGAACCCAACCGAATATCAGAACAGCCCCACGAGACCACGGTCAGACCCAAGAGAAAGCAATGACGCACATGGGCCACTACAAGTCGAACGTCCGCGACCTGGAGTTCAACCTCTTCGAGCTCTTCAACATTCAGCAGGTATTCGGTGGTGAGGAATTCCCCGAGCTGGACGAAGAGACCGCTCGCACCTTCCTTTCCGAGATGCGCACCCTCGCCGAGGGTCCGCTCGCCGATTCCTTCGTCGAGGGCGACCGCAACCCGCCGGTTTTCGACCCGGAGACCCACTCGGTGGCCATCCCCCAGGCTTTCAAGAAGTCCGTCAAGGCAGTCACCGACGCCGGCTGGGATCGCCTCGGCCTGATCGAAGAACTCGGCGGCAGCCCGGTTCCGCGCTCGCTGATGTGGGCCATCCAGGAGATGATCCTGGGCGCCAACCCCGCGGTCTGGATGTACAGCGGCGGTGCCGGTTTCGCGCAGATCTTCTACAACGTGGCCACCGATGAGCAGAAGAAGTGGGCCGAGTTCGTCGCCGAGCGCGGCTGGGGCGCCACCATGGTGCTCACCGAGCCCGACGCCGGTTCGGACGTGGGCGCCGGACGCACCAAGGCCGTCAAGCAGGAGGACGGTTCCTGGCACATCGACGGTGTGAAGCGCTTCATCACCTCGGCCGATTCGGACGACATGTTCGAGAACATCATGCATCTGGTGCTGGCCCGCCCCGAAGGTGCCGGCCCCGGCACCAAGGGTCTGTCGCTGTTCTTCGTGCCCAAGTTCATCCCCAACTTCGAGACCGGCGAGCCGGGCGAGCGCAACGGCGTCTTCGTCACCAACGTCGAGCACAAGATGGGCCTGAAGGTTTCGGCCACCTGTGAGCTCAGCCTGGGACAGCACGGCGTCCCCGCCAAGGGCTGGCTCGTGGGCGAGGTGCACAACGGCATCGCGCAGATGTTCGACGTCATCGAGCAGGCCCGCATGATGGTGGGCACCAAGGCCATCGCCACCCTGTCGACCGGCTACCTCAACGCCCTCGAGTACGCCAAGACTCGCGTGCAGGGTGCGGACATGACGCAGCTGACCGACAAGACCGCCCCGCGCGTCACCATCACGCACCACCCGGACGTGCGCCGCTCGCTGATGACCCAGAAGGCATACGCCGAGGGCCTGCGCGCGCTGTACCTCTACGCCACCACCTTCCAGGACGCCGTGGCCGCCAAGGCCCTCAACGGTGTCGAGGCCGAGGAAGCGGTCCGGCTCAACGATCTGCTGCTGCCGATCATCAAGGGTGTCGGCTCCGAGCGCGCGTACGAGAAGCTCACCGAAAGCCTGCAGACCTTCGGCGGGTCCGGCTTCCTGCAGGACTACCCGATTGAGCAGTACATCCGCGACGCCAAGATCGACTCCCTCTACGAGGGCACTACCGCGATCCAGGCGCAGGACTTCTTCTTCCGCAAGATCGTCAAGGACCAGGGCAAGTCGCTGGCCTTCGTCTCCGGACAGATCGAGCAGTTCGTCAAGAGCGAGACCGGCAACGGCCGCCTCAAGGCCGAGCGTGCGCTGCTCGCAACGGCTCTGGAAGACGTGCAGGGCATGGCCGCGACCATGACCGCCAACCTGATGGCCGCCCAGCAGGAGATCACCCAGGTCTACAAGGTCGGCACGGCCTCCGTGCGCTTCCTGATGAGCGTGGGCGATCTACTGATCGGCTGGCTGCTGCAGCGTCAGGCCGCCGTAGCCATCGAGGCCCTCGACGCCGGCGCAACCGGTGCCGAGAAGTCCTTCTACGAGGGCAAGATCGCGGTCGCCTCGTTCTTCGCCAAGAACATGTTGCCGCAGCTCACCTCGACCCGGGCCATCCTGGACAACGTCGACAACGACATCATGGAGCTCGACGAAGCCGCCTTCTGATTCGTTAAACCACGAAGCCCCTGTCTCCCGCTAGGAGATGGGGGCTTCGTGCATTCCGGGGTACCGCCGTTATCAGACCCCGCATAGGGTTGCCCCTATGCCTCGTTACTACCGCGACCAGCAAGCGTGGAAAGACCTCCAGATGTTCCTTCCCGAGCGGCTGCGCCTCGATGAGTCGACGGTGCCGCAGGAGGAGTTCTGGGAGTGGCACGGTAACCAGGTGCACCTCGACCGGTACCCCAACCCGGCGGCACCGGTGAAGGTGGTTCTGCTGCACGGCGTCGGCACCAATGGCCGTCAGATGTCACTCATTCTCGGTGCGCCGTTGGCGCGCAGGGGCTTCGAGACCGTAGCGATCGATAACCTCGGCTACGGGCTTACCGATGTGGCGCCCGGAGCGGTGCCGGGATACGGCGACTGGGTGGACCTGGTGGTCGACTACCTGGAGTACGAGCGGCGCCGCGACGTACGTCCCATCGTGCTGTATGGACTCAGTGCCGGCGGCATGCTCGCCTACCACGTCGCGGCCAAGGCGCCGCGCGACACGGTACGCGGAATCATCGGCATGACGTTCCTGGATCAACGGGTGCGTGAGGTGGCCGACGGCACCGCACACGATCTGCTGACCGCACGCGTCGGGGTGCCGTTTCTGCGGCTCGCAGCCAAGACACCGGCCCGGCGAGTCCGGTATCCCATGTGGCTGGCGGCGAAGATGAGCACACTGGCGAACAGCCGGGCAGCGATGAAGGTCTTTATGAAGGACCGCACATCAGCGGCCAACTGGGTCAGCGTGAAATTCCTGGCCGACTACATGAGCTACGCGCCCGCCGTCGAACCCGCCGATTTCGATGTATGCCCCATCATCCTCACCCAGCCTGACGAGGACCGATGGACCCCGTATGAGTTCAGCCGGCCGGTCCTCGACCCCATCACCAAGGTGCCGGTCACGGTGGTACCGCTGGAGCGCACCGGGCACTATCCGCTGGAAGATCCGGGACTGAAGCAATTGGAAGACGCGGCGGTCGGATTCATTCGCGCCGTCGCAGGCTGACCGCTTCGGTCGGCCTTCGGGCAAACTTGACGCATGACCGAAGCCCGACGTGCCGTGCTGGTTCTCTCATTGGTCGCAACCAGCCTGCTGACCTTCCTGCTCGGAGTCACCGATCCCGCGGCACCGATGTTCTACCCCACCCGCTTCCTCATCTGGAATCTGTTTCTGGCCTGGCTGCCGGTCTTCGCGGCGCTGGCTTTTTCTGTTGTCCGGCACAAGATTTGGCTGATTCCGATCGGGCTGGTGTGGCTCGCCTTCTTGCCCAACGCCCCGTATCTCGTCACCGATCTGGTGCACCTGATCGACGGCATCGCGTTCTGGCGCCATGTTCTGCAGTACGGCGTCGCCGCCTGGACCGGAATCATCCTGGGCGTGGTGTCGCTGCGCTTGGTGCACCGGCGAATCCAGCGTGACTTCGGCACGGCCACCGGGTGGATCGTCGTGGTCGTTTCCGTTGGCCTGTGTGCCGTCGGCGTGGTGATCGGACGCTTCCAGCGCTGGAACTCCTGGGATCTGATTCACCGGCCGGGCGCCGTCGCCGCGAGCACCCTGGAGTGGGTGAGCTCGCCGTTCTCCTTTGTGGCCCATACCGGTGTGGCAGTAGCCGTCGCCGCATTCTTCGGGCTGGCGTACCTGACCGTGTGGTCGCTATCGGCTCCCGATGAAAAGCCGGCGCGCATAGGCGCAAAATGCCTGCAGGACAACACAATTCAGAGCACTTAGCGCCTGTTCGAGATATCGCTACCGTGCCAGAGCCCCGACGCGTTCGGCCAGCTCGGCCACCGGAAGCCGGCCATCCAACTCCACCGTGGCGCTCTGGCGCAGCAGCGGCTCCACTTCTTCGGTGTACCGCGCGATCTGGGCCCGCTCGGTTTCGGTCTGACCGTACGGGTTGTTGGTACGCGTGCTCACGCGGACGATTGCCACCTCCAGCGGCACGCTGAGCAGCACCACGTGGCCAAACTTGTCATAGAAGTCCACCTGGTTGTCCACCGTTCCGGACACGATGACGTCCGGGCACCGCTCCAGCAGTGCTGTCATGCGGGCGGCGTCCCAGCTGGCGTCCGCGAGCGTCCAGCCGTCGTCATCGGTGTCGACCGTGGAAAATCCGCGGCGCGCCAGCTCCTCGAGCAGCGTGGTCTTCCCTGTTCCCGACATGCCCGTCACCAACACCCGTGCCACATCTGAACCATATGCGGTGGCGCGTCGTTGAAAGCAGGAGAAGAGTGGAGCCCAACGGAGGTGACGATGGAGCAGGCAGCACGACGGATCATCGCGGGTCTTATCGCCGCGGCGGCCGCGCTGGCGGCCGGACAACTGACCGCCGCCGCTATCGTCCCGGATTCCGCGCCGTTCTTCGCGGTCGGGAACACAGTCGTCGATCACACCCCGGCAGCCGTGCGTGAATGGGTCATCGGGATCTTCGGCACTTCCGACAAAGCGGTGTTGTTCGCGTGTCTATCCGCAGTCATCGCCGTGCTGGCCGCGACGGCCGGCCTCGTCGAACGCGAGCGGAGATACGGCTCGGTGCTCATCGCGGCGCTCGGCGTCATCGGTGCGCTCGCCGCCGCAACCCGGCCCACGGCGGAATTCACCTGGATCTGGCCCTCGGTGCTGGCGGCCTTCGTCGGAGTCCTGGTGCTGCATGCGCTGATTGGCCGCGCCGGCAGCGAGGATTCCCCTGACCGGCGCAAATTCTTTGGAGCAGCAGCGGCTTTCGCGGCGGGATCGGCGGGTGCGTACTGGCTGGGCAGCCGCTGGAGCAAGGGCGCCGTCGTCGCCGAAGAACGCCGAGAAGCCACCCTGCCCGCACCCGTCGCACCCGCACCGCCGATACCCGCCGGGATCGACGTCAAGGGAGCGGTTCCCTACATCACGAGTAATGCGGATTTCTACCGCATCGACACGGCACTGCGGGTGCCCCAGCTGACCACTGCGGAATGGCAGCTCAATATTCACGGAATGGTCGACCGACCACGCACCGTGACGTGGGCGGAGCTCACCGCGATGGCCGCCACCGAACGTGCGGTGACCCTGACCTGTGTCTCCAACGAGATCGGCGGGGACTTGGTCGGCAACGCGATGTGGACCGGCTTTCCGATCAAACCAATACTGGAATCCGTTGGAGTCCATGGCGATGCGGACATGCTGTTGTCAAAGAGCGCCGACGGCTGGACGGCCGGCACACCGCTGGACGCGCTCACCGACGGCCGCGACTCGATTCTCGCCATCGCGATGAACGGGACACCACTTCCCGTCGAGCACGGCTATCCCGTCCGGCAGGTGGTGCCCGGGTTGTACGGCTATGTTTCCGCGACCAAGTGGGTTGTCGACTGGGAGATCACTCGATTCGATGCCGCCCGCGCCTACTGGACCGTCCGCGGCTGGTCGGCGCGCGGCCCCATCAAGACGGGCTGCCGCATCGACACCCCCCGAACGGGCGGTCGCCTTGGCACAGGCACTCAGATCGTGGCCGGGACAGCATGGGCCCAGCACCGCGGCATCACCAAGGTGGAAGTACAGATCGACGACGGCCCTTGGCAGCCCGCAACACTCGCACCCGAGTACTCGATCGACACCTGGCGGCAATGGTGGTTCGGCTGGCAGGCAACACCGGGTGAACACATCATCACGGCACGAGCCACCGACGGCACCGGAGCGGTACAAACCGATCAGATCGCGTCCCCGGTGCCCGATGGGGCGACGGGATACCCCAAACGACTCGTGACGGTCGGAACCTGACTAACCGAACTCCACAATGCTGCGAATATTTTTGCCCTGCTTCATGTCTCGATAGCCTTGAGCGATGTCGTCCAGCGCATAGGTGCGCGTCACCATCTCGTCGGTCTTGAGCTCACCGCTGGCATACAGCGCCAGCATGGTGGGTACCGCCTCAAACGGGCTCCAGTTCCCGTAGATGACGCCCTTGATGGTCTTCTGCATCAGTGTCACCATGCTCAGGTCCAGCGACACTTCCTCGGGACGAAACGCGCCCATGCTGGTCATGGCTACCGTGCCGCCCTTGCGGATGGAGGCCACGGCGTCCGTGAGATCGCCCGGCTCCATTCGTCCCACCGTGATCATGGTGGCGTCCGCGCCCTGACCGTTGGTGTAGGAGCGAGCCCGTTCGGCGGCCTCATCCATCGTCGCGAACACTTCGGTGGCCCCGAATGTCTTTGCAGCCTCGCGTTTGTATGCCACCGGGTCGACCAGCAGGACATTCGCCGCGCCGGAGTGTGCGGCCCCTTGAACCGCGGCGGCACCGACTCCTCCCAGACCCATGACGATCACCGTCTGCCCGGGCTTGACCGCGGCGGCGTTGATGGCGGTACCCCATCCGGTGCCCATCGCACACCCCAACAGGCACAACCGATTCAAGGGCAGCTCCTTGGGCACCTTGTACGCGGATTGCACCGAGACGGTGGTGTACTCGCTGAATGCCGAGAGCCCCAGCTGCTGCCCACAGGGCTGCCCGTCGAGGCGCAATCGATAGCTGGTGGGGTCGTCGAATCTGGATCCGGTGAGTGCATAGGCGCCGGCATCGCAGAGCTGCTGCATTCCGCGTGAACACCACAGGCAGCGTCCGCAGGCCGGCAGGAACGTCAGCACCACGTGGTCTCCGACGGCGAATTGTGTTGTGCCATCGCCGACTTTTTCCACCACCCCGGCGCCCTCGTGGCCTCCGCACATGGGCAGCATGTCCACCGGGAAATCTCCGGTGGCGATGTGATCATCGGAATGACAGAGACCAACGGCCGCCATCCGGACCATGATCTCGCCGGGTCGCGGGTCTTCCACCTCGACCACACAGGGCTCGAATTCCCCTGGCACGCTACGGATCACCGAGGCGTGCGAACGTCGATAGGCCACCGTCAATTGCCCCTGCGGCTGCGACGTACGGCGGACGGTTCGCCCTTGTCATGCGCCGCGAAGTTGGTCAGCTCACGGCCACGCATCCTGTTGATCACCCGCTGGTGCTCGCGGGCGTGGTACGCAAGGGGCGAATAGGTGACGCGCTCCGGTAGCACCCGATAGGCAGCGCGGTACGCCGCGAAGAATCTGCGCAGAAGACGCTCGTCGCGCTCGGACCATGCGACTCCGAGAATGTCGCGCACCCGCTGATCCATGGCGCCGAAGGTCAAGACGAAGAAGACACGGGAAATCGGCGCCAGCACAGGCTTCAATGCCGCGATCACAAGACCCGAGGGAACCCAGCGCGGAATCCGCTGGGCCAGCGGCGAATCCTCGATACCGCCCAAAGGATCGACCAGCTTGCCCAAATTCTCCGCAACCGCAGGATGGTTGATGAGCACCTGCCCGACCAGGCGGTCGTAGTACTCCCAGAACTCCGCGCGCGACGTGGGATATCCACGCTCGGGAACCTGCGTGATGCGGGCCAACAGGCGATTGTCCTGAAAGAGCCGCTCGTCTTCTTCGTCGGTCAAGTCCCGTCCCAGGAATCGCGGAGTCACGCGACGGCCTGCCACATACGCCGTCGCGATCACCCAGGCATACGCCTCCGGGTCGAGTGCGCTGATGTGCTTGCCCTGCCGACTGCCGGTCTCGCCCTGCATCTGCAACGGCCGATGCATCGTGCGTAGCCAATAACCCTGTTCGATCGCGGCCTTGCCCCCGAATATCCACTGCTGCACCGCATCGAAGGAGCGGATAGCGCGGCCCGCCGGATCCCGGTCTGCCACCGAGTAGCGGTCGGTGACATCCCCGATCACCGGATGCATGCCCTGCATGATGAATGCCGCGCCCACCGCGGGCAGGTACAGCCATTGACCCCCCAGCGTGGCCGTCAGCCCGAGCGGGTCAAACAGCTCTGGCACCGGCTGCGCCCAATCACTCGATACCGAATCCTGCGTTGCCGCGGACTCCACCAGTGCAGTCACAACGAAACCTCCTTGTGTCGTTACCCGAAAAGCTAACGTGAACACCAGGTCGCATATAAGTCTCATCTGGGGGACGCCATGGCATCGGATAATCGCAGTTCACGGCTGCGCAAAGCGCCACAGCAACACCGATCCCGGGAACTGGTCGCAAAAATCGTGACGGCGACAGGCAAGCTGCTGCTCACCGAGGGCCCCGAGGCGATCACCACCAACCGCATCGCTGCCATCACCGGAATCAGCAAGGGGTCGATCTATCAGTACTTCCATACCAAGGACGACATCATCATGGCGGCAATCCGGGATGCCGCCGAGCGACAGCTTCCGGGGGTTCGCTCAGCGCTGGCGGTCAACGCGCTAGCGCCGCCACATCAGATGATGGACTCCGCGATCGACATGTTGATCGCGTTCACCACCGACAACGCCCCTACCCTGCGCTATCTCAACGAGAATCCCGAGTTCGCCCGCGAGGTCGAGGCCAGCACGAACATGCCGGTCCTGATGCAGACGATGATGACGCTGCACGTTCAGCAGTACCGCGATCAGTACCACGCCGATCTCGAACCAGAGACCATCGCGTGGCTCTTCATCAACTCGGCGATCACCACCACGCTGATGTTCTTCCAAACCGACCGGAGCCCGATCGACCTCCAACAACTGCGGATGGGGCTGAAACGCATGGCGTACGGTCTGCTGACTTCGTAGCCGATCCCGATATGGCGGGACCCAGAAAAGTAGGTGGCCTCGCACCGCCGTCGGGTCGGGGGGTCGGACGGTGGCGCGAGGCTACCCATGTATCGACACCTACTCGGAGAGCGTTACAGCCTCCCGGAAAAAACTTGAAACTTTTTTTGACGATGCCCCGAGAATGTCAAAACCCCCGGTCATGGGCTTGCGCCCATGCCGGGGGTTTTGATGAGTGCTTAAGCCACTCAGGCTTCCAGGATGGCCGTCACGCCCTGGCCACCCGCCGCGCAGACCGAGATGAGTCCGCGGTACGTACCGGTCCCGCCGTTTTCCTTCTTCTTCTCGGCGAGCTGCTTGGCCAGCTGAGCCACGATGCGGCCACCGGTGGCCGCGAACGGGTGCCCGGCCGCCAGCGAGGAGCCGTTGACGTTGAGCTTGCTTCGATCGATGGCGCCCAGCGGCTTATCCAGGCCGAGGCGCTCCTTGCAGTAGTCCGCCGACTCCCACGCCTGCAGCGTCGCGAGCACCACCGAGGCGAAGGCCTCGTGGATTTCGTAGAAGTCGAAGTCCTGCAGGGTCAGACCGTTGCGGGCCAGCAGGCGCGGCACTGCGTAGGTCGGAGCCATCAGCAGACCGTCGGGGCCGTTGATGTAATCCACCGCGGCGGTCTCGCCGTCGACGAAGTAGGCCAGCACGGGGATACCGCGCTCGGCGGCCCACTCCTCGCTGGACAGCAGCGCCACGGAGGCACCGTCGGTCAACGGAGTGGAGTTACCGGCAGTCATGGTGGCGTCACCGTGCTTCACGCCGAACACGGGCTTCAACGTCGCCAACTTCTCCACGCTCGAGTTCGGGCGCAGGTTGTCGTCGCGATACAGCCCGAGGAACGGGCTGATCAGGTCGTCAAAGAAGCCACGGTCGTAGGCGGCGGCCATCTTCTGGTGGCTGGCCGCGGCCAGGGCATCCTGATCGGTGCGCTTGACACCTGCCTGCTTGGCGGTGATGGCGGCGTGCTCACCCATGGACAAGCCCGTGCGCGGCTCACCGTTCTGGGGGATGTCGACACCGAGGGCGGCCGGCAGCTTGCCCAGCAGCTTGAGCCGCGTGACGTTGTCCTTGGCCCGGCGGATCGCCAGCAGGGTGTGGCGAAGATCATCGCCGAAGTTGATCGGCGCATCGGAGGTGGTGTCCACGCCACCGGCCAGTACCGACTCGTAGCGGCCGAGCGCGATGCCGTCGGCACCGACGATCGCGGCCTGCAGACCCGTGCCACAGGCCTGCTGCAGATCGAAAGCCTGGGAGTACGGCGACAACGGGCTCCCCAACACGGACTCGCGGGTGAGATTGAAATCACGGCTGAGCTTCAGGACCGCGCCGGCGATCACAGCACCCAGACGCTCACCCTTGAGGTTGAAGCGATCGGAGGCGCCGGTAATGGCGGCGGTCAACATGTCCTGGTTGGAAGCGTTTGCATAGGCGCCGTCCGAACGTGCGAAGGGGATCCGGTTACCGCCGAGGACCGCGACGCGGCGGCGGCCTTGCGAGGCGGTTGACTTGCGTGTCGAGCTGGTTGCCACTTGTCTCTCCACTGTTAAGGGGGCAGGATTACCGAGCATTCTTACTCTGGAGTAAGTTCTTTGTCGAGTTCACCCTAGACCAATTACGAAGGACGGCACATGTCCCCCAAGCTCACTGACGACCTCTATGCGCTGCTGGTCAACTCCGGGCCCGGCAACCTGCTCGCCGGCCGACTGGGTATCCCGCAGCCCGAGAAGCTGCGCCGCTACAAGAAGGGCCAGCCCGCGCTGGCCGGGCCCGTGCTGATCGGCGGCGAAGGCCGCCTCGCCGAGCCGCTGCGTGCCGCCCTGGCCGACGACTATGACCTGGTCTCCAACAACCTCGGTGGTCGCTGGGCCGACAAGTTCGGCGCCCTGGTCTTCGACGCCACGGGAATCACCACACCGGTCGAGCTGAAGCAACTGCATGAGTTCTTCACACCGCTCCTGCGCAATGTCGGCAAGTCGGGCCGTCTGCTGGTCATCGGCACCACCCCGGACAAGGCAGCCACCACCGATGAGCGCATCGCCCAGCGCGCCCTGGAGGGCTTCACCCGCTCGCTGGCCAAGGAATTCGGCAACGGCGCCACCGTGCAGCTGGTCTACCTGCACCCCGATGCCAAGACCGGCGCCACCGGCCTGGAGTCGACCGTCCGCTTCATCCTGTCGGCCAAGTCCACCTACGTGGATGGCCAGGTGTTCTACGTGGGCGCCGACGACTCCGCCCCGCCCGCCGATTGGGACAAGCCGCTGGCCGGCAAGGTCGCCATCGTCACCGGTGCCGCCCGCGGTATCGGCGAGACCATCGCCGAGGTGTTCGCCCGTGACGGCGCGGCCGTTGTCGCCATCGACATGCCGTCCGATGACCTGACCGCTGTCGCACAGAAGGTCGGCGGAACGTCCTTGGCCCTGGATGTCACCGCCGCCGATGCCATCGACCAGATCACCGCGCACCTCACGGAGCACCACGGTGGCAAGGCCGACATCCTGGTCAACAACGCCGGTATCACCCGCGACAAGCTGCTGGCCAACATGGACGACGGCCGTTGGGACTCTGTCATCGCCGTGAACCTGCTGGCACCGCAGCGCCTCACCGAGGGGCTGATCGAGAACGGGACCATCGGTGACGGCGGACGCATCGTCGGCCTGGCCTCCATCGCCGGCATCGCCGGTAACCGCGGCCAGACCAACTACGGTGCCACCAAGGCCGGCATGATCGGTATCACCCAGGCGCTGGCTCCGTCGCTGGCCGAGAAGGGCATCACGATCAACGCCGTTGCGCCGGGCTTCATCGAGACCAAGATGACCGCGGCCATCCCGCTGGCCAACCGTGAGGTGGGCCGCCGCATCAACTCGCTGAACCAGGGTGGCGAGCCCGTGGATGTCGCCGAGACCATCGCCTACTTCGCCAGCCCGGCTTCGAATGCGGTAACCGGCAACGTGGTTCGGGTCTGCGGCCAGTCCTGGCTGGGGGCCTGATCATGGGTGCTGCCACGACACAGCCCTCGAGCCTTCGCAATATGGCCATGGCCGCGGTCGGTGCGCTGCCGTTCATCCCACGCCCGTCCACCCTGCCCAGCAGGGTTGTCCGGACCAACGGTGTGCGGATCGACCCGGCGCACGTCGCCGCCTACGCCAAGGTGACCGGCTTGAGCTTCACCGACAAGGTGCCGGTGACATACCCGTTCGCGCTGCAGTTCCCCTCGGTGATGGAGTTGGTGACGGGATTCGATTTCCCCTTCCCCGCCATCGGCACCGTGCACCTGGAGAACCACATCACCCAGCACCGCGCCATCACCGCGACCGACACCGTCGACATCGAGGTGCGCACGGAGAACCTTCGCGAGCACCGCAAGGGACTGCTGGTGGATGTCCTGACCGACATCACCATCGGCACCGACACCGTGTGGCAGCAGACCATGACGTTCCTGCGTCAGCAGCGCACCAGCCTGTCCGACGGGGTCAAGCCGGAACCGCCGAAGGCCGTCAAGCTGCCGCCGCCGAACTCCACGCTGCGCATCAGCGGCGGACAGATCCGTCGGTACGCGTCGGTGGGCGGGGACCACAACCCGATCCACACCTCGTCGATCGGCGCCAAGGCGCTGGGCTTCCCGAAGGCTATCGCCCACGGAATGTTCACCGCTGCAGCGGTTCTGGGGAACATTCAGGGCGAGATCCCCGATGCCGTGCGCTACGACGTCAAGTTCGGCAAGCCGATCCTGCTGCCCGCCTCGGTGGGCGTGTGGATCGAGAAGGATGGCAACGGCTGGGATATCGCCGTCCGCAATCCGAAGAAGGGTGACCCGCACCTGAACGGGACCATCACCCCGCTCTGATTCTGTTTTCGCCGAGTGTGCGTCCAGGTAGAGATTTCTCGTGAATCCGCTACCTGGATGCACACTCGCGTTGTTTCTGGTCCTCCTAAGACGACCCCCCATGGACAGGCAGACGGGTGGCGCTGGCCGATGTCACGGGCGAAGGCGTAGGCCAGCTGCCGGAGCAATAGGCATTCGATGAGTTGTCGGATGCCGCGAGGTCTCTTCGTCAGAGAGGTAGAGATCCCCTCTGGATATAGGAGCCCGTCATGACCGCAATACTCAGCCCACTGGAGACCGTCGCCAGCGCACGCGCCGCCCTGCATGAGGTCGTTGTGCGCCTCACCGCGGCGGACAACGACAAGCAGACACCCAATGCCAAGTTCACCGTCGCCCAACTCACCGAACATCTCCAGAACTCCATCAAGCTGCTCGGCAACGCGGCGGGTGTCGACATCGACATCGCCACCGAGGGTTCGGTGGCCGACCGCATCCTGCCGCCGTCGCAGGCAGCCGTCGATGCCTGGCAACAGCGCGGAACCGGCGGGACGGTGACCATGCCGATCGGCGAATTTCCCGCCGAGATCGCTGTGCGCATTCTGAGCTCGGAGTTCCTGGTCCATGCCTGGGATTACGCCGTCACCACCGGTCAAGAGTTCGACCCGATGGAAGAGCTCACCGAGAGCGTGCTGGAATCGGCACGCATGATCATCCAGCCAGAGCGGCGCGACGGCGACTTCTTCGCCGACGAGGTGTCCGTCTCCGACGACGCCCCAAACCTGGTGAAGCTCATCGCCTTCACCGGACGTAATCCCGGATGGTCACCGGCAAGCTAGCCGGAGTAATACTCACGCTGATCTCGACGGCTGTACTTCGGCGGATCGATCGTTACGATCGCACGTCACTTGCCTGCAGCAAATTCGAGGAGTACGTCGTGTCAGCGGACGAGTCCCACCAAGAAACACCACCGGTCGATTGGCGGGCGGTGCTGCGACAGCTCCCCTTGCTGAACATCCTCGGCGTGGTCGCCGTCCTCGTGGCGGCGACCCTGGTGGTGGTCAAAAATCTCCCAGACCACAGCACCGATCAGCTGCTCAACGTCTCCTACGACCCGACGCGTGAGCTCTACAACGTCCTCGACGGCACCTTCACCAAGCAGTACAAGGACAAGACCGGCAAGACAATTGAGATCAAGCGCACCAACGGCGGTTCGGGACGGCAGGCCCGCAGCGTGCTGGACGGCAGCCAGCGCGCCGATGTCGTGTCGCTGGCATCCGTCAGTGACGTGGACACGCTGAGCCTGCGCGGGCTGATCGCCCCCAACTGGCGTCAGCGGCTGCCCAACAACTCCATCCCGTACACCTCGACGATCGTGTTCGTCGTCCGCAAGGGCAACCCGCGCGGCATCCACGACTGGCCCGACCTCGCGCAGGAGAACGTCGCCGTCATCACACCGAACCCCCGCACCTCCGGGAACGGGCAGCTCTCCGTGCTCGCGGCATGGGGCTCGGTGGTGACGCGCGGCGGGACCGAGGCGGAGGCGCGCGCCTATCTCGCGGCGCTGTTCCGGAACGTCGCCGCACTCGACAACGGAGCACGCGGCGCCACCAACACGTTCTCGGTTCAACGACTCGGCGACGTGCATCTGACGTGGGAGAACGAGGCGATCAACGAGGTCGAGGCCAACAAGGGTGAGCTCGAGATCGTCTATCCACCGGTGAGCATCCGCGCCGAGCCCGCGGTCGCCTGGGTGGACGCCAACCTGAACGATCCCAAGCGCACCGCGATTGCCAAGGCGTATCTGGAATACCTCTTCACCGACGAGGCGCAGGAAGTCGCCGCACAGCGCGGTTACCGCCCCTTCAAGTCCGAAATCCTTGCCCGGCACAGCAATACACTGCCCGCGATCAATCTGTTTCCCATCACGGCGATCGCATCCAGTTGGGACGACGCACGGCAGAAGTTCTTCTCGGACAACGGAATCTACGAGACCATTCCGCGCACCACCAACCGGGGCACCACCACCTTCGCCTCCGACAGACAAGGACGCTAGATGCCGTCGGCACTGCGAGTATTCGACAACTACGACGCCATCAAGGCCCGTCGCGACATCATCGCCGGTCTGACGGTGGCGGCGATATCACTTCCCCAGGCCATGGCCTATGCGCTCATCGCCGGGGTCGATCCGAAATACGGTGTCTACTCAGCGATCGTGGTCGCGGCCATCGCGTCGATCTTCGGGTCCTCGTCGCATCTCATCAACGGACCCACCAGCGCCATCTCACTGCTGGTGTTCAGCTCGCTGGCGTTCCTGGATCCGGAAAACCGGACCGGACTGTTCGAGGCACTGTTCCTGCTGGGCGTACTGGTCGGCGCGATCCAGATCCTCATCGCGGTCTTCAAACTCGGCGACCTCACCCGGTACATCTCCGAATCCGTCGTCATCGGATTCATGGCAAGCGCCGCCCTGCTGCTGGCCATCGGCCAACTGGCCAACGTTATCGGCGTGCGCGACAAGGGAGATGGGCATATGCAGGTGCTACAACGCGCCTGGCTCACCCTGTTTCACGGCGATGCCGTGAACTACCGCGCAGTGATCTTGAGCGGCTCGGCGGTGGTGTTGGCAGTTCTCCTGCGCCGGTTGGTCCAGCGCTATGGCCTGCCACAGATCGACATGCTGTTGGTGCTCATCGTCACGGCCGTGATCGCCTACGCGTACGGCTGGTCGGTACCGGATGGCACCGGGCATACCGACGTGAAGATCTCGGGCAAGATCCCGGCCAGCCTTCCGGAGTTTCACATTCCCGAGGTCCAGGTGAGCACACTGGGCGAGCTGTCGCACGGCGCGTTGGCCATAGCATTCATCGGCCTGATCGAGGCGTTGTCGATCGCCAAGGCCATCGCGCACCACACCGGGCAGCAGATCGATTACAACCGTCAGATCCTCGCCGAGGGCCTGGCCAACCTGGCCGGCGGCTTCTTCCAGAGCCTGCCCGGCTCGGGCTCGTTATCCCGATCGGCGATCAACTACCAGTCCGGCGCGGCGACGAGGTTCTCCGGAATCGTCAGCGCCGCAACCGTAACCATCGCGCTATTGCTCTTCGCCCCGCTGCTCCGATACATCCCGCAGGCGGCGCTGGCAGGTCTGCTGCTGGTAACGGCGGTGCGGCTGGTGGACTTCCGGCGGCTCGCGTACGCGGTGAAAGCCTCGAGGTATGACGCCGGGCTGGTCATCATCACGGCGGTGGTCGGTGTCGCCGTGAACCTGGATACCGCGGTGCTCGTCGGCGTGGTGCTCTCGATTCTGCTGTTCGTTCCGCGCGCGGCCAAGCTCAAAGCCGCCGAGCTCATCGTCACCGATGAGGGTGTCATCCGCGAGCGGACCCCCCAGGACAACCCCGACGACACCGGCAGTTCGGTCCGCAGGTCTTCGCCGGTCATCTACGACCTCGAAGGGGAGCTGTTCTTCGGTGCGGCACCCGAACTCGACCGCTATCTCGACGCGCTGCACGCGCGGATCCGCGAGGAGAATCTGAAGGTCGTCATCCTGAGGCTCAAGCGGGTGCGCCACCCCGACGTGGTCTGCATCGAACGTCTCGAACACTTCATCAAGGAGCAGCAAGAACTCGGCGTGACCGTCCTGCTCGCCGGGGTGCGCCCGGATTCGCTTGCGCTGCTGCAGAACATCGGATTCACCCAATGGCTCCCGGCCGAGCAGGTGTTCCCCGAGGAGGACCGAGAATTCTCGGCGACACTACGGGCTGTTCGGTACGCGCAGAACCGATTGGATGAAACACCGTCCGACCCGGCACCTCACCAGGACAAGCTCTACTACCTGGTGTGAGGGCCTAGGCGCGTTTGGCCACAGGCTCATCGCGCGGACGGCCCCGCAGACCACGCCAACCGAGGTTGAGCAGCGTGTCTTTCGCGCTCTCGACCTTGATATCGCCGGTCGCCACCCGGGACGCTACGGCCTCGCCACCGCCGACGAGAGCGACAGCCATGGCGTCGTAGTCGGTGTCGGGGTCGATCTCCGGTGAAGCGGCCTTGATCAGACGCGCCACCAGTTCGATGATCCGGTCACGCCCCTCGCGTACCTGCTTGGCGAACAGCTGCGTACTGGTGGCCTGTCCGTAGATGACGATCCAGGACGCCCGGTGCGTGTCGACGTAGTTGAGAAACGATACGACCGTGGTGCTCAACACGTCTCGTGGCGATTTCGTCAGATCGATATCGCCACGCACCGCCTCGACGAACCGGCCGAGCTCACGGCGAAGGCACGCCACGAAGAGATCTTCCTTGGAGCCGTAATACAGATAGAGCATCGGCTTGGAAATCTTGGCCGCTGCGGCGATGGCATCCATCGAGGTGTCCCGGAAGCCGTTGAGCGCGAACTCCTGCACAGCGGCATCCAGCATCTGCTGCTCCCGAACAGCACGGGGCAGCCGCTTGGTACCACCGGCCATGGCTGCCTCCGAGGTTGGGACGTCAACGCGAACTTACTCCAGAGTAAGCTACTGGTTGGTTCGACTATTGCATACCGTCCCGCTACGGCGTGCTGGGACCGCTGAAATGGAGTGTTTTTGTCTCCGCCCCCAGCCTAGCGCGCAAACGCTACCTTCCGGATACCCCCGCCCCGTACCATGCGCGGCGTGGACTTCACCCTTGCGCTGACCCCCGACCTGGTGGCCGTCTTCCTCACTCTGTTCGTGCTGGAAGTGGTCCTGGGCATCGATAACGTCATCTTCATCTCAATCCTCGCCAGCAAGCTCCCCATCGCCCAGCAGGCCAGGGCACGCAACCTGGGGCTAACCCTCGCGATGGTCATGCGCGTCGGATTGGTGTTTGTGGCCGGCTGGATCATCACCCTCAAGGAAGACGTTCTCGAACTTCTGGGCCATGGCTTCTCGATCAAGGACTTCATTCTGATCGCCGGTGGGCTGTTCCTGGTCTACAAGGCGGTACACGAGATACACCTCAAACTGGAAGGCACCGGAGAGGAAAGCGAATCATCCTCGGGCGTCACAACATTTAAGTCCGTGCTGGTGCAGATCCTGCTACTGGATCTGGTGTTCTCGCTCGACTCGGTAATCACCGCCGTGGGCATGACGAGCAATATGCTCGTCATCGTCACCGTGGTGGTGCTTTCCTTCGCGATCATGCTCTTCGCATCTCGCTTCGTCTTCGCCTTCGTCAACCGGCATCCGACGGTCAAGATGCTCGCGCTGTCCTTCCTGCTGCTCATCGGAGTGTTCCTCATCGCCGACGGCTTCGGCATCAAGATCGACAAGGCGATGATCTATGGCCCGATGGCCTTCGCCATTCTGGTCGAGGCCCTCAACCTCTTGGCTGCTGCACGGAAAGCCAGGCAGGACAATACGACTCATCGGCCGGTCGCTCTGCGGCCCACCTATCCGGATGTCGACGAGTCCGTGGCGATCGCCGCGGCGACGTCAACGAGTCCGGACGCCGGCTCAGTGGGGTTGTCCCGAAAGCCGGTGGACGGCAAGGGCGGCGATTCCCGCGCCGGCCTTGGCTAGCGCGGCGCGAGCCGAACCCGAAGCTCCTCCAGGCCGCGCAGCGAGCTGTTGGTGGTCCAGCGGGGTGTCCCGTCGATCTCGATCCGATCCACGCGGGTGACCAGCTCGCGCAAGACCGCTTGCCCTTCCATGCGGGCCAGCCCCGCACCGAGGCACAGATGTATCCCCGACCCGAAGGCCACGTGCTGGCTGACCGGACGGGCTGCGAGGAACCGGTCTGGATCATCGAATTCGCGCGGATCGCGATTGGCCGCGCCCCATAACAGCGCTACCCGCGCACCCGCCGGGATCACCACGTCACCGACCGCGTAATCCTGTGTAGCCGTGCGATAGAAGTTCTGAATCGGTGAGGAGTACCGCAGCTGTTCCTCCACCGCTCCCGCGAGAAGCTTCGGGTCAGATCTAATGAGCTCATACTGATCCGGGTTCTCCGACATGGTGAGAAACATGGTGCTCAGCAGATTGGTGGTGGTCTCGTTCCCTGCCAGCAAGAGCAGCAGGGCGAAGTAGAACAGCTCGTCGTGACTGATCTCGCCCTCGCCGGCATCCGCGACGAGCTTGCCCAGCACGGTATCTGCTCCCAGCAGATTTCCCTTACCGAGCTGGGTCAGAAAGTAGTCATGCAGGTGCCGAAGCCCGTTGAGCGTCCCCGGAACCTGTCGCAGGCCCCTGGGACTGAACTCCACGTTCGCCACCCGCACGGTTTCGTTGGACCAGTGCCGGAAGAACGCCTCATCTTCGGGTGGAATGCCCAGGATGTGCGCGATCATCCGCATGGGCAGCGGAACCGCCAGGTGTTCGACGACATCGGCACCGGGGTGGTTGAGGAGTTCGGTCACCAGCTCGGTGGCCATCCGGTCCACTGTCGGCGCCCAGCCCTCCAGCGCGCCGCGGGTGAATCCCGGCAGCGCCTTGCGACGCAGCTCGGTGTGCCGCGGCCTGTCCATGTTCAGCAACACGGGTACGTCAAATCTGGCTCGCACCACGCCATCCCGGTTCGAGAGCAGCGCGTCGTTGCGCGCGGCCGCGCGCACGTCTTCATAGCGGCACAGAATGAAGATGTTGCGCTTCCGGTTGTAGTGCACCCGCTCACCGGAGAGCAGCGCACGATATCCGGGGTGCGGGCTGGCCGCGGTCGACGGATCCATGGGATCGAAGTCGGTTTCCGGCACACCCGGGAAAGAGCGACGTCGCACCCTGGCCCGCAACTCATCCGACGCGTTGGACATCAAGGACCGCACCACCGGCCTCGTCGTGGTGCGGACCAGCTGGGCGTCGTGTCTCATCGATGAGCCGCTGGCGCGAAGACCGCTCAGTATGGTCATTTCAAGTGCCCGACCAGCTCGCCCTCGGCACCGAACAACCTGTCCTGCCACTCATTCAGCAGCAGCGTGGTATCGACGTCATCCGGATGAAATCCCTTGCGCATGAACGGCTTCATATCCCGGTAGATGCCGCGGAACAGCGGGCCACGCACCATGCTGAAGGTTTCACGCAGCAGCCGCAACGGCTGGCGCCGGCCCACCGGATCGGTGGTGACGATCGAAATCCAGGAAGCCAGCGTGATCGTCGGCACGGCGATGGTCGAGAGAAACCGCATCATGCGGATGCGCAGTTCCTCCGATGCGCCGATCTCACGGTAGACGTCGAAGGCCACCGACTTGTGCTCCAGCTCTTCGAGCGCATGCCAATTGAGCATGTTCCGGATCTCCGGGTCCGAGAGCAGTCTCTGGATATCAGGACGCCCCAGGACATTCTCGGCGAATACCGCGGTGAAGTGCTCGGCGCCCACGGTGAAGGCCAGGAGCAGGTGCCGCAACCTGGTCAGTCGGTCCGGGTCGGGGTACTGCTTGTCGAGAAACTTCTCCATACGCTCGGTGCTCTGCAGGAAGTACTCGAACCATGCTGTGGGATAACCCATCTCAGCAAGCTGCTCGTTAAGCTCACGGTGCTGCAATCCGTGCGTCATTTCCTGACCGATAAACCCGGCCACTCTCTTTTTGAGATCGGGATCGGTGATCTTGTCCCGGTAGCGGCGCACCGATCGGACGAAGATGTCCTCGCCCGGGGGAAAGATCGCGGAAAGAAAGGCCACGGTGTGACTGAAGACGATGTCGTCCTGCGCGAAATGCTTCGGCCCCGCGGGCGTCTTTTCGAATCCGAACTGGATTCGTCGCGTCTTCGGATACGTGCCCTGGGCGGTCGCCACCATGGGTGAACCTCTCATCACTCGTCGTTGAGTTCCATCAATAACCGTAACGGAACTTTCCGTAACGGACAATGGGGTAATCTTTAACCCTGATGGAACTGACGATCGATCAGCTGGCACAGCGGGTGGCCATGACGGCGCGCAACATCCGTGAGTGGCAGACGCTCGGACTGGTTCCCCCGCCCGAAAAGCGGGGACGTATCGGCATCTACTCCGATGACCACGTGGCGATCATTAACCACGTGAAAAATCTTAAGTCCCAAGGCTTTCCGCTGGATGTCATCCGACGGGTCATTGACTCCGGCGGCGGCTCGGAGGACAGCGTGCGCAAGATGGTCACCGAGGCCCTCAGTCCCTTCGCCACCGGCGAGCCGGTGATCCTCCCCCGCGCCGAGCTGGTACAGCGCCTCGGCGAGGATGCCGACACCGCACTGGCCGAGGCGGGACTGCTCTCCGACATCGACATCCAGACGGTGTCGGTGCGGGATACCGAAACACTTGACGCCATCCAGCTGCTGGTGACCGCCGGTATGTCCCTGTCTCGCATATCCGAGACGCTCCGCGAAGTCGATCGGCTTCAGCACCAGATAGCCCAACTACTTCTCGGTGCCTACGTCGCCGACGTGTGGCAGCCCTTCACCGAATCCGGATACACCTCCACCGACTGGGAAACCATCGCCGATAATGCCTCGCGGGCAAAGCAGTTGACGGTCACGCTGGCCTCCCGGCTGTTGGCCCGTGCCCTGGACGACACCGTCGATCCGATTCTCTTGCAGCAGGCCGACGAGGCCGAGACGATGCTCAAGAGCACCCGCCCGGCCTCGTCGGCCTGAGCTCAGTCCACCTCGCCGCAGCCCCGGTCCAGGCCACGTACCTCGATGGGGCACCAGACCGCGCGGGACACCTCGGCGGCCCACTGCTGGGCTTCGGCCAGGGTGGGCACGTCGATGATGCTGAAGCCGCCGAGCTGCTCCTTGGTCTCGGTGTAGGGACCGTCGGTGGCGGTATGCCCAGAGGCGTTGGCGGTCACCATGGTCGCGGTGTCGGCAGGCTGCAATCCGGCCGCGAACAGCCACACACCCGCCTCCTGCATGCGCCGGGTGACTGCCTGCACATCGGCGCCGATGGTTTCCAGCGCGGCGGCGTCGGGCTGGACCGCCTCGGGCGGGTAGACGATCGAGAGTAGATAGCGGCTCATGTCAGGCCTCCTCGTCCTGGAAGGGGCGCACCTCGACGGGCTCCTCGCATGCCGCCGACCCCTCGGCAGCCCACTTCAGCGCCGCGTCCAGGTCGGGCGCGTTGATGATCCAGAAACCGCCGAGGTGCTCCTTGGTTTCCAGGTATGGGCCGTCGGTGGTGGTGATCTTGCCGTCCGCGCTGCGCACCACCGTCGCATCCGACGGTTCGGTCAGCCCGTTGGCGAAGACCCAGACACCGGCCTCCTTCATCCTCTCGTTGAGCACGCCAGTCTGTGCGTAGAGCCGCTGCACATCCTCGTCACTCCAATCGGCCGCGTTCTCCGCGTAACTGTGGACCGAGAGTAAGTACTGCTTCATGGTCGTCCTTTTCTATCCGTAGCCATCGATGGGCGCCCGTTCGGCTTCCCTTCAACCACACCACGAATAGACCTCCCCAGAATCGACACCTCATCGAAAATTCGGGAAGAGATCGCGAAAGATCGTGCTTGGAACCGCCTACTTAGGAGGCGCGCGTTCCGAGTTTGTTGTTCAGGTACTCCTGGCGGCAGGCTCGGCGTGCGATCTTTCCGCTGCTGGTACGCGGGATCGCGCCGGCCTGAACCAGCTGCACATCGGTGACCGGCAGTGTGTGCCGACGGGACACCGCGGCGCGGATCGCGTCGACGATGGGGCCGGGTTCGGCCCGCCCGGCTCCAGCGGCCCGCTCAGCGACGATGACCAATCTCTCCCCGGCGCCATCACCCGCATCGACGCCAACCGGCAACTCGTTGGCGGGCACCGAGAAGGCCGCCACGAAGCCGCGCCGCACCACCGGCGACGACTCTTCGACCGTGGCCTCGATGTCGTGCGGGTAGTGGTTACGGCCGTCCACAATCACCAGATCTTTAACCCGCCCGGTGATGTAGAGCTCGCCGTCGACATAGACACCAAGGTCTCCGGTGCGGAACCAGAGCGCGCCCGGTTCGGTACCCACGGCGTGACTGTCCTCGGCTACACGTTCCTGCAGCTTGTTATGGAAGGAGAGGTCTGTCTCTCTGGGCCGGCCCCAGTAACCGCGGCCAATGTTGTTGCCGTGCAGCCAGATCTCACCCACCTGCCCGTCGGGCAGCTCCGCCTCGGTGCCGGGATTGACGATGACAGCCCACTGGCTGCGGGCGATCTGCCCACACGACACTTGCGGCACCGCATTCTCGTGAGTGGCTTCCACGCGGACCGCATACCCTGCGCCTAGCTGTTCACGATCCACATAGATGACAGACGGCTCTGCCTCGGGGGCGATGGAGGAGACGAACAGCGTCGCCTCGGCCATGCCGTAGGAGGGCTTAATGGCGTTGGGCGGCAGACCATGTGGGCCGAAGGCTGCGTTGAACTTCCGGATCGAGGCAATGCTGACCGGCTCGGAACCATTGATCAGCCCCGCCACATTGCTCAGGTCTAGGGCTTCGCCGTCCTTCGGTAGGCCGCGCTCGGCGGCGAGCTCGAAGGCGAAGTTGGGGGCTGCTCCAAAGGTGCGGCCCAGGTGAGACGCGGCCGCGAGCTCCTTGATCCAGCGTCCGGGCCGGCGCACGAACGACATCGGGGACATCAGCGTCATCCGGCCTCCGCAGAGCGGGAACATGAGCATGAGCAGACCCATGTCGTGATAGAGCGGCAGCCAACTCGCTCCTCGGACATCGACATCCAGGCCCACCGAGATGACCATTTGCAGGACGTTGGTCATCACCGCACGGTGGGTGATCTCCACACCGGCGGGCACTCGCGTCGAACCCGATGTGTACTGCAAGTAGGCGATGTCATCGGTACTCGGCGTCACTCTGGCATAGGTGGCGCCCACCGAATTCGGCACGCCGTCGACGGCAAGTACCCGGGGGCGACGCTCGCGCGGCAGTCTTCGGACGAAGCTGCTGACGGATTCGGCGGCCGCTTCGTTGGTAAGCACGACCGTCGGTTGGGCGTCGGTAAGCACCGCGTCGAGCCGTTCGGCGTGCCCGGGAAGTTCCGGGGCGAAGAGGGGGACCGCGATGTTTCCGGCCTCGATGGCGGCGAAGAAGCCGATGACGTAATCAAGGCCTTGGGGCGCCAGGATCGCGACCCGGTCTCCCGGCTTGGTCACCTGCTGAAGCCGTGCCGCGACGGCACGGGAACGCGCACGAAGCTGTGGCCAGTTCAGATCGGACGGTTCGCCGTCCGGGTCGCTACTGAAGTCCACATAGCGATAGGCAAAAGTGTCATGCTCGCCGTCGACAGCGCTCTCAAGATAATGGTTGACGGTGTAGCCGTCCGGTAAGGAGATGGCGCCCGTCTCGTCCAGGTACTCCTCGACACGTAACCCTGTCACCAGCGCACTCATCCCAACCTCCGCGTAGCCGTAACTACGACAGCCGGACGACGAGTAGCCATGAATAGGCCATCACGCTTTGCTACGGTCCCGACCGAACGTAGATGGTACGTGACGTACCAGTAGCAAACGGTACTCGAAGTCCCATTAGGACGCCGTGTCTAAAAAGGCCCGAGAGCACATTGTTCACTGTGTGCTTTGACACCCCGGAGTAGTGATGTGATCGGTACGACCGATCGACGCCGGGCGTGGCCCATCTCCTGCCTGCAGCCTGGAAAATCCCTCAAGATTTTTCGGCATTCCCTTCCCGCCGGGCCGCTATTAGACTCGTGACAAATAGCATCCAGCGTCGGAGGCAGATATGCGCCCCAGGAATCGGGTCAAGTACTGGTCGCGGTGGGTGGCCATGCACGGCATCAGCCGCATCGGACTACTCACGCAGGTCCGCACGATGCCGTTGGCGGCGTTGTTCCTCAGCCCGGACCGAGCCGACAATCACTACCGGTACATCGAACAGATCCGGTCAGTCGGTCCGATCGCTCCGGCTCGCGCCACCGGCCTGGTCTTCACCGGCCTGGCGCAGACACGCGAGATCTTGCGGGACCACCGATTCATCACGATGGCGCCCAACAACATTCCCTCCCCCGTTCTGCCCCAGGCGCTCAGCCGGTGGATCTTCGAGAAAACCGAGCCCGGTCTGCCCAATCCGGTGGAGCCGCCCGCCATGCTGGCCGTCGATCCGCCCGAACACACCCGGTTCCGCAAGCTGGTATCCAAGGCGTTCACGCCGCGCGCGGTGAGCAAGTTGGAAGACCGCGTCCGCGAGGTGACACTCGAACTGCTCGAGAACCTGGAACGGCAAGAGCGCGCCGATCTGCTCGACGACTACGCGTCCCAACTACCGGTGGCGATCATCGCCGAGATGCTCGGCGTGCCGCGCGCCGACGCCCCCTTCCTTCTCCAATGGGGCAACCACGGAGCGGCGCTCTTGGATATCGGCATGACCTGGTCGGCGTATCGAGACGCCACCCAGGCGCTCGTGGAGATCGACCGCTACTTCGACGCGCACCTGATCCAGTTGCGCAGCGAGCTGGCGCAGGATCCCACCCTCGACGGCATCCTCGCGAGCATCGTGCGCGACGGCGATCTGAACGACCGCGAACTCAAGGCAACCATGGCACTGCTGCTCGGCGCCGGATTCGAGACGACGGTCAATCTCATCGGGAATGGCATCGTGGCTCTGCTGCGTCACTCAGAACAGCTGGACTATCTGCGGGAGAATCCGGAGGGGTGGCCGAACGCCGTCGAGGAGATTCTGCGCTACGACTCCCCCGTGCAGGTCACCGGCCGGGTAGCCACCGAAACAGTCGAATTCGAAGGGCACACACTGCCTGCCGGCTCTATGGCGGTGCTGCTGCTCGGTGGCGCCAACCGCGACCCGGCTGTTTTCGACGAGCCCGATGTCTTCGACGTCAGCCGCGCCAACGCACGCGAGCACGTGGCGTTCGGCAGCGGAGTACATGTCTGCCTGGGGGCGAGCCTGGCCCGGATGGAAGGAGTGGTGGCGTTGCAGTCGCTCTTCGAACGCTTCCCCGAACTCTCCCTGGCCGCCGATCCGACCCCCGGTAAGCATGTCAATCTGCATGGCTTCGGAAGCCTGCCGGTGAACCTCGGCCGTGCCCGGGTGCGGGCCAGCAGTTAATCTCGAGGCTGCTTGGTGTCCGCTTGGCATCGAGCGGGCCGACACGGGGATCGGACAGATGCACGACCGGATCAAACAGCGCACCCATTGGGCCGTGACGCATGGGATAGCCCGTGCGTACCTGAAAGTGCTTGCCCGCCGAGGTGAACCCGTCGCGCAGCTCGGAATCGACACCGCCCAGGCCGCGGGCATCTACGGCATCATCGACAAAATCCGCGGCCGCGGAAGGATGTCACAGTCCGGCGGTGGCTGGATCACCGCGGATGCGCAGATCGTCCGAACAATCTTCCGCGACAACCGGTTCGTCACCTTCAAGCCCGAGCACCGGTCCGCGTCGCCCATCATCAAGCGCCTGGCCGCGTGGAGCGACCCGCGGCTGCTCAATCCCGCCGAGCCGCCATCCATTCTGATCACCGACCCACCCGATCACGGTCGGCTGCGACGTCTTGTCGCCGCGCCATTCACTCCGCGCGCCATCGAGTCTCTCCGCGGACGCATCCAGGAGGTGACGAACGGCCACCTGGACGCGCTGGAACAGCGTCCTCACCCGGATCTGATCACCGATTTCACCGCGAAAATCCCCATCGCCGTGATCGGCGAGATGATCGCCGTACCTCCGCAGGACTACTCGCTCCTGTACACGGCCATGAATCGCGCGATCCAGCTGATCGCTACCACCGCACCGTCTTGGCGCCAATACCAGGATGGCACAGCGGCTTTACGGGAAATAGATGAGTACCTCGAGAAGCACGTCGCCCGGCTTCGCCGGGACGGAACCACGAGCGAACTGGCCGCAGGGCTTCTCGACAGTGATCTGAGCCATTTCGAGCTCAAGATGTTCTTCGCGGTGTTCCTGGGCGCGGGATTCGTGACCACCACGCACCTGATGGGCAAGGCGATAGTCACACTGCTGCGCCACCCGGAGCAGCTGGCGGCGCTACACGCCGATCCGAGTCTGTGGCCCAACGCCGTCGAGGAGCTCATGCGCTACGACACCTCGAATCAATGGTCCGCCCGCGTCGCCACCGAGACGGTCGAGATCGAGGGACACACCATCGAGGCCGGTCAGTCGGCGCTGCTGTTGCTCGGCGGGGCCAACCGCGACCCCGCCGCATTCGAGAACCCGGACGTCTTCGACATCACCCGCGCCAATGCGCGCGAGAACATCACGCTGGGCACCGGAATTCACGTGTGCCTCGGCCAGGTGCTGGCACGCGTCGAGCTGCACATCGCCCTGCAGTCGCTCTTCGAACGCTTCCCGCGCTTAGCGCTGGCAGGCGAGCCACAGTACTTCGACGGGATGGGTATTCACGGGCTGCGCAGTCTGCCCGTAACGCTGGGGCATTAACCGCAGGCGGGAACACCCTTGAACGCCAGCACCCGGCGCACCGACGCATTGATCGCGTCGCCGTTCAATTCACCTGCGTTGTAGGCCGATTCGAGACGGTCCAGAACAGAGCCGACCTTCTCGGTACTCACCCAGAGCGCCCAGTCGATGCCCGCCTTGATCGACTTGAGCACGGCCTCCTCGATCGGGAAGCGGTCGGTGATGGCAGCCATCGAGGACAAGTCATCGGTGAAGATCACGCCGTCGTAAGTCGGCGCTCCGTAGCCGGTTCCCTTGCGCAGCAAGTCGACTGCGGCAGCGCTCAGGCTGGCCGGGTCGTCGCCGGTCAGTCCGGGCACCTGCATGTGGCCGATCATCACGGCGGCACCGCTGGTCACCAGCGAGCGGTACGGCACCAAATCGGTGTCCCGCAGCTGCTCCAGCGGCGGGGTCACCACACCGTTGGTGTGCGAATCGCCCGAAGCGTGACCATGGCCCGGGAAATGCTTGACCACGGCGCCTACGCCGCCGGCCTGATATCCCCGCACGGCGGCCTCGGCGTACTCGGCGACCTTCTGCGGATCGCCGCTGTAGGAACGGTCGCCGATCGCGCCATCAGGGTCGCCATCGGTCACATCGGCATCGGGGGCGAAGTCGATGGTGATGCCGAGGTCCTTCATCTTCTGACCACGTTCCTGGCTGAGCGCTTGCACCTGTTCGGGGGTCTGGGTGGCGGCCAGCTCCCGGGCGGACGGCGACGGACCAATGAGGTCCTTCAGACGAGACACCCGGCCGCCCTCCTCGTCGACGCTCACCGCGGCCGGGATCGGCCCGGCGGTGACGACGTCGTGCAGGGAGCCGTCGGTCAGCATCTCCTTCTTGGTCCAGCTGCCGACGAAGATGCCGCCGACGTGGTGATCACGCACCAGTGCGCGGGCGTCGTCGGCGTCCTTGACGCCCACCATGAGTAGCTGCGCCAACCTGTCGCGGGTGCTCAGGCAGGCTAGATCGCCTGCGGGCGCGGCAGTGACGGGCGTCTTTGGTGCGGACGTAGCGGACTCCTTCGCCGGCTCCGGCGCGTTGCCGCCACAGGCGGACAGCGCCACCGCAACGAGACCGGTCAGTACTAGCCCTGCACGCATTCTCATGAGGCCATCGTGTCATGCGCCGGTGTCGAGCCGGGCCAGCCGGTCACCGAGGTACCCGCGGAATACCTCGTTATCCGTGAGTACCAATGCTTTTCGGTAGGCGTCCGCTGCCTCCCGATTCCGGCCGAGTCTGGTGAGCAGATCGGCGCGCGCGGCATGCAGTGGGTAGTAGGCGTCGAGATGCTGCCGCAGCGAGTCGATGGCATCCAGTCCGGCCTGCGCGCCGTCGCGTTCACCAATGGCCACCGCACGATTGAGGGCGACGACAGTGGTGGGAGTGAACACCGTCAGCTGGTCATACAGCGCGACGATCTGACCCCAGTCGGTAAGCGCTGCCGAGGGAGCGTCGTCATGGACGGCATTGATGGCGGCCTGGATCTGATACGGGCCCGGGGCGTTGCGCCTCAGGCAGCGTCGTACCAGTTGGTGCCCCTCCTCGATCATCGCGTGGTTCCACCGCGTGCGGTCCTGATCGGCGAGCAGCACGAGCGCTCCGGCGCCATCGGTCCGGGCGGGACGGCGGGCCTCGGTGAGCAGCACCAATGCGAGCAGTCCCACGGCCTCGGGTTCGTCGGGCATCAGATCAGCGAGCACCCTCGCCAGCCTGATCGCCTCGGCGGACAGATCCGTGCGGGTGAGCGTGGTGCCTGAAGAGGCGGCATAGCCCTCGTTGTAGACGAGGTAGAGCGCGGCCAGCACCGATGACAGCCGGTCCGGCAGATCGTGATCCCCGGGCACTCGGTACGGAATACCCGCCGACGCGATCTTCTTCTTGGCTCGTGTGATGCGCGCGGCCATGGTCGATTCGGAGACCAGATACGCATGGGCGATCTCGGGCGTGGTGAGTCCGCCGAGTAAGCGCAGTGTCAGGGCGACCTGCGCCTCGGGGGACAGCGCCGGGTGACAGCAGGTGAAGATGAGCCGCAGGCGATCATCCTGCACCGGACCCACCTCCTGGGGTTCCGGTTGCTCCTCGTCGAGAGCCGTTGTCTCCCTGGACAGTTCGTCGCGCCGCCGGTCGCGCCGCAGTTTGTCGATGCCGCGGTTGCGGGCCGTCGTGGTGATCCACGCGCCGGGATTCGGCGGTATGCCGTCCTGCGGCCATTTCGCGATGGCTACCTCGAACGCTTCTTGTACGGCGTCCTCGGCGAGGTCGATGCTGCCGAAGTAGCGGATCAAGGTCGCCACGGTGCGGCCGTACTCCTCGCGGAAGATCCGGCCTATCTCGTCGTGCGCCACGGGTCAATGGTGCCTCTCAGGTGTCGTGTGTCCTATCAGGACCACGAACAGCAGGTATCTCAATCGACAGCGCGCGACAATTGACCCCATGGCCTATGACGAGGACCTCGTGGAGCGCATCCGTGAAGTGATCGCGGCAACGAAGGGTGTCACCGAGAAACGGATGTTTGGCGGCCTCGCGTTTCTGGTGGACGGGCACATGACGGTCGCCGCGAAACGCGAAGGCGGACTACTGGCCCGCTGCGATCCCCACGACACCGAGGCCCTGACGGCCAAGAAGCATGTGAGCCGGATGGTGATGGGTGGGCGCGAGATGGATGGCTGGTTGAGCATCGACGCCGAGGGTGTGCGCACCAAGCGACAGCTGGAGCCGTGGGTGAAACGGGCACTGGCCTTCGCCGGGTCGCTTCCACCCAAGTAGACCGCGCCGATCGACTATCCGCCGCGCAGCACCATCAGTTTCTGCATATCGGCCAGGCCCTGCTCCTGCGCCTCACCCAGGAACGTCGGCAACGGCGCCTGCACCTCAGGCAGCACCTCGTTGTCGATGAGGGCTTGCAGCCCGGCCTCCTTGCCCCCGCGCCCTGTCTGGTTCTCGATCTCTTGCTGACCGGAAGGCGTTGAATAGTCATAGAATTCGCGATCCGACGGCCGCGCACTGTCGATCTGCATGCCGCCGGATTTCCAGTACGAGTAGGTGGCCAGCTTCGCCTCGGCGGTACGGACCGCGACGATATGACTGGGCGCCGAGGTGGGGATCTCGGTGGGCGCGTTCTCACCCATCACCGCACGGATCTGGGGATCCTTGAGGAAGGTGGCCATCTCTTCCACCGACATGTCATCGGTGACGTGCGCGATCCACTTGCGCCCTGCCGCATTGTTTTTAGCGATGCCGGCGATGTCGGCGCGCGCGGCCAGATACGAAAAACGCGGATCAGAACGCCAGCCATTGCCGCCGGAACCGATCGTCAGCAGCAGGGGTGCGAGGTCAACGCTGGAGGTCAGCTGGGTGCGCGTGTCCCCCGGCTTCGGGGTGAGCACACCGTGCGGATCGCGGATGTACAGCGGAACCCGGATGGCCTCCTCGTACGCAGTGGCCCCCTTGCCGCGCAGTCCATGCGAGCCCGCGTATTCGCCATGATCGGAGGTGAAGACGACGACGGTGTTGCGATCCACCTCTGGGCGCGATGCCAGCTTGTCCAGCACCCGGCCGACCTGGGCATCCACCTGCTGTTGTAGCCACAGGTACATATCAAGGCAGCGGGCCCATTGACGGGCCATATCCGGTCCCGAGTAGGTCACCGCGCCCGTCATGATCGGCGACATGAAATTGGCGTAGTCGATCTGCAGCTGCGGCTTGCCGTGCTGGCGCAGCTCATCGGGCGTCTGGAAGTTGACCGGCACAGCATCAAACCAGTGCGGAACATCTTCCGGGAGAGGATTCTTGGGCCACCAGCAGATGTCATGCGGATTCACCAGAGAGACCGTCGTGCACCACGGCCCCTTGCCTGCCTCGGCGTCGAACCACCCCGCGAACTGGTCGACGATCCCCGGGTCCTTCTGCAGTCCCTGGTTCGGCATGCCGTTCGGCGACGGGAAGGTGCCGCCCGAGAAACCATGTGCATCAAGACCTTCGGGTGTGTTGTCACTCCAGTGACCGAGATGCCACTTGCCCCACCACCAGGTCTGATATCCCTGCTGTCGCAGCATGGTGCCCCAGGTGGGGAACTGCGGTGCCAGGCTCGATTCGGTTGGCCCCTCCCCGGTGAACAGACATCCGGTCTGATGTGAGTACAGCCCGGTCGTCATGGCTCCCCGTGACGGGGTGCACATGTTCGATGCGGTGTAGTGCGACGCGAAGGTGATGCTGTCCCTTTGCAATCGACTAAGACTGGGTAAGAGGTTGGTGAGTTTCTGAACATCGGGGAACCACTGCGGGGCCCGCATCTGATCCACGACGATCACCAAGATGTTCGGCTTGTTCCCGCCGGCTGACGGTGAATCAGTGCGACTCGGCTTGCGGAGCAGCTCATATCCCCCGAAACCGACCGCGGCGGCACCCGCCGCAACAGCCCCAGTGGTCAGCACGGTCCTGCGGTTGAGCTCGGCCATGCATCCAACGTAACCGCAATTCCTGGCAATGAACGCCGAAGAACCCGGCCGGTTTTGGGTACGACGCGCTACGGCTGTGCGGGAGCCGTGGTCGCGGCGCCGGGTGCGGGCGCCGCGCCGCGCGGCGGAGCGACAGGCGCCGGCATCGGAGGCGGAGCACCTACCGGAGGCGCCGGCGACGGCGCCGGCCCTTCGGCCGCCGGGGGCTGCGTGCCCATGATCTCAATCTCGCTCACCGACACAAGACCGTTGAACGCGTCCTGCCGCTGGCCACTCTTGTTCACGATCGACACACCGGGTTCGGTGGCCTCGATGACCATGGTCACCGAATCGGTCACCACATTGACCTTGACACTTGCCAACGCTCGGCTCACCGGGACCTGCTGTTTGACCGAACTACCGTCGCTGAATTCCCAACGCACCCTGGTGATCTTGCGGTTCTGGGCGAAGCGGTCGGATCCGTCGATATCGGTCTTGGCATATCCGGGCACCAAACCGACCGAGGTAACGAGTGTCGGGTGGTCGAACTTCGCCGTGATCGACTGGCCGTCTTGTTCCTTCCACTGGCATCGCCAGGCGGTGAGCGGGTCGTTGTCGAATGCCTTAGCGGGGTCGTAGACGTACTTCACCCCATTGCTGTCGGTGCCGTCCTCGGCCTGAACGCAATTGGTGCTCAAGTCCACCGGCTTGACGGGACTCGACGGCACGGGAGGTGGCGCGGTGGTGGTCGTCGCCGCACTGCTCGTCGTCTTCGGATCATTCGGCGGCAGCATCCCGTGCGTCTGCTGCTGGGTGGAACCGTCGCCGTGCACCGCCATGTATCCGACGTAGCCGAGCCCCACGACCACGAGCAGACCAGCGAGCATCGCGAAGGCCATGATGATCCCGCGATGCGATCGCGCATTCGGATCGCGCCACGGATCGGAGAACTTCACCTGCGCGGCGAGGTTAGGCGGGCACGCAGGCAGCTGCGCCAGAGCTTCACGCAGATCCGGACGCGTGTGCCACAGTCGCAGCAGTTGATCCTGCGGTAGCGCCGGGTTGTGCGCGGCGGCAAGCTCCGCGTCGTAATCCGGCGCCGGTCCGTAGTTATATGGACCGGTCATGGGCGGCCATTATTCCGCACGAACGGGCGCCAGCGGCCACATGAGGCCACCCGCCATGCCGGTCTATTCACGGTTCAACATGTTCCTTGCTCACTCGAGGCTCGCCCGAACCGAGTATCCGCAGGCCCGCAGAGTGCTCGTCTGCCCACCCCCGACCTCGCCAGTGATACCCAGCTAATCGTCGCAGTATCACAGTGGGTTGTCCGTCCAGAACTGTCACCCGTGACGGACGTGCTAGTTTGGCCGCTGGTATCTGCATGACCCAGAGGAGCTCCGATGACCAGATTTGTGGTGCCGGCCGCCGCAAGCGTGCTGATCGGCCTGCTGCTGGGCGCCGCCGCCGTCTTCGGCGTCACGCTGTCGGTCGAGCAGGACAAGAAGCCGGTCGTGACGGGAATCGATCCGTCGACCGCCATCCTCAACCGCCCCGATTACGGCAACCGGAGCTGACATCTCGCGGCCCCCGGCAGCGCCGCGCAGCATTTCCTGAGCCGTGACGCACCGCCTTGACTGTTCGCCGCTGAGTCGGCGGTGGCTCGCGGTCGCCGCGGCGTTCGCATTACTGCTGACCTTTGCCCAATCACCCGGGCAGATCTCCCCGGACACCAAGCTGGATCTGGCGATCAATCCGCTGCGGTTCGCCGCCCGGGCCCTCAACCTGTGGAGCAGTGATCTGCCGTTCGGGCAGGCGCAGAACCAGGCATACGGCTATCTCTTTCCGCACGGCGCCTTCTTCTCACTGGGGCATCTACTCGGGGTGCCGGCCTGGGTGACGCAACGACTGTGGTGGGCACTGCTGGTGGTGGCCGGGTTCTGGGGCGTCATCCGGGTTGCCGAGGCGCTGGGTATCGGTACCCGCGGCTCCCGGATCATCGCGGCAGTCGCGTTCGCCCTGTCCCCCCGGGTGCTGACGACCCTGGGAGCCATCTCATCCGAAACACTGCCGATGATGCTGGCTCCGTGGGTGCTGTTGCCGGTCATCCTGACGTTCCAGGGCCGAATGTCCCCGCGCCGGGCGGCGGCATTGTCGGCTGTCGCGGTCGCATTGATGGGTGCGGTCAATGCTGTCGCCACCGCCCTCGCCTGCGGTGTGGCCGCCATCTGGTGGCTGGCCCACACACCGAACCGGACATGGTGGCGATTCACGGCGTGGTGGATTCCCTGCCTGGCGCTGGCCACCTCATGGTGGATCACCGCCCTGTTGATCTTCGGCAAGATCAGCCCGCGGTTCCTCGACTTCATCGAATCTTCCGGCGTCACCACGCAATGGACCTCTCTCACCGAGGTGCTGCGCGGGACCGACAGTTGGACGCCGTTCGTGGCCCCGACCGCGACGGCGGGTTCCTCGCTGGTCACCCAGTCGGCCATGGTCATCGCCACCGCCATGATCGCCGCTGCCGGCATGGCGGGGCTGGCAATGCGGGGCATGCCGGCACGCGGGCGCCTGGTCGCGATACTTCTTGTTGGCCTCGTGCTGCTGACGGCCGGATACACCGGTGCACTCGGATCGCCTGTGGGCCAGCAGATCCAATTCTTCCTTGACGACGGCGGCACACCGCTGCGCAATGTGCACAAGCTCGAACCATTGATCCGCCTGCCACTGATTCTTGGCCTGGCACATGCCTTGTCGCGGATACCACTTCCCGCCAGTGTGACCGTCCGGGAGTGGCTCGCGGCGCTGGCGCGCCCGGAACGTAATCGGGCGGTTGCCCTTGGGATCGCGGTGTTGGTGGCGCTCGCCGCGAGCACATCGCTGGCCTGGACGGGCCGGCTGGTGCCCCGCGGCGGTTTCGACGAGATCCCCGGATACTGGAACGAGACGGCACACTGGCTGGCCGATCACGATGATGGCGGGCGCGCGCTCGTGGTACCGGGAGCTCCGTTCGCAATCCAGACTTGGGGCCTCACCCGCGACGAACCCCTGCAGGCGCTGGGCCAAACACCTTGGGGAGTACGGGATTCCATCCCACTGACACCTCCGGAAACCATCCGCGCCATCGACTCGGTACAGCAGTTGTTCGCCGCCGGCCGCCCCTCGGACGGGCTGGCCGACACCCTGGAGCAACAGGGCATCTCCTATCTGGTGGTGCGCAACGACCTCGACCCCGATACGTCCCGTTCCGCGCGACCGATCCTGGTGCACCACACCATCGACGGGTCTCCCGGGCTCACCAAGGTTGCCCAGTTCGGCGACTCCGTCGGGGCCGGGACCGTGGAAGGCTTTGTCGCCGATAGTGACCTACGCCCAAAGTATCCAGCGGTCGAGATTTACTCGGTGGGGCACGGAAAGGGTTATGGGGAACCATATTTCGCGGACATCGACAGCATGCCCCGGGTCGCGGGTGGACCCGAAGCTCTGCTGCGCTTGGGTGAACGGCGCCGCCAGCTGAACCAGCCACCGCTGGGCCCATCTCTCTTGGCTACCGACGCCGCACAGGCAGGTCTGCGTCCCGGACCCGCGATGGTCACCGACAGTCCGTTGGCTCGTGAGACCGACTACGGGCGCGTCGACGATCATTCCTCGGCCATTCGCGCACCCAGCGATAAACGCCGAACCTTCAACCGAGTGCCCGACTACCCCGCCACCGGCGTCCCCGCCGTGAACGGAAGCTGGACAGGCGGGACCATCACCGCATCCAGCTCCGCTTCCGATTCCACGGCGCTGCCCAATGTGGCCCCGGGCACCAGCACAGCCGCCGTCATCGATCGCGACAACGCGACGAGCTGGGTCAGCAGTTCACTGGAAGCCGCTCTTGGGCAATGGATTCGGGTGGACCTGGATCGGCCGATCACCAACGCGATCCTCACCGTGACACCGAGTGCCACCGCATTGGGAGCTCAGGTGCGGCGACTGGAGGTCGAGACCGATAACGGCACCACATCGGTGCGGTTCGATGAGCCGGGCAAGCCTTTGGATGTGGCGCTGCGGCCGGGGGAAACCAACTGGGTCAAGGTCACGGCCACCGGCACCGAGGACGGCACCTCCGGCGTGCAGTTCGGCATCACTGAGCTATCCCTCACCCAGTACGACGCCGCGGGATACGCCCATTCCGTCGATCTCCGCCACAGCGCAACCCTGCCCTCGCCTCCCGCGGAAGCCGCGGTGTTTGGCTGGGACTTGGGATCTCCGCTGGAGGGTCGACCCGGCTGCATGCCGTCCCCCGAGAGGCTGCGCTGCGCGGGAACACTCTCACTTGCCCCCGAGGAACCCGGCACCTTCATCCGGACACTGACTGTGCCCCGGCCTCTTTCGCTCACACCACGGCTCTGGGTGCGGGCCCGCTCCGGCCCGCAACTGCGTGATCTGATCACGCAGCCCGGAACCACCGCGGCCTCCGGGAGCGCCGACCTGATTGACCTGCGAGGCTCCTCCTATGCCGCCACCGACGGCGATCCCGGTACCGCCTGGACGGCGCCACAGGAGTCGGTACTGCGACAGCACCTGCCCTCTCTGGTGATAAAACTCCCCAAACCCGTGGCCGTCGGCGGTATTCGGCTCCAGCCCAGCAAGACGGAGGTGCCTACACACCCCAAGCAGGTAGCCATCAACCTCGGCGACGGACCCCAGATAAGGAACATCGACCCGAAGTCTCCCGAGACGACACTGGCATTGCATCCGGCTGTCACCGACACCATCACGGTCACGGTGACTGACTGGACCGACATCATTGACCGCACCGCGCTAGGAACCGATCAGAACAAACCGCCCGGAATCGCCGAGCTCGTCGCGCTGGACACCCGCGGTCGGCCGGTCGCCCCGGCCGATGCGCGGGCCAATGGCAACCGCGTGATCAACATCGGATGCGCCGACGGCCCGGTGCTAGCGCTCGCCGGACGCTTCATCCCGATGTCCATCACCACCACGGTGCGGGATCTGCTGGACGGCAACGCCATCCAGGCGACTCCGTGCGATACCGCACCCATCGCGACGGGCGCAGGGCCTCAGGACGTCACCGTCAATCCACGCCAGCAGTTCATCGTCGATGGCGTCCAGCTCACCGCGCCGGACGCGGCACCGGCCTCCGCGACCGCGACCGTGGCACCCACGGGCAGATGGGATGCGGCCCGGCGTGAGGTGACCGCGGATCCCGCGTCGCACGACCGGGTGCTGGTGGTGCCCGAAAGCATCAACCCCGGGTGGGTGGCTCGTGATGCACAAGGACACATCCTCGCCCCGGTACGGGTGAACGGATGGCAGCAGGGATGGGTGCTTCCGGCCGGCACCGGCGGGCCGATCACACTCACCTTCGGCCTCGACACCTGGTACCGGGCGGGACTGTTCGGCGGACTTGCGCTGCTTCCCGTCCTCGCACTGTTGGCCTTCATCCCCGTGCGCCGAAAAACCACCCTCACCCAGGTGATCCCATGGCGCTCTGGCCGCGCGGCGGGTGTCGCGGTGCTGGCGGCTCTCACCGCCATCAGTGGCATCGCCGGGGCCGTGGTGGGCCTGGCCGCATTGGCGTTCAAGGTGTGGGCGCGCTGGCCCCTGCGCACGCTCACGGCAGCGGGGGCCTATGTCTCCGGCGGTTCTCTGCTGCTGGCCGGAGCGGCCCTCTCCCGGCATCCGTGGCGATCGATGGGTGGATACACCGGTCACTCGTGGTGGATTCAGCTGCTGGCGCTGACCTCTGTGACCGCCGTGGCGTTGGCTGCGGTGCGGCTCCCATCGCGCCGCTTCTGGAAGCGCCGCAATGCCTCCCGTGACGGAGATTCCACCAGCGCGTAACTGACAGCGGCCATCGCGAAGCCGAAGATCAGCGTCAGAATCAGCACCAGCGGGAAGTGACCGCTGAACGGGAAGCGCCCGATGACGGTAAAGACCATGTTCAGGGCCGCCAGATGCCAGATGAACAGGCCGTAGGACCAACGCCCCAGCGTCACCATCAGCGGGCTGCTCAATATTCGGTGCGGCGTGCCCGGGGCATCCAATGTCAACGGCATCAGCAGCGCCCACGCCAGCGTGGCACCCATCGCGATCTTGACGGCGTACTGATGCGGCGGTGCCTGAGTCAGCCCCTGCGGTCCGGCCAGCGGGGAGGCTGCCACCCCGAAGGCGATAAGGGCCACCACGGCGAGCAGCACGCGGCGACGCGCCAGGTGCAGTGTCCAAGCGGGTGGCGCCGAGCTCCATTCGGCCAGCAGCATGCCCGCGACGAACCACGAGAAGAAGGCGGGCGGCCACGTCAGCGGATTGACGCCCACGGCCGCGTGAAAGGGGATGAACGACCAGCCGAGACTGATGGCACCGAGGGACATGAGCACCGGAGCACGCCATCGCCCCGGCACCCGCCGCATGGCGACCGCGATAACCGGCAGCGCCACATAGAACGCCACCTCGACCGCCAGGCTCCACATCTGTGTCAGACCTGCCGTCAGAGTTAGCGGGATATACAACTGTGTGAGCGTCAGGTTGGCCGCCCAGACCACCCAGCTGGCCCCCATCGCATCCGGCAACAGCAACAGGATGACAACGACGGCGGCCAGGTAGGCCGGGACGATGCGGACGAACCGCGACGCGAAGTAGCGCCCAGTGGACGCGGCCGCGGGCCCGCCGTGTGCTGCCGCGGCATGTGGCCGCCACAGCAGAAATCCAGATAGCGCGAAAAAGACGGCCACCGCCAGGTCAAAGCGGCCCAGGATGCGTCCGTCGACGCCATCGTTGTGACCCGTCTGAAACGCGGTGTGGGTGACCACGACGCCCATCGCCGCGCAGGCGCGCATGCCCTCCAATGCTGGGACAAAGCCCCGCGCATGGACGGCCGGAGCCGATGGCCGCACTGTCGTCACCCCGCCGAGGGTACGGTTCTAAGTCGATCCGGCGGCATTTGACCAGAACCAGGACCTGGGAATCCGTACGATCGCCAAATGACCACCTGGCGGCCACGGCTGTTAGGGTCAGACAGATTTGCCCTGGGCATGCCATCTCGTCACGCACAGGGTTACCGCACGTTAAGGAGGGTTCGGCCACAGTGAACCGCGGGGTCATGATGCGTATCGCAGCGTGCGGGCTGCTGGGGCTGGGTTCGGCGCTCATCATCGCCGCACTGTTGCTCAGCACGTACACGAGCAACCGGCTTGCGAAGATTCCGCTCGACTGGGACGCCACATTGGTGAGCGAGGGCAAGGGCCGTGCCCTGGACCCGGCGTCGCTGTCCGGACCGAAGTTCATCGCCGATCCGGATAAGCCGCTGGCGCTGCAGGAGCAGATCACCACCGTCAGCCCCACCGACGCCACCAAGGTCGGCCTGCAGGCGGGCATCACCCTTCGGCGCACCGATAAGCAGGGCGACGCCGGTTTGGTTCTCGCCACTGTCGACACCGTCACCGTGGACCGCCACTCCGCCGAGGCGATCTCCAGCGATGACAACCCCGGCGGCAGTGTCCAGAAGCCACGCGCTATCGAGGACGAGACACCACCGACGACGATTGCGCTCAAGCACGAAGGGTTGAGCTACCGGTTCCCCTTCGACACCGAGAAGAAGACGTACCAGTACTTCGACGTAGTCGCCCAGCGAGCATTCGACGCCAACTACACCGGCGAAGAAGATGTCAACGGGCTCACCGCCTACCACTTCACCCAGAACGTGGGCTACGACGCCAACGGCAAGCTGGTCGAACCGGTCTCGTACCCCTCGTTGTACGACAAGGACGAGGACTCGAAGGTCACGGCCCGCGCCCAGCAGTGGGGTGTGGAAGCAGAGCGCGAGGACGAAGAGATCACCATGACCCGCTACTACGCGGCACAGCGTGAGTTCTGGGTGGATCCGGTCAGCGGCATCATCGTCAAGAGCAAACAGCATGCGCTGCAGTACTACTCGCGTGACGCGCTCAAGCCCGAGGTCCCGATGGTGGACTACACCGTGCAGTCGAACGACGAGACCGTCGAGAAGCAGGTGAAAGCGGCACGCGATACCCGCGACAGCCTGTCCATCTGGTCGAACATCCTGCCGATCACCTTCGCCGCTCTCGGCGTCGTGGCGCTGGTCGGTGGTGGGCTGCTGGGCTCGTTCAGCCTGCGCGCCGAGTCGGCGTTGATCGACCCCGGCCTCGACACGGTCGATCATGGCTTCTTCGGCCGTCGCGGTCCGGAGAAGCCGCCCGCCAGCGAGGCCGACACCGACAAGTTCCCGTCGCCCCGAAACCACCTCTAGCCGGGACGTCTTGCGCCGCACGCGCGTCATCGCGGCGCCGCTCTACGCATTGGGCTTGGCGGCTGCCATTACCGCGCCTCTTGCCGCACCCGGTTATCTGCTGATCCGTGACGCCGTCTCAACCCCGCGGTCTTACCTGACCGATGCGGCGCTGGGGGTAGGCGAGGCAGCCCCCCGCGCCGTCCCGCAGGACTTCTTCATCGCCATCGCGACGTCACTTGTTGACGGCGGAATCCTCGTCAAGGCCCTTCTCGCGGTGAGTTTGTGGCTCGCCGGGTGGGGAGCGGCGCGCCTGGCCGCTCAACTGGTCCCAGACGCCGGGATTCCCGGCGAGCTGGTGGCCGCCACCATTGCGATCTGGAATCCCTATGTGGCTGAACGGCTTTTGCAGGGCCATTGGAGTCTGCTGGTCGGTTACGGCTGCCTACCGTGGGTCGCGCTGACGGTAATTCGGCTGCACACGGCGACCAGTATCGGCGCATGGTGCACGCTCGCGTTCTGGATCGCCGTGGCCGGATTGACGCCCACCGGAACGGTGCTCGCACTGATCGTCGGGCTGGCCGTGTCGTCAGATCTGCGGTCAAGGCTTGGTGTACTGGCGATTTCGCTGCTGGCCGCGATGCCGTGGCTGGTGGCCTCGGGGTTGGGCACGGACATACCGGCCGGAGACCAGGCCGGGGTCCACGCTTTCGCGGCCCGGGCCGAGCCTGGGCTGGGCACGCTCGGCAGCCTGGCCTCACTCGGCGGTATGTGGAATGCCTCTGCGGTGCCGGCCTCGCGAACCACATTGTTCGCGTTGGCCTTCTCGGCGGTGCTGCTCGTGGTGCTGGCGGTGGGCGTGGTGGTGCTGTGGCGCACCCGAACAGCGCTCGGATTGCTCGGTATTGCCGGTGCGGCCGTGATTCTTCCGGCGCTGCTGGCGACGGGCCCGGGGCTGTCGCTGACCACCTGGCTCATCACCGAGGTGCCCGGCCTGGGCATTTTGCGTGACGGCCAGAAGTGGGTGGCGCTGGCGGTACCGGGGTACGCGGTGGCCGGTGCCGCCGCCGTGACCGCGGTACGCGAACGTTCCGCACAACTAGTGGGAGCCGGAGTGGCATGCGCAGCACTGATATTGACGCTGCCTGATCTGGCTTGGGGAGTGGGAGGCCGAGTCGAGTCGGTGGTCTACCCGGCCGGATGGCACACGGTCGCCGCCTACATCAACGCCGAACCTCATCCGGTGGCTGTATTGCCGCCGGAGACCATGCGGCAATACCCGTGGGGACCTCCTTCGATCCCGGTGCTGGATCCGTTCCCGCGCTGGATCCGCGGAGACGCGGTGAGTAGCGGCGACCTTCGTGTCGACGGGCAGGACGTGCGCGGCGACGGCACCCGGGGACGTGTCGTCGAACAGCTGCTACGCACCGGCGCCACACCGCGCGAGCTCGCGGCGCAGGGCATCGGCTGGGTGGTCCTGCAGGCTAAAACTCCTGGTGAACAAGAGTTTTCGTCAACAACACTGGCGCAGCTCGAGCCGGTCTACCGCGACGGCGACATCGCGCTCTACCGGGTACCCGGGCCGTGGGAATCCATCGGAGCATCACCGAGCCGTCGCACGGTCGTCATCGCGGCACACCTGATCTGGGTGGCGCTCCTCGCGGCGGGCGTGCTGGCCGGCGGCCTGCGCCTCACCCACCGCCGGCGAGCGTAACCACGCCAAGAGTCATGGGCCGAGGGAACCACCGCACTGGCCGTGAAGCTGTAGTCGTCGAGCTCTACCTCCAGCCGCTGCTGGATATCGTCGTTGAACCTGTCCTGCCGGTCCTTGCGCACATCGAGGGTCAGGAGCCCGCGGCTGCGGATAATGCCGATCGCCCGCACGATGTAGTCGATCTGCGCCTCCATGTAGACGTGAGCACCGATGAGGTCATCGAGCACAGCACCCGCATCGGGGCCACCCTCGCGGCCCGGTATCTCACCGCGGGCTGATCCGTCAGATCAGGCGGGAATTTCGACCTGCGGAGCCGCGACCGGTTCGTCACCGACGATCCCCGACACCGGGATGCCGAGCATCGCCGCCTTGAGCACGGTCCACACACCGGCCGCGCTGCGCTCCCACGACAGGTCGGCACAGCGAGCACGCGCCGCCTCGCCCATCCGGTAACGAAGGTTGTTGTCCGCCAACAGGGTCGCGGTATGCCGGACGAACTCATCCTGGTCGCGGGCCAGCAGACCGGTGATGCCGTCGGTGACCGAATCGGTAAGGCCACCGGAAGAGCGGTAGCCGACCGTGGGCACGCCATGCTGCGCGGCCTCGGTGACCGCCAGGCCCCAGCCTTCCTTGCGTGACGGCATCAGGTGCACCCAGGCACGTTGCAGCACCCGGTGCTTGGCTTCCTCACCGAGGTATCCGTGGAATGTCACCGACTCGGAAATACCCAGCCGGGCAGCGTGGCCCACCAGCGGATCCATCCACCAGCCATCGCCGACAACATCGAGATGCACGTCGGGTACATGGTCACGCAGTAGCGCAAGCGTGGTCAGCGCGTGCTCAATCTGCTTATGCGGCACCAAGCGCGAGAGCACCACGACTCGCGGCGTCTCGCTGCGGGCACCGTCCAGCGCCTCGGCCACCGACAGCGCCGGTATCTGATCGATACCGTTGCGCACCACAGCAATCCGTCCGGGCTCCACACCGAGCGCCACCAAGTCGGATGCGGACGGCTGCGAGACCGTCAAGTACTGGTTGCGCCGGTGCATTCGCGGAGACAACCGCGATTCCAACCACCAGCCCAGCCTGCCGATGAGCTGCCCCGCCACCGGCCACTGCTCTCGGTGGCAGTGGTGCACCAGCATCACCACGGGCGCCGTCACCACGGTGCTGGCAAAAAAGGGGATGCCGTTCTGGGTATCGATGACGACATCGGGGCGCACCTCACGCAGTGCGCCCAGACCGACGCGACCGGCCAGCAGCGACAACAGTGCGCGCGGGTACACCGTGAACCGCCCACCGCCACGTGAGATGCGCACTCCGTTGACCACCTCATGGCGAGGCGCGCCGGGGTAGGCGGCACATCGCAGTGTCACCCTGACACCGGACGCGGCCAGCTCGGCGCCGATGCGCTGCAGGTATGTCTCGCTACCGCCGCCCTGCGGATGGTCGGTATCACGCCAGCACAACATGAGGACCTCCCGCGGGAGGCCCGGCTGATCTGACGCTTCGCTTAACACCGCTAAGCACCCTAGGCCGTTAGGGTGGGCCTCCAGAAATTCCGTGTTCCGTAAAAGAAGACCGAGCAGAACGAGAACCCGTGCCGGATATCACCGATCTGTTTGCGCAGCGAGCCACTCTGCGGCGTTCTACCAGCTTGTTGTCATCTTTTCGCTTCGAGCAGAGTGCGCCCGAGCGGTTCTACGGAACGGTGGCGCAGGACACAGTTCACCTGGTCGCCGACTTGTGGCTACAGGCCACCGGCACCGGGTTGCAGGGCCGCACGGTGCTGGATGTCGGGGGCGGGCCGGGCTACTTCGCCTCGGCCTTCGCCGACGCCGGCGCACAGTACGTCGGTGTCGAACCCGACCCTCGGGAGATGCATGCGGCTCCTGACGGAACCCAGGGCATCCACGATCCACGAGCGGCATATCTGCGCGCATCCGGAATGGCCTTGCCGTTCGCCGACGACAGCGTCGACATCTGCCTGTCCTCCAACGTGGCCGAGCATGTACCCGAGCCCTGGCGCCTCGGCGCGGAAATGTTGCGGGTCACCCGCCCGGGCGGGCTGGCGGTCTTGTCGTACACCGTCTGGCTCGGCCCTTTCGGTGGCCACGAAATGGGTCTGACGCATTACTTCGGCGGCGCCCGCGCCGCCCGCTGGTACACCCGCAAGCACGGCCATCCGCCCAAGAACAACTACGGGTCGTCACTTTTCCCGGTCTCCGTGCGCGACGGGCTCCAGTGGGCACACAGCACGGGCGCGCTGGTTGCCGCATTTCCCCGCTACCACCCCAAATGGGCATGGTGGATCACCAAAGTTCCCGCTGTGCGGGAGGTTCTGGTGAGCAATTTGGTGCTTGTCCTGCGCCCCCACTGAATCCAGAATTGCAACAGGTTCCACTTCCCCTGACTGCCCGGTAGTGTTGCGTACGTCACGCAACGAGGCGGACATGAAACGGAAGTCACGACACTTGACTGAGCAGACAGCGACGCATGAGGACGTTGCACGCCCCGCGGAATCACAACGGGACCCGGAGACCTTGCGCGGCGCACTCGCCGAGTGGATCTCCGCCCAGCTGCCGGCCGATGCCGCCCTCAGCGTGGACCACGCGGAGCTGCCCAGCGCCAACGGCATGTCCAGCGAGACGATCCTGGCCGATGCGCAGTGGACCGAGAACGGTGTGCGCGCTGCCCACCGGCTGGTGATCAGGACGGCACCTCAGCCCGACTCGAGCCCGGTGTTTTCGACTTATGACATGCGCCGCCAGTTCGACGTGATGGACAAGCTCGGCCAGCACACCAGCGCGGTGGTTCCGCCGGTGCTCTGGTACTGCGATGACCCCTCGGTGCTCGGCGGCGAGTTCTTCGTCATGAAGCGCGTCGACGGGGAGGTGCCGCCCGACCGGATGCCCTACACCTTCGGATCCTGGGTGACCGAGGCCTCCGCTGCCGACCGCCGCAAGATGCAGCGACTCACCGTCGACCAGATCGCCCGGGTTCACTCGGCGCCCGTCGAAGAGTTCGCGTTCCTCGACGACGCCCGCGAGGGGGAGACGGGTCTGGACGCCCATGTGCGCCGCACCCACGAGTTCTATGAGTGGGTACGCGGCGACGGCCCCACCATCCCGTTGATCGACCGCGGCTTCGCGTGGTTACGCGAGAACTGGCCGACCGAATCGCTAGGCACGAAAGATGCTGTCAGTTGGGGTGATTCGCGCCCGGGAAACGTCATCTACCAGAATTTCGAGCCGGTAGCACTGCTCGACTGGGAGATGGCTACCGTGGGGCCCCGCGAGCTCGACCTTGGATGGATCATCTTCCTGCACAGATTCTTCCAGGATCTGGCCGAAGTGGCGACGCTCCCGGGCCTCCCGGATTTCTGTCGGCGCGAGGACATCGCCGCCGAGTACGCCGCACTCACCGGGCACCACGCGGGCGATCTGGACTTCTACACCGCCTATGCCGCGCTGCAGCACGCCGTGATCATGGTGCGCATTCAGATGCGTGCCATGGCTTTTGGTATGGCAGAGATGCCGAATGACCCCGATGATTTGATCCTGCACAGGGCCACGCTGGAGAAGATGCTGGACGGAAAGTACTGGTCGCAGCTCGCAGAGGAGACCAGCGCGTGAGCCTGTCCCCCTTCGACGATTACCCGATCCACCAGATCGCCGATGTAGTCCGCCATGTCGGCACCTCGGATCGAAACTTCTATGACCGCTACTACTTTGGCTGCCACGGTGGGCACGCCGACCTGCCATATCTGATCACCGGACTGGGCGTCTACCCGAATCTGGGTGTCACCGATGCATTCGCTTCGGTGCGCGACGGCGACGACATCGTCGTGTTCCGGGCCTCGCGCGCATTGGGCGACGACCGAGCCGATCTCAAGGTCGGGCCGTACCGCATTGAGGTCCTTGAGGGTCTCAAGAGGGTGCGGCTGATCCTGGAACCCGGCTCCGAATACGACCTCGCCTTCGATATCACCTACACCGGTGAGATCCCGGCCTCCCTGGAACCCGGCCATTACCAGCGTCAACTGGGCCGCGTGATGTTCGATACCTCACGGTTTGCCCAAACTGGCACCTGGACAGGCCAATTGACGGTTGGTGGTACCACCCATGAGCTGGATGGAGTCAACTGGTCGGGCAACCGCGATCGATCCTGGGGCATCCGCCCCGTCGGTGAGGGCGAACCCGCCGGACGGCGCGCCTCCCTGGCTGGGGGCTTCTTCTGGCTCTACAACGTGATCTCGTTCCCCGAGTATTCGATCGTGTTCATCAATCAGGAAGACGAGCACGGCAACAAGGTCGTCAGCGGGGCGCGCCGGGTATGGCGTGATCCGGCGAAGGGGATCGACGAACTCGGACCCGTTACACACGACATCACCTTGGTTCCCGGTACCCGCGAAGCGAGTTCGGCGGTCATTACGTTGGGTGACATCACCATCAAGGCCGATATCGTGCTGCCGCACTACTTCGGCTTCGGCACCGGGTACGGCCTGGATCCGGATTGGCGCCACGGCATGTGGCAGGGCGACCTCGTCGTGCAGGGCAAGCGGTACAAGACCGCGGAGCTGGACGCCACACTCAAGTTGTTGTGCCCTGTCGACAATCTCGCCACCTTCACCGCCATCGAGAACGGCGTCGAGACCCACGGCAGTGGACTGTTCGAATTCGGCCCCATCGGCCCCCACAAACCCTCCGGCTTTACCGGGTTCGTTGATACACTTCAGGAAAGAGACGGCGATTCATGACCAACGGGAACAACTTTGACAAGCTCTTCATCGGTGGCGTCTGGACTGAGCCGGCCACCGACCAGGTGATCGAGGTCATCTCGCCCGCCACCGGCCAGAAGGTGGGCCAGTGTCCGCTGGCCTCCCCCGCTGACGTCGAGGCCGCGGTCAGCGCCGCTCGCCGCGCCTTCGACGACGGCCCCTGGCCCAAGCTGACCCCGCACGAGCGGCAGGCGGTACTGCAGAAGGCAGTCGCCGGGCTAGAGGCCCGCAAGGACGAGATCTGCAAGGCCATCGCCGACGAGACCGGCGCTCCCCCCATGGTGATCGAAACGCTGCAATGGATGGGCGGCTTTGGCGCCATCCAGTACTACGCCAACGCGGCGGACGCAGTGAAGTGGAAGGAACTGCGCAACGGCGCGTACGGCCAGACCGTGGTGACCCGGGAGCCCGCCGGTGTGGTGGCCGCCATCGCGGCCTGGAACGTGCCGCTGTTCCTGGCGCTCAACAAGATCGGCCCGGCGTTCCTCGCAGGCTGCACGGTGGTACTCAAGCCCGCCGCCGAGACTCCCCTGTCGAGCTTCATCCTGGCCGAGGTGTTCGCCGAGGCGGGCGTACCCGAGGGCGTGCTGTCCGTGGTGCCCGGTGGAGCCGAAACCGGCCGGGCGCTGACCAATAGCCCCGGCGTCGACGTATTCAGCTTCACCGGCAGCACCGTCGTCGGCAAGGAGATCGCCGAGATCGCCGCCAGGAATCTGAAGAAGGTCACCCTCGAGCTGGGCGGCAAGTCGGCGGCCATCGTGCTCGAGGACGCCGACCTAGCGGCCACCCTGCCGATGCTGGTGTTCGCGGGCCTGATGAACGCGGGCCAGGGCTGCGTCAACCAGACCCGGGTGCTGGCACCGCGGTCTCGGTACGACGAGGTAGTCGACGGCATCGTCGGCATGGTCTCGCTGATGGGAGTGGGACTGCCCGATGATCCGGCCACCCAGGTGGGGCCGCTGATCACCGAGAAGCAGCGCGCCCGGGTCGAGGGCTACATCGCCAAGGGCATCGAGGAGGGCGCGCGACTGGCCTTCGGCGGCACCAGGCCCGAAGGGCGAGAAGAACTGGACAGCGGATACTTCGTACAGCCAACGATTTTCGCGGATGTCGACAACTCGATGACCATCGCGCAGGAGGAGATCTTCGGCCCGGTGCTCTCGATCATCGCCTACGACTCCGTGGATGAGGCCATCAAGATCGCCAACGACTCTCGTTACGGCCTGGCGGGCAGTGTGTGGACCACCGATGTGCCCAAGGGCCTGGAGGTCGCGGCGCAGATCCGCACCGGCACCTATGGCATCAACTGGTACGCCTTCGACCCCAGCTGCCCATTCGGCGGCTACAAGCAGTCCGGTATCGGCCGCGAGAACGGGCCCGAGGGCATCGAGGAGTACTGCGAGCTCAAGAGCGTGCTGCTGCCGATGGGCTACACCCTCGACTCCATCTAGCCATCGAGTGCGAGCCTCACGCGGAAATCTTGCCCGAAATCCGCGTGAGGCTCGCGCTCGACGTTAGGGTTCGGCTGTGTCCACCACCGCAGAGGCCGACGCTGCTCCAACAGGTCTCCGCAAAGTCGTCGCGGCGTCGATGGCGGGCACCGTCGTCGAGTGGTATGAATTCTTCCTCTACGCCACCGCCGCCACCCTCGTCTTCAACAAGATCTTCTTCCCCGCTGTACAGGCCGGGGGGAACGATCTCGACAACATCATCAAGGCCTTCCTCACCTATGCGGTCGGGTTTGTCGCGCGGCCCATCGGCGGGATCGTGTTCGGGCACTTCGGGGATCGATACGGACGCAAGCACCTTCTGCAGATCGCGATCGTGCTGGTCGGTGTGGCCACCTTCCTCATGGGTTGCCTGCCGACCTTCGCGCAGATTGGCTACGGCGCCCCGATTCTGCTGGTGGTGCTGCGGTTCCTGCAGGGTTTCGCGGTGGGCGGCGAATGGGGCGGCGCCGTGCTGCTGGTGGCCGAGCACTCCCCCGACGCCCAACGGGGGTTCTGGTCGAGCTGGCCACAGGCGGCCGTGCCGCTCGGCAACCTCCTGGCCACCCTGGTGCTGCTCACGTTGTCGTGGACGCTCTCCGATGCCGCGTTCCTGGCCTGGGGCTGGCGCGTCGGCTTCTGGTTGTCGGTCGTCATCGTGGCGATCGGGTACTACATCCGCACCCGGATATCCGACGCGCCGATCTTCCATGAGGCCCGCCGAGAACTGGAAGAGAACAAGGCCAGCTCCTACGGCGTCGTCGAGGTATTCCGCCGGTATCCGCGCGGGGTGTTCACCGCCATGGGGCTGCGGGTGGCCGAGAACATCCTCTACTACATGGTGGTCACCTTCTCGATCACCTACCTCAAGATCGAGCTCCACATGGACACCAAGCGGATTCTGTTGCTGCTCTTGATCGCTCACGCGGTCCAGGCGATTGCCCTGCCCATCGTGGGGCGGTATACGGATATCGTCGGGCGGCGTGCGCCCTATGCGCTGGGAGCCCTGCTGGCCGCGGGCTGGGGTTTCATCGCGTTCCCGATGTTCAACACCCGAGACGAATGGGTGATCTTGGCGGCCATCGTGATCGGCCTGCTGGTGCACTCGCTGATGTTCGCGGGGCAGCCGGCGATCATGGCAGAGATGTTCCCCACCCGGATGCGCTACTCCGGGGTGTCGGTGGGTTACCAGGTGACCTCGATCTTCGCCGGGTCGCTGGCTCCGGTCATCGGTACCGCGCTGCTGAGTAAGTACCACAGCTGGGTGCCGGTGGCGATCTATCTGGCGGCCGTTGCTCCCATCACGCTGATCGCTGTGTGGGCACTGCCGGAGACCAAGGGCAGCTCGCTGCATGAGCTGGATGCCGCCGACAGGGCGCGCGCCTAGCGCTAGGTTGGTCCCATGGCGACCTACGGCTGGATCGGTTTGGGGAACATGGGCGGCCCAATGGCTGCCAATCTGGTGGCGGCCGGGCACACGGTGCGCGGCTTCGACCTCTCGGGTGACGCGCTGGCCGCTGCCGAAGCGCGAGGCGTCACCGCGGTAGAGGAGATCGCCGAGGTGCTGGCGGGCGCCGAGGTCGTGTTCACCATGCTGCCCAAGGGCGAGCATGTCCGCTCGGTGTTCGAGGGTCCCTACGGGATCTGGGAAAACGCCTCGCCATCAACGCTTCTGGTCGATAGCTCGACCGTCGACATCGAAACCTCGCGGTACTGTCACGCCGAGTCGGCACGCCGGGGGTTCCGGTTCGTCGACGCCCCGGTCTCCGGCGGGATCAGCGGCGCGCAGGCCGGCACGCTGTGCTTCATGCTCGGCGGCGACTTGGAAAACTCCGGTGCGGCAACTGATTACATCAAGCCGATGGCCGGACGTGTCATCCACGCCGGTGAGGGTGGAGCGGGCGTGGCCGCGAAGATCTGCAACAACATGATGCTGTTCATCGACATGATGGCCAACTCGGAAGGCTCGCAGCTGGCCGAGCGACTCGGCCTGGACCCCAAGGTGTTCTGGGAGATCTGCTCGGTATCCTCGGCGCGGTCCTGGGCACAGCAGACGTGGTACCCCGTACCGGACATCATCGAATCCGCTGCCGCCAATCGCAATTTCGATGCCACCTTCACCGTTGACCTGGCGCACAAGGACGCCCGCCTGGCCTTGGCAGCCGGGGAAGCCACCGGCGTGAAGCTGCCCGCCGCCACCATGGTCACCGAGCAGTTCCAGCAGCTCATCGACGAAGGACTGGGCGGCAAGGACTGCTCACTGATCGTCAAGTACGCAACGCCCGACGGGTCGGCGCGCGGCTACCGGGCCTGACCGGGCCCGCCGTCGTGCAACTGCTGCAAAAACCGGTTGTACGAAGCTAATTCGTCGTCCTGGCCGGCCTCGTCGGCCTCCCGCGCCTCGGTCTCGGTCTGTTCCTCGCGCCGCCACCGGATGGCGAATATCAGGGTGGTCGCCAGCGCGATCGGCTCACCGTAGGACCAGGCCAGCGCACCGGCCAACGCCTGGTCCTTGACCGGGTCAACAGCCCACCCGGCGGGCGGGTTGGCGAAGATACCGATCAGCGGCCTCGGCGCCATCATGAGGATCACACCGATGAACACGTGCAGCGGCATCTCCACGAAGATGTCGAACATCCGGCCCAGGTTGGTCTGCCGGATCGGCAACGGGTCGGTGGACAGGATGGGGATGACGAAGAGTAGACCGCTGACCAAGAAGAAGATCTCTAACCCGGTGTGCCCCAACCAGGTAGCAGCGATGGTGTCGAACAACTGCGACAAATACAGGCCGTAGTAGCTGAACAGGAACAGCGGAATGGTGACCGCGGGGTACAGCAGGAAGGCACCCGCGCGACTGCGCAACCCTGCCAGCGCGGCGACCAGCACCCACCTGCCGGGCCCGTGGTGCGGCGTCGAGCGCAAGAGCAGCCGTCCCGGCACGCCCAGCACCAACAAGGGCGGAACCAGGATCGACAGCGTCAACTGCTGAAACATGAACGCACTGAACAACCGAAATCCGTAGCGCTCGATCGACAGTCCCATCACCGCGCCCAGGATCAGGCATCCGGACAGGAAACTGACCGTCGACCACCATGGCCAACTGCGGCCCAATCGGCGCAGCCGGACCACACTCACCACGTACCACCCCGCCAGCAGGACCGCGACGACGGGAAGCACCGGGATGGTCGGCGGATCCCACTCGAGCAACGACCAGGCCGTCGGAGGATCGGCCGGGATGGTGGTCAGCCCAGTAGCCCACCTCGCCTCGTTCATTGATTACATTATGCGCATATTTGAATGACCTGGCCATCCGGGGCGCATATCCGGGCGTTCACCTGCAATTCGGATCGCCGCTAGCCAAACAGCGTTGGTTCACAGCTTCGGTAACTAGGGTGCGCGACGGGGCCGGGGAAACACAGCAAGAAAGGTACGAACTGATGGCTGTATCCGTGAATCTCGAGAAGGCACTCGACAAGGCCTACGAGAACAAGGACCTCAAGGATGTCCTCGACGCACCCCCGTCGGCTCTCGCCGGTCTGACCGAGAAGCATGACGCGGTATTGAAGGAAGCCCTCAACATCTCGACCGTGCGCGAGCTGGGCACCAACAAGTACCTGGCGGTCGCCGCGGCGCTGGCCGCGCTGGAGAGCAAGACCGGCTAAACCGTTGCCCGAGAATGCTTCTGCGCAGACAACCGCTGCGCAGAAGCATTCTTGTGGTCAGCCGCGAAGCGCCTCCGCCAGCGGCTCCAGCACGGCCGGGTCATAGGGCGGGGGCAGGTAGATGATCGCCAGATCGAGACCCTCCGCGCCCAGTGCGGCGGACTCGTCGACAACCTTCGCGTAATCGCGATCCTCGCCGAGCCGAATGTGGGCCGAGAGCGTGATCTCGGCCGGATCTCGTCCGATATCGGCGCAGTGCGCGGCCAGCACATCGCGTTTGCGCGCGAACTCCTCGGGTGGTCCACCCACGAAGTTCCAGTGCTGGGCGTACTTGGCGGTGATCCGCAGCGTCCGCTTCTCGCCACTGCCGCCTATGCAGATGGGCGGGTGCGGTTTCTGCGGTCCCTTGGGCTCGTTGCGAGCATCTTTGAGCTGGTAGAACGTGCCGTCAAAGCTCGTCGTCTCCTGGCTCAGCAGGCCGGTGAGAACCTCGCAGGCCTCCTCGAACCGGTCGAACCGCTCCTTGATGCTGCCCAGCTCGATGCCATAGGCGCCGGATTCTTCCTCGTTCCAGCCGGCACCGATACCGAGTTCCAGGCGACCGCCGGACACGATGTCCAGCGCTGAGGCCATATTGGCCAGCACGGCCGGATGCCGATAGTGGATACCGGTCACCAGCACCCCGACACGCAGCCGCCGGGTGGCCTGCGCCAGCGCGGTGAGGGTTACCCAGCCCTCCAGGCACGGCCCAGAGGAGTCCGAGAAGATCGGATAGAAGTGGTCAAAGGTCCAGCCGGACTCGAAGACCTCGATCTCGTCGGCCACCTTCCAGATGGCCAGCATGTCGTCCCAGGTGGTGTTCTGCGGAGATGTCTTGAACGCGAAGCGCATTCCATAACCCTATGCAGGACTCACCTGGAGTGTCGACCAGATACGAACTATCCCAGCCGTTGTTTGAGGGCGTCGAACTCGTCCTTGACGCCCGTGGGCAGCTTCTCGCCGATGAACTCGAACCACTCCTCGATGAGCGGCAGTTCGGCCTGCCACTCCTCGTTGTGGACCGCCAGCGCCTCGGCCACATCGGCCTCGTCGACGTCCAGACCCGACAGGTCCAGGTCCTCGACACCCGGAACGGTGCCGATCGGGGTGGATACGCCGTTGGCGCGGTGCTCGATCCGGTCGACGATCCACTTGAGCACGCGGCTGTTCTCGCCGAAGCCGGGCCACAGGAAGCGACCGTCGCCGCCGCGACGGAACCAGTTGACGAAGAACACCTTCGGGAGCTTGGACTCGTCGGCCTGCTTGCCGACGTTGATCCAGTGGTTCAGGTAGTCACCGACGTGGTAGCCCATGAACGGCAGCATCGCCATCGGGTCGCGGCGCACGGTGCCAACCTTGCCCTCGGCGGCCGCGGTCTGCTCCGAACCCAGTGTGCCGCCAATGAACACACCGTGCTGCCAGTCCCGGGCCTCGGTCACCAACGGCACAGTCGTCTTGCGACGGCCACCGAACAGGATCGCCGAGATCGGCACACCCTGCGGGTCATCCCATTCGGGGGCCAAGATGGGGCACTGCGACATCGGGGTGCAGTAGCGCGAATTCGGGTGCGCGGCTTTGGTCTCGGTCTCCCGCAGGACCCAGTCCTGACCCTTCCAGTCGATCAGGTGCTCCGGCTCGCCCTCCAGGCCTTCCCACCAGACGTCGTTGTCGTCGGTGCGCGCGACGTTGGTGAAGACGGTGTTGCCGGCTTCGATGGTCTTCATGGCGTTGGGGTTGGAGCTCCAGTTGGTGCCCGGTGCCACACCGAAGAAGCCGAACTCCGGATTGACGGCGTACAGGCGACCGTCCTTGCCGAAGCGCATCCAGGCGATGTCATCACCCAACGTCTCTGCGCGCCATCCGGGAATGGTCGGCTGAATCATCGCGAGGTTGGTCTTGCCGCAGGCCGACGGGAACGCCGCGGCCACGTAGTAGGCCTTGTTCTCCGGCGAGATGAGCTTGAGGATCAGCATGTGCTCGGCAAGCCAGCCCTCGTCGTGGGCCATCGCCGAGGCGATGCGCAACGAGTAGCACTTCTTGCCCAGCAGCGCGTTGCCACCGTAACCCGAACCGTAGGACCAGATTTCACGAGATTCGGGGAAGTGGGTGATGTACTTGGTGTCATTGCACGGCCATGGCACATCTTCCTGGCCGGGCTCCAGGGGCGCACCGATCGAGTGCAGCGCCTTCACAAAGAATCCGTCATCGCCCAGCTTCTCCAGGGCGGCGGCACCCATCCGGGTCATCACGCGCATCGAGGCGACGACATACTCCGAGTCGGTGAGCTCCACACCCAGCTTCGGATCGTCAGCACCGAGCGGGCCCATGCAGAACGGCACCACCCACATGGTGCGTCCGCGCATGCTGCCACGGAAGAGCTCGGTCATGGTGGTGCGCATCTCGGCGGGGTCCACCCAGTTGTTGGTGGGACCGGCGTCCTCTTTGCGCTCCGAGCAGATGTACGTCCGCGATTCCACCCGCGCGACATCCGACGGGTCCGACAGCGCCAGGAATGAGTTGGGGTGCTTCTCGGAATTGAGCCGCTGGAACGTGCCTGCGTCGACCAGCTGCTGAGAAACGCGCTCGAATTCCTCATCGGAACCATCAGCAAACACAACTCGATCAGGTTGCGTCAGCTCAGCGACCTCGCGAACCCAGGCGAGCAATCCCGCATGCTTCGTCGGAGCGTTGTCAAGACCGGGAATGGTCGCTGCTGTCATCGAGAGCATCTCCTCGTTGATGCCGGGTGGGGTACGCAGTTGCCGCACCGGCGCTGGTCGGAAGCTAGATACAAACCTAGATATATGAGGTTAGCGCTGGCCCTGTTCAGCGTGAAACGGGGCCACTGACAGTCCGTCATAGGACCGGTAACAGCGGCCGAGGTCTCTACTCTTCGCGCCGGGCCAACACCGCCCAGATAGCGAAAAATCACTGACCGCCGACGCGGCCGTGCTCGATCAGCTCCCAGTGCGCGCCCGCACCCCGGGCCCACGTCTCGTAGGTGCCGTCGGCCCCGAACGTGGTCACCTTGTCGGCGACGCCGTCCTCGTCGATATCGGAGACTATGGAAAGCCCGGTCGACCCGTCCGACGGATGCAGCGCAACGGTGTCGCCAATGCCGTCGTGGTCGGTGTCGATGAGATCCGTGCCCAGGTCCACCAGCCCGCCGTCGCTGGGCAGGTACATGTGGTGATCGACATGCAGGTCGGGGCTCAGGGCATGCCCGGGTTCGGGCAACCCTTCTCCCAGCCCACCAAGGCCCTCATGGAAACCCTGGCCGAAACCATCGATCATGAGAACTTATTGTCGTCGCTTCGGCCGATCGCGTCCAGCCGTTCGGTGACTATCGTTAGCGCCTTATGCACCAACGGCAGGTCGCGATTACGCAGCGCCGTTGCCCGGGCGGTGTTCATGGCGGCTTCACGCAGCTCGGAGTCGATTTGCCCCACGCGGGCGGCCAGCTTGTCGTTCTCACGTTCGTCGATCTCGACCAGATCGGCATTGAGCCTGGTCTCTACCTCAAGTACCCGCGCGGCAACCCACTGCTCCAGATACGCGCGCAGCTCTCCCATGGTGTCTCCCAACCACCGGTCCAGCACCGTCCGGTCGTGCAAGAGCCCCCGCACTGCCACCAGCCATACCGCGATGCAGGCCCCGGCCACCAGCCCTACGGCTAAACCCGCCGGCGCCATGCCCGGGCGCGCGTAAGCCACCAACCGGGACACCGTCAACGCCGCACCCAGACCGAAGAACACTCCGAACAGCGCCATCATCCGGGTCTCCAGACGACGCGATCGCACCGAGGGATCAGCCACCTCGGGCGGCACCGGGCGATTCACGCTGGGGCGCGGCGCCACCCAGCGTTGCGTCACCTCGGCGGACACCTCGGCAAGGTGCTCTTCGGTGCCCTGCTCGACTTCCGCCACCACTTCACCCACTCGGCGCCGTACCCGCTCACCGAAGTCGGCCACATCGCGGCGCTTCAGTTCCGCGATGTCCTCCCGGAGTTCACCGCCCACCGAGCCGACCCGCTTGCGCGCGAAGTACAGCAGCGTCATGCGGGCCTGCGCGATGCGGTTGCGCAACGCCAGGGTCCGCTCGGACTTGCCCGAACGCGTGCGTCGCAGTACTGCCTGACGCTGATTGCGCAGCTCGTCGGCGCGGGCGCCCTCCCCCGCCTCCGGCGACACGTTGAGCATTCCTTGCAGACGAGTTACCCAGGCACGCAGCCTGTTTCGTTCATCCAGGGCAGGTTCTCCGCGAACCTTACGCACCGCGCTCACCAGTTCATCGAGCCCCGGTGCGGCACCGCGCGTCGAGACCCCCAGCCAGGTGACACCGCTGAACCGGGAATCGTGCTGGGCCAGGATCTCCCGATTGCGGTTCATCACCTCACGCCAGGACTGGTGCACGTCGATCTTGGAAACGACGGCGACAAGGGCGTCTGTGTTGGCCGCGGCCAACTGGATCAGGCCACAGTCCGACGGGGTCAACGGTGCGGTTCCGCTGCATACGAAAACCACCGCCGACGGCGCCTGCCCGTGGCGCAGGTCCTCCGGTTCGACGATCCGCACCCCCGAGGCGCGTGACGCCAGCTCGGCGGCCAGGGTGCTCGCACCGGCCAGCCAACTGCCGGTCACCATCACGGCGTCTTGCAGGTCCACACCGAGTGGACCGAGTGCGGGGTCTACCGCCAGCACCAGCTCGTCGACCCGCTTATCTGTGGAGGTCGTCACGCCCGGCCCCCGGCCAGCCGCCATAAGCGCAGCGATCCGCGCGCGATGTCCGTGCCCATCGCGGCGTAGGTGGCATTCACCGGGCCGGCGGCGAACCGCTGCCAGCGCTCGGCGCGGTAGCGGTGATCTTCTGGATGATCGCTCAGCTCCACGGCGATACCCGCTGCCGTGGCGGCGTCCACCGCACACCGCATCGCAGCCACCACCACGTCGTCACTGGTCAGGAAGGCATCGATAGGTATCGGCAGGACACCCGTCACACCAATCCTGCGGAGCTCGGCGAGCACAGTCCGCATCCGGCGATACCAACCCTGCGCGATGGCGGCGCGAATGGCCTTCACCACCGCATCGATACCCGACAGGTCGCACAGCAGCGAGGCCAGCCCCGGCGCCGCCAGGGTGGGAACCTGCCGAAGCGCCCCGATCGCGCACCCCATCGGATACAGGTCCAGCTCATGCAGTAACCGCTGCCGCATCCGCACCGGCACCTCGTGCGTACATGTCACGAACGCATCCACGGAGCTGGTGTCCGCGGGATTCTCGACCATCAGCTTGAGCGCCTCGACCATGGCCTGATCGATATCGGCCAAGGGGACGTGCGCGGACAACGGCAATGTCGGCACCCGCGTCTCGCCGCGGTACTGGGCGCAGCGCTCCACGGCTGCGCTCCAGGGACCGCGGGCGGCGCCGGGATCGGTCAGATCTGCCTTATTGAGTATCAGCACCTTGGGTGCGTTGGACGCCGACAACACCGCACGGTCCTCGGGCTTGAGCGCCTCTGCGAACACCACCACCTGGACGTCCATGGCGTCGGCGTCCGCGGAGTCAGCAGGATCCACGCCGGGGATGGGCACCTCTATGAGGGCATGTCCCGGTCCGTCCTCGGCAGGTAGCGTGCGCCCCAACGCACCGATCACGCTGGTGACGCCCACACCGGCACGGCCCCGGACGGTGACCCGAAGCGGGTCCCCCGCCCGCACCGCCAGATCGTGAATGCGCTGGCCGCCGTGCACCTGGCGAACCTCAGGACGCGTCGCGAACCGGTCGAGCGCTCCCCGGAAGACCTCAAACCCCCGCGTCATCCCTTTTCCAGACCCAATCTCATCGCTCGTACGGAAATGCTCACATTGTCACCTGATCCGGTGGAGGGTTCCACCCTGGTAGGCAACTGTTGAGTATCAATATGCGCAGGGATTATGGGATCTGCCGCCTATAGGTGACCATGGGAAGATGCGTTGTGACGGCCAGGAGCGGGGCTGTGCGGTGCCTGAAACAGCCACCGACGAGCTCCCGGGGACCGTCAGTGCCGGTTCCGCCGCCCATACGGACGGCTCCAACCACCACCCACGCCGAGTGTCCAGCTTCCGTTCACGCGGGTCATCGCTGTCCGACGGTCAGCAGAAGGCCTGGGACAAGTCGTGGCAGAGCTACGGCCGTGTCGCCCGGGAGACCGACGGCACCTGCCCGCCGCTGGACCCCACGGCATGGTTCGGTCGCACCGCGCCCTTGATTCTCGAAATCGGTTGCGGTACAGGGACATCCACCGCCGCCATGGCCCTGCAAGAACCCCAGTTCGACGTGCTGGCGGTCGAGGTCTACCGCAAGGGCCTGGCCCAGCTGCTTTCGGCGATCGATCGCGAAGGTATCGAGAACATCCGGCTGATCCGCGGGGATGCACTGGACGTGCTGGAGTACCTGCTGCCGTCGGGAACGCTGACCGCGGCACGAGTGTTCTTCCCGGATCCCTGGCCAAAGACCCGCCACCACAAACGCCGACTGCTGCAGCCGGGCACCGTGGCGCTGCTCTCGGACCGGCTCCGCCCGGGCGGCACCCTGCATGTGGCCACCGACCATGCGAATTACGCCGAACATATCGCCGAGGTCGGGGATAACGAATCCACGCTGCGGCGCCTTGAACTCGATGATCCCCGCATTCCGGTCTCCGTGAGCCGGCCCACCACTAAGTTCGAGGGGAAAGCGCACACGGTCGGCAGTGCGATCAACGACTTCGTCTGGGAGCGATTGTGAGCCTCGCCGAGGACCTGGAGCGCCCAGATACAGCGGATGAATCGGTTCACCGACGCAGGGTGCTGCGGGTGCTGCTGGTGTGGGACGCACCTAACCTCGATATGGGCCTGGGGGCCATCATTGGCGGCCGCCCGTCCGCCGAGAACCGGCCACGTTTCGACGCCCTGGGCCGTTGGCTGCTCGAACGCACTGCCGCGTATTCGGCAGATCATCCCCATTGCCTCGTCGAACCCGAGGCCACTGTGTTTACCAATATCGCGCCGGGGAACGCCGAAGTGGTGCGCCCGTGGGTCGAGGCGCTGCGCAATGTTGGGTTTGCGGTATTTGCCAAACCCAAGATCGACGAAGACAGTGACGTCGATGTCGACATGCTTGCTCATATCGAGCTGCGGTCCGAGGAAGGCCTGGCCGGGGTACTTGTGGCCTCGGCGGATGGTCAGGCTTTCCGCGAACCGATGGAGAAAATCGCCGGTGACGGGGTGCCCGTCAGTGTGCTGGGATTTCGCGAACATGCGAGTTGGGCGCTAACCTCGGATACTCTGGAGTTCGTCGATCTCGAGGACATACCCGGAGTTTTCCCCCGAGCCTTGCCGCGGGTGGGTCTCGATTCGCTCCCCGACGAAGGCGCCTGGTTGCAGCCATTCCGACCCTTGTCGGCATTGCTTACGACGAGGACGTGACGAGACATAAGGAACCGGCGCGTGAGAGACGCTAGTTAGGAGATTCTGTGTTCGCCTGGTGGGGCCGAATGGTGTACCGGTATCGGTTCATCGTCGTTGCCGCGTTTGTCACGATCTGCCTGGGTTCCGGGCTGTTCGGGATAACGCTCGGCGACCACGTGACGCAGAGCGGTTTCTTCGCCGACAACAGCGAGTCCGTAAAGGCCTCCGTGATGGCCGACGACGCGCTGGGACGTGACCGAACCACCCACGTCGTCGCCGTCATTGCGGCACCCGAGGGCAAGACCGTCGACGATCCTGACTTCCAGAAGAAGGTCACCGACCACTTCAACCAGCTTCAGAAGGACAATCCCAAAGAGGTCTACGGCTGGGCCGGCTGGTTACGCGCCCCCACCAGTACAGACCCCACCGTCAAGCGGATGGTGACCGACGACCGTAAGCACACCTTCGTCTCGGTCAGCCTCAACGGCGACGATGACGACACCATCCTCAACAACTACAAGGCGCTGTCGAATCCGGACAAGGACGACGACCCCGCGAAAAACAAGTTCCTGCTCAACGGCGTCGATATTCAGCTGGCCGGCCTGCAGCCTGTTGCCAGTGAGCTGACCGGAACCATCGGCAAGGACCAGCAGCGCATGGAGGTCCTGTCGCTGCCCGTCATGGCCGTCGTGTTGTTCTTCGTCTTCGGCGGTGTGATCGCCGCCGGACTGCCCCTGATGGTGGGCGGCCTGACCATCGCCGGCGCACTCGGCATCATGCGGCTGATCACGCTGTTCGCCCCAGTGCACTTCTTCGCTCAGCCGGTGGTCACGCTGATCGGCCTGGGTATCGCCATCGACTACTCGCTGTTCATCGTCAGCCGTTTCCGCGAGGAAATCGCCGAGGGCTACGACACCGAAACTGCGGTCCGCCGCACCGTCATCACCTCGGGCCGTACCGTCATGTTCTCGGCCACCCTGATCGCTGCGGCCCTGATGCCGATGCTGATCGTGCCGCAGCAGTTCCTGAGGTCGCTGACGTACGCCGGTATCGCCTCGGTGCTGCTCGCCGCGATTCTGGCGGTCACCGTGTTGCCTGCGTGTCTGGGTGTTCTCGGGCGGCATGTCGACGCCCTGAGCATCAAGCGGTTCAGCCGAACCAAGTCACGCGAGGAGCTGGAGAACGGCTTCTGGGGACGCACCGTCGTCTTCGTGATGCAACGGCCGCTGGTGTTCGCCGTGCCGATCGTCATCGTGATGCTGCTGCTGATCATCCCGCTGGGCAATCTCAAACTCGGCGGATTCAGCGAAAAGTACCTGCCGCCAACGAATTCCGTCCGCATGGCACAAGAGGACTTCGACACACTCTTCCCCGGCTTCCGTACCGAGACCATCACCATCGTCACCAAGGGCGCCACCGACTCACAGCTCAATCAGATCCGGGCCGATGCGATGAAAGTTCCGGGGTTCGTCGAGCCCGGTGGGGACAAGACCCAGATGTGGCAGCGCCGTCAGTCGGTCAAGACAGATGGCGACGCCAGCGTGAAGGTCATCCAGAATGCCCTGATCAACCGCGACACCGCCGGAGCCAAGGTCAAAGAGCTTCGGGCGATGTCCGTCCCCAAGGGCGTCACGATGTATATCGGCGGTACTCCCGCACTCGAGCAAGACTCGATCGACACCGTGTTCGACAAACTTCCGCTGGTGATCGTGATTCTGATCAGCGTCACCACGATCCTGATGTTCCTGGCGTTCGGCTCGCTGGTATTGCCCATCAAGGCGGCAGTCATGAGCGCCCTCGGCCTGGGTTCCACCATGGGCATCCTGACCTGGATATTCGTTGACGGTCACTTCTCCAAGTGGCTGAACTTCACCCCGACACCGCTCACCGCGCCTGTCATCGTGCTGATCATCGTCGTCATCTACGGCCTGTCCAGCGACTACGAAGTGTTCTTGATGTCCCGCATGATCGAGGCCCGGCACCAGGGGCTGTCGACTACCGAGGCCGTGCGTGTGGGTACCGCCAACACCGGGCGCATCATCACCGCAGCCGCGTTGATTCTGATCGTGGTGGCCGGCGGCTTCGCCTTCTCCGATCTGGTGATGATGAAGTACCTGGCCTTCGGTCTCATCGCCGCCTTGATCCTGGACGCCACCGTGGTCCGCATGCTGCTCATCCCGGCGGTCATGAAACTGCTTGGTGATGACTGCTGGTGGGCACCGGCCTGGATGAAGCGCATCCAGGTGAAGCTCGGCCTCGGCGAGGTCACCCTGGCTGACGAGCGCAAGCGTCCGACCGGCCGCGAGCAGGCCATCGCGGCGGCGAGTTCTCCTGTCGGGTCCAATGCACGCACCACAAAGCTGCAGATCGCCTCCGAGCGCACCCGGCTTCCCTCGACACCCACACCGCGCCAACATGATCCGTCGGCACCGGCGCGGCCCACTCCGACTCCTCCGGCTCCTCCAACCACCCCGGTCAGCCTGGCCGGTGATGCCGGCGGCGACGCACCCGCGACCACGCGGATGTCGGTGCCCGGTAAGAACGTTGCTCCTACCGACGCGCCCACCACGCGCGTACCCGGTGGCAACCCCACCGGCCCGGACGCTCCGACCACCCGCAGCGGCGTCGCCGGAACACACCGCCCGGACCGCCGCAATGCCGACAGAGAGATCGAGTCGTGGCTCGGCGAGCTGCGCGGTCCCAAGCAGCCCGGCTCCGGCCCGGCCGCCGAATCGGGAGATGCGACCACCGCGATACCCGTCGCCAAGCCTCCTCAGTCCACGTCGCAACCAGCACAGCCGAATCGTGCCAGCAGCACTCCGGCTGAGGACGCGACGACGGCGATGCCGATCGCCACTCCGGATGCCACGCGGCAGGGCCCACCCCGGGCTCCACGTCCTCCCCAGTCACCACAGCCCGCTCCCCCCGCCGCTGATGCCACGGAGGCATTACCGGCGCCCGGACAGGGTCGTGATCAGAAGCGCACCCCGCAGCAACAGCAGGAAGTCGACGAGGCCACTCGCCGTAGCCGCGGTGGCAGCGTCAGCGCCCAGGATCTGCTGCGTCGCGAGGGGCGCCGCATCTAACGCGATGCGGCTGCCACCGACAACGGCCGACTGAACACGGCTAGTTCTCGCCACGCGTTGCATATTCACGGGCATACAGCGTGCCACCGCCGAGAAGCAGCAGACCCGTGACGATGAACGCGGCGATCCGGGCGATGCCGTCGAGCGTGGCCAGGTCGAACAGGAAGAGTTTCGCAACGGCCATCGCCGCGAGCACGAATCCTGTTCTGGTGACCCAGCTCTGGTTCCGGTAACGCCGTAGACCGGCAAGCAGCAGCGCCACGGAGACCGCCATCCAGGACACCGTTGCCAGGCCATGGCCCAGCAGGAATCCGTCGTTATCACCGAGCAGCGCGGTACCGGAGAGCACAATCGCCGCAGTCCCCGAGTAGAGCATCGACACCCCGCCCAGCACACCACGCACGGGAGCGGACTGCGGGCTCGCCCAGCCAACCCGGTGCATGGCCGCCATCACCATGCCGACAGTGGCGGCGCTCAGTACGCTCGCCGTGATCAGCAGCGGACCGGCCGCGTGCACGGCGCTTGCCGAGTTGGTCAGTAGCTTCGGGGGCACATAGGCGACGTATGCCATACCCCCCAGTGCGCCGAACACCTGCCCGAGCACCAGCGAAATACGTTCCTTCAGTTGATATCCAATGGAAGAGAAGGACAGCGCAAGTGCCAGCAGCACCACTACGAGGAGGGCGTCCCGGCTGCCCTCGACCGACGCGTGCAGCAGCGCCAGCCCAGCCACCGCGGCCATGGTGATGCGCGCGTGCGGCGGAAGACCGCCCACCAGCAGCAGCACCAACCCCATCACTGCGGCGATCCCGACGGGTACCAGTACACCCAACGGCCAGACGGAGAAGAACAGGGCGCTGTAGAGACCCGGCATGCACGCCGTGGCAATCATCACCGACGAGGTGAGATCGCCGTCGCCGTCGTCGCCGGTCAGCAGCCATAGTGACCCCGCCAGGGTAATCAGCAGCGTCAGCACCGCCATGATGAGCAAGGCGTACGGCTGTCCCCCGCCCGCCGTGGCACGAATCGCCGCCAGCACTGTGAGGCTGACGCCCACGGTCCGGAATGCGTGCAGCACAGGCCAATTCCGGCCGACCTGCGCGGGCAGGCTCGCGATCAACAGCACCAGGGCGAAGGCCGCCAGTTCGACGGTAAACCCGCCGGTGAGGAACGGGGCCAGCAGCGTGATCGCACCGACCACACCCGCCGCGAAAGGCTGGGAATTCCACCGCCGCGCCAGCACCAGGCCGGCGCCGGCGATGGCCAGCCCGAGGACCAATCCCACCACCACCGGAATCTTGTCGTAGATCACTGTGAGCGCCAGCACGTCGAAGAAGGCGGCCGCGAATCCTGTTGCCGCAGTGGCAATACCACCGACTCGTCCGCCGGGCCTGGATTGCACCCCGACACCCAGACCAACCAGACCTGCGGCGAGGACGGCACCGGACGCCATGCGAGGGATCGGACCGAAGTACCCACTCTTGGCGGCCAGCACCAGGAGCATGACCACGCCGGCGAGAGTCACCACCGCGCCCGCGAAGGCCATCGCCTTGCTGGCGAATCCGTCACGCGTCCAGAACGGCTCGTGTGGCAGGGGCGTGGTCGGTGCCGGAACTTGAACGCGCGGTATAGGAGCTGCCACGGGAAGGTGCGCCGCGGGTACCGGGGCAGCCGGCGAGGCACCCTGAGCACGCCGGTAGTCATCCCAATACTGTTGCGCTTTAAGGTATTCAGCCTGTGTCCATTCGACCATCCGGCCCCGCAGTGCATCGATCTCGCCGCGCAGCGCGCGCTCTCGCCCGTCGAGTTCGTCCAGCGTCGCGGTCATCTGCTGCAACTGTGGATCTGTCATGCCCCTCAGCGTGGCGCCTTCCAGATCCGAGGTGAACACGTAAACCTACCGCCGCGCATAGGGGTTTCTCACGGCATTAGGTAGGCCTACTCACACCACCGCCCGCATCGTCTGGAGCCTCCGCCGCGACATGTCCCAGATACGCGGCATACAGGGTTCGGGAGGCAAAGGATTCCTGCTCGCCCCACGGCAGTTGCGGCCTCGTGACGAGTAGCGAGGCGACCCCATGCGTGGTGGCCCACAGTTGCAACGCCGGTTCGAGGGTGTTGCCCGGCGGGAACAGCTCCTCGTCGACAAGTTCTTGAACGACGCCCCGCAGATGCAGGAAGGCTGAGCTGTGGAGTATCTCGTCAGATTCGCCACCACGCCGTGGCGGTCTCGCGGTCGCGAATCGGTACATCAACGGGTTCTGTGCGGCGAAGCGCACATACGCCAGACCGAGTGTGTGCAGGCGTTCGAGCGCCGTGGAAATGTTGGACGTTGCGCGCTGCAGTGCCTCACCGAGCTGCTCGAAATACCTTGAGCACAATGCGTCCGCCAACTCATCGGTACTCGAAAAGTGCCGATAGAAGGACGGTGCCGTGATGCCCAGCGCGCGTGTCAATTCACGAGCCGACGGAGGGCGTGCCTCGCCGGACCTACCGATGAGATCCATCGCGGTATCGATGATCTGCTGCCGCAGTTGCCAACCCTGCCCCCGGGGCAGACGCTTTCTCGGTGCGGTTGCGTTTTCGTCATCCATGTATCACTCCAACCGCATGTACGGATCAGCGCGGGGGCTCGATGGGTAGCGTCGGCCCGCCTTGGGGTGTCGGGATGGTGAATCTTCCCTTGGGAGTGGGGTCCGTCGTCTTCCCGAGGTCGGCACCCGAGGGCGGGCCTGCGGTGTCGTCGCCCGCGGGGCGGGGAGCGTTCTTGGCGCCGCGGATCAGAACGGCCGGATCGTCGTCGGTGCAGTACGTATAGATAGGCGGTTCCGGGAAATCGGCCGACGAAGGCGGCACTCGGGGAGTCCCGTAGTCACAGGCGTACCGCGGGTACAGGTCGGCCGTGGCCCACACGCCGCCGTCGCGCATGGTGTCGGCGATCCCACCGAACACCGAACCCCGGTAATTGGGGAAGAACGCGTTGATGGCCGGGGTGCGCACGTACAACATCTGCGCTGTCGACGCCAGGTTGGCCAGGAGGGCGACCATGGTGTCGGAATTGTCGGCGAAGAGTCCGTCCACGGCGCCCAGAGTTTTGGGGGTTTGGCCGACCAGGGTGCGGTAGCCGTTTTGCATCTTGTCCACGCCGCGCAGGGTGCGGCCCAGAGCATCGGCGGTGGCTTTGATGCCGGCGTTCTTGTCGGCCGCCAGCGTCAGCACCACCCGGCTGGTCTTGAGGAGGCTGGTGGTCTCCGGCAGCACCGAGTCCAGGGTACTGAGCAAGAAGGTGCCGCCGTCGATGATCTCGGTGAGCTTGCGCGGCCCTTCCTTGCTCAGGCTCAGTTCCTTCTTGATGAGCTCAAGCTTTTTGGGATCCACCTGCGCCAGCAGACCGTCGGCGTCCGCCAGGAGGGTGGCCAGCGTCACGGGCACCGTAGCGCCCTCGGAGATCACGCTCCCGTCCTGCAGGAACGGGCCCTGCTGACCGGGCCCACCCTCGAAGTTGAGGTACTGCTCGCCGGCCGGCGACAAACCCGTCACGCGGACGTTCGCCGCGGTCGGGATCCTGTACTTGGATTGGATCTCCGCAGTCGCATTCACACCCTGTTGGGTGATCTCGAGCGACCGCACCGTCCCGATCTTTACGCCGCGCAGCGCCACATCCTGATTCGGCAACAACCCACCCGACTCCGGTAGCTGCACCATCACCCGATACGTGGATGCGAACGGGTTGACCCGCAACGCGCCTACGAACAGATAGACCACCGCCACGACCATGGTCAGCGCCAGGGCTACCCCCGATAACACCGCTTTCTGGCGATGGCCCGCACGCACAGCGCCGACCAGAGCATTTGCGAGTGCGTTGATCATCGCCCGGCCCCCGGAGCAGGCGGAACGGTCTCGATGACACCCGGTTCGGTAGGGCTGGGGCGCACCGGAACGTCTTGCCCGTACGCACCCTTGCCGACGACGCGTTCCTGCAGGCGCCACAGTGTGTACTTGACGGACCCCACCAGCTGCGCCCAGCTGTACCGCTTGGGACCGTGTGTCCCTATGTCGGCGTGAGAACCCGCATCCGGCATCGTGCCAAGAACCAACTGATCAAGTCCCGCGGTGAGCGAAAGCGAGTTTCCGGCAGTCGCTTTGATTGCGGTGGGCATGATCCTGTTGAAGGCGGCGAGGCTGGTATCGGGATCCAGCGCCACGTCGTTCCATGCCTTCGCGACGGTATTGGCGTCCTTGATGACGCTGCGGCCACTGGTGTCTGTACCGGCAATCGACGGGAACTTCTGCAGCTGTTTGGTGGTGTCACCCGCCATGACGAGGAGCTCGGACAGCTGCGCGGTGTTGGCAGCCAGCGTCTCGGTCGCCGGCCCCGCCGCCGTCACGATATCGGTAATAACCCGGTTCTTGGCGTCGATCCGGTCGGCCAGTTGCGAGGTCTGGGTGAGAGCCTCAGAAATCTCTGCCGAGCGTGAATTCAGCTTTCCCAGTAGCTGGTTGGAGTCGTTGATGAGATCGCCGAATGCCTGGCCCTGATCGCCGGTTGCCTTTCCGAAACCATTGACGATGTTGGTCAGGTTGCGCACCGCCCCCCCGTTGGAGGCCAGCGCGGCCGAGCTGAGCACCGATTCCACCGTGGCGGCGGCGGTCGTCGAATCCAGACCGATGGTGTCACCGTCTTTCAGGAGCGGACCATCCGAAATAGCCCCTGCGGGTGGACGGATCGAAACAAAAACATCACCGAGTGGTGTGGCGGAACGCAATTCGGCGGTGCTGCCCTTGGGCAGCCGGACACCATCCAGGATGCGCAGCGTGGTGATCGCCGTGTAGTTATTCACGTGCATCTCGTCGACCTGCCCCACGTCGGCGCCGGCAAGTTTTACCTTCGCACTGTCCGGCAGGTTGAGGACGTTGGCGAACAGAGCCGTGAGACGGTATCCACCACTGCCGATACCCGGCGCGGGCAGCGGCAGGTCACCCAAACCATTGGTGGAACACCCGCTCAGCACAGCGACGGCCGCGACCGCCGAGGCCGCCAGTACCTTGCGCGCCGCCATCACTTCTGCCCCATCGCCGCGAGTCCGTCCAGAATGTAGGTCAAACCGAAATCGGGGCCGTAGTCCTGCAGAGTTCCTGTGCCGCAGCCTAATTGACGCAGGCCCATCATGTTGCAGATTTCCTTGTCCATCTGGCTTTCGAATAGCAGCCGGTCGGTCATGAATCGGATACGTAACCGCTTGTTGTCCTGGTCCACGACGTTGTACATGTTGTCCCATGCCAACGGTTGGACGTCGATCCATTCGGAGATCTCACGCTGGTTGTCCACCACCGCCTTGAGCGCGGTATTGGAGTTGAGGATGGTTTCTTTGAGGCTGTCGCGGTTGGCCTCGACAATGTCTCCAGCTTGCTTGACCAGATCGTTGAACTTGTGCCCAGTGGATCCGGTTCCCAGCGCCTCATCATCGAGGATTTGGCTCAGTTGGCGCACAGTAGAAGCGAATTCACGTAACTTGCCGTCGTTGGCTGCCGCAGCGTCGAACAGCGAGCTGACGTTCTTGATGATGGTGGTCACCTGCTCGCGCGTGGCCACCCCACCTTCGGAACTCAAGCGCAGCGCCTTGGATAACTCCCCGAGCCCGGCCTTGATCTTCTCACCGTTGCCATCAGCGATCCCGGCAGCCGAGTTGACGATGTCGGCCACCGGTCCCTGGCCTTTGCCATCTCCCTTGAGGGACAACGAAAGCCGGTCCAGCATTCCCAGCACCCTGTCGAACTCCACCGGGGTTTTGGTGTGGTCCAATCCGATAGTGTCGCCATCCTTGAGAGCCGGCCCGCCGCGATAGGGCGGAGACAGCTCAACTTGACGGTCGGTCAGGATCGAGGTGGACAGCGTGACCGCCTGGACATCGGCAGGCACGGTCACCTCTTTGTCGACCGTGAACTGCACCTCGACGTAACCCGATTGCGGCGTGATCTTCGTAATCTTTCCCACCGGCATGCCGAGCACAGCAACAACATTGGACTCATACAGCCCCGAGGCATTGTCGAACTGCGCGGTCAGCGTGATGTGGTCCAGTTGCGACTTCACGAAATACGTGCCCGCGCCGATGACGGCCGCGGCCAACACAACTACTGTGCCTCCCACCGCGATCAGCCGTTTCCGCCCGGAACCCATTGTCGTCATTTGCAGTCCTTGAAATACGGGATCATTCCGAATTGCTTCGCGCGCCCGCTGATCGCACACATCCACGAATCCACCAGCAGGCCATTCGATAGGTTGATGTCGATGGCGTTGCCGGTGCCCGTCGAGTTGGCGATACCGCGGATCAAGACCGGCGCTATCGGGTAGAGGCTGCGCAGCAGATCGTCGTGCTTACCCAGCATGTCGGAAAGCCCATGCGCCGTCTTGAGCATGTCGTCGAGCTGCGGGCGGTCCTTGATCAGGATCTTGCTGAGCTGCTCGACAAGGTTGGTAAACGACTGCAGCATCGCGTGGAAGGTGGCGCGGCGGGCCACGAGTTCACCAAGCAAGTCTTGCCCCTGGTTGATCAGCGCGCCGACACCGGACTGCTGGCGGCGCAGGGTGTTGGTCACCTTTTCGGTGCTCCTGAGCAGAGTCCCCAACTGATCGCGCCGCTCGGCGATCACCGAGGACAGCGACTGGATGTTCTCCATGGCCTCTGGCACCACATTCGGCAGGCCCTGCAGCTGCTTGCCGAGGATGCCAAGTGACTGGGCAACCTTGTCGAAATCGACTTGGTCAAAGGTGTTCGTCGCCCCAGCCAGCGCGGCCTGCAGATCGTAGGGGACTTCCGTATGAGCTAGGTCAATTGTCTTGCCGGGCAAGGCTCCTGTGCCCTTGGGCTGCAGATCCAGGTATCGGGAACCCAGGATGGTGGTGACCCGGATCGAGGCTTTGGTGTCCTTGCCCAATGTGATGTCGTCTCGGACACTGAGCCCGGCCTCGACATGGTCTCCGACCAGCTTCATACCCGTGATGTTCCCGACGGGTATACCCGCCACCGTGATCGGCTGACCCGCACGCAACGAGGCAGCCTGGGCGAATTCCGCCGTGTAGGTGGTATAGCCCAAGCCCATGGCCTTGACCAGCAGCAAGCCACCTACCAGCGCACCGATTGCCGTGATAGCGATGAACCCTAGCCAGGTCTTGTTGTAAGTCTCGACCGGCCGACTCTTGATCCTCTGCCATCTGGATTGCTCAGCCATTGGCCATGCTCCGGCATCGTGGGGTGTGCTGGGCGACGTTTCCAGGCGTGGCGGCGTTGACGATGATCGGTATCACGTCGTTGAGACCAGGGAAGAAGCCGGTGAGGTTCAGATCGCACATGTAGACGTTGATAAACGCTCCCTCGGAATAGAAGCGAGACAACCCTTTCAGAGTGATCGGCAGGTTGGCCCCCAAGAACGCGTACTGCGGCTCAATACTCACCACGTGCTTACCGAAACCCGGCTGACGGGTGATGAGCTCGTCGAGCGAGGGGTAGACCTCATCGGTGATCTTTGACAGGCGCCTCATGGACTGCGCCATCGAGCCCACCGAGGACACCAACTCCGGCCGCTTGCGATCCAGATCCGACACCGTCTGCCGTGTCTGGGTGAGCATCTTGTCGAGGCTGTCGTTCTGCTGCGCGAGGTTGCCGGTGACGGTGTTCAGGCTAGTGATGGCATTACCCAACGCCTGGTCACGGCCTGCAAATGTCTTTGTCAGAGTTGATGTTTGACTGATCAGTGTGACAATCGAGGCGTTATCGCCCTGCAGTGACTGAATGACACCCTTGGTCAGGTTATCGGCCTGCTCGGGCGACAGCGTGCTGAACAGCGGCTCGTAGCCGTTGAGCAGCGTGGTCACATCAAAGGATGGGTCCGTCCGCTCCACCGGGATAGTCGACCCGCCCGGCAGCACATTGGTGTCGCCCGATTTGCCCAGCGCCAGACCGAGATAACGCTGTCCCACGATGTTCTGGTAGGTCACCGAGGCAACCGTGTTCCCGTACAACTTCTGGTCGTTCTGGACCACGAAGTCGACCTTGGCCTGGTCGTTGTTGACCAGCTCGATCTTCTGCACACGGCCCACCCGAACCCCTGCCATGCGCACGTCATCACCGTCGCGCAGTCCGTACACATCGGTGAATACCGCCGAATACGCTGTGGTGCTGCCTGATACGTCGCGTCGCAGCGTGGCGTACACCAACCAGCTGAGTGTCAGCGCCACGGTCATGAAGACCACAAGCCCGATCAGCGGACCACGAAATTTCATTGGGGTCCTTCCTTCACGAACGACACCGCGGTCCCGCGGGCCAGGGGGCCGAGCAGCAGTTGTGTGGCGGGAGTTTGCAGACCTCCGGTAATCACGCCGAGCTGATCCCGTTCATACTGGCTACCAACAGGACCGACATTCCCACCGAACGACGCGGGCACGATGGGCACGCCTCCACTGTCGTGTGCACCGGGAGCTACCGGCGCGGGCGGAATCGGTGGCGCCTGGGGTGGCGGAGGCGGCTCCAGGTCATCGGGATCCAGGGTGCCCGGAACGCGCGGCTCCGGAAGGGGATGCCAGGACGGCAGCGGCGGGTTCGGGTCCGTCAGGTTCGGACCGCCCGGCGGCACCACGTACGGCGGACCCACCGCCACCAGATTTCCGTTGGGGCCCACCACTGTTCCGCGCGGCGGCTGCAGATCCGGCGGCACCTTGTAATTCTGCGGAAGAAGCGTCTCGGGCAGATCCGGGCGCACCACCTGTTCTGGAGCGGTGAAACAGCTCGGCCCCTTCAGCTCGCCGTACCGCGGGCAGTCCACCCGCGTGTAGGTATAGCTCGGAGCCAGCGTCACCGAGATCGGCATATGTGGAATGTCTCGTTCCGCGACCCACATCTGCTCAAACCAGTTGCGGGACAGCTTGTTCATATTCCGGAAGATCGGGACAAACTTGTCGGCATTCGTGGCGAAGACGCCGATCGGAGGGGTAAGGCCGGTGGTGATGCCGATCAGCTGGTCGGTGTGGTTATCGAAGGCTTGCTTGGTGGTTCCCACCGTGGTCAGCCCCGCGTGGACCAGACTCGTAAGCTGCTCACGATTTTCGGCGAGAGTCTGCATCGGCCGCACTGCCTGATGTAGCGAGTCCAACAAATCGGGCGCCGTCTGCTTGAGACCCTCGGTGGCATTGAGAAGCGCCGAGATCGTCGAGGGGCCTGGGTCCGTGGCCACGACCTCGTTCAATTGAGCAATGAGCCGGTTGAGTTGAGCGCCCCCGGCCAGCAGTTTGACGCGGCGGCTGTCGGTAGCCGCGGCCACCGCCGCGAGGATTCCCACGGAATTGTCCTCGCGACCACGACCAGTGGCATTGAGGACATCACGCAACTTGCTCACGGTGGTCTGAAACAACACCGTGGGCAACTCTTGGTCTTCGGCGATATGGGCGCCGGCGCGGATGGGCGCACCGGGCCCGCGGTCAACAAGCTGCACCGAAGACACCGCGAACACATTGCCCGGCACCACACGGGCTGTCGCGGTCGCCGGGATTGCCCTGGCGTACTGCGGTTTAAGGTTGATATGTACGAAGTTCGGCTTGTTACCGGTGGCCGGGGTGACATCATCGACCTCGCCGACCAGTACGCCGTGGTACTTAACGTCCGACTTCTGCGGTAACCCGTCTCCGACATTTGTCAGGTCGGCGACCACGCGCATGTAGTCGTCAAGGCGGCCTGCGGACTTGAGCAGCATGGCCGCGGTGAGTATCACGATTGCGGCGAGCATCACACCGGCCATGGTGAGCAGCTGCCTATCGGATGGCCCCCGGCCGTCTACTTCGAAGGAGTTCGGCATCTAGCCACCCAACCTCGCGCCGGCGTCGACACTCCACAGCGCCATGGTGAGCAGCATGTTGACGACGATCACGATCGTGATGGCCGCACGCATCGCGTGCCCGGCAGCGATCCCTACACCCTCAGGACCGCCGCTTGCATAGAAGCCGTAGTAACACTGGATGGTTGAGGCCAACCAGACGAAGACGACCGTCTTGATGACGGAGTACACGACGTCGATACCGCTGACGCCGATACCGAAGTAGTGCAGGTACGAGCCCACCGAGCTCCCGCTGAGAATCTGCACCATCACCTGGCAGGACAGGTAGCTGACCGCCAGACACGCGACATACAGCGGGATCACCGCGATGATCGATGCCATGAGGCGCGTGGTCACCAGGAACGGAATCGGCCTAATGGCAACCGAATCCATCGCGTCGATCTCCTCCGCGATCCGCATCGAGCCGAGCTGTGCGGTGAACCGGCAACCCGCTTGCATCGCGAACGCCAACGACGCCATGATCGGTGCCAACTCTCGCGTGCTGGCCAGCGAGCTAATGATGCCGGTGGCCGGCCCCAGTCCCAGCAAGTCCAGGAAGTTGTACGACTCGATGGCCACCAGTGCGCCGGCAGTGATCCCGAGAACCAGCGCCACTCCGGCCGTGCCACCGCCCACTACCAATGAGCCATTGCCCCAGGCAATATCGGACAGGTGCCGCAAGAATTCCTTGCGATACTGCCGTAGCACCACCGGAACTCCGGCCACAGCCCTGAAGAAGAACGCGACCGTATGACCGAATCGGGCCATAGGCAGGCGAATCTTATTGTAAATAAGGACAAACGGACGGAGCCGTGGCGATAAGTAGCTGGATACCGTCATGTCATAACCCCGTCCGCGGAAAGAGCATGATGTACAGCTGGCTGATGGCGACATTCACGATCATCAACAGCAAGATCGATTCCACGACCGCCGCGTTGACGGAGTTGGCAACACCGATCGGGCCGCCCTTGGTGGACAGACCCTTCTGGCAGGCCACCACCGCCACGATGGCGCCGTAGATGATCGCCTTGAGTACGGCCAGGATCATGTCGCCAGGTGTGGCGAAGGAAGCGAACGTCGACACGAAGCTGCCCGGTGCACCGTTCTGCCAATAGACATTGAACAGGTAGGCGCCCAGAAACCCGACGAAGCAGACGATTCCCGTGAGCGCGACGGCGATCATGATGGCGGCCGCGAACCGGGGCACCACCAGACGCCGGATCACCGAGACACCCATGACCTCCATGGCGTCGGTCTCCTCACGCATGGTGCGCGAGCCCAAGTCGGCGGTAATGGCCGAACCCACGGCCGAGGCCATCAGCACCGCGGCCACCAAGGAGGCGGCCTGCCGGATGATCGCGATGCCGCTAGCGGCACCCGCCAAGGAAGTCGCACCCACTTGACCTGCAAGCAGCGCGAACTGGATCGACAGCGTGACACCAATCGGCAGGGTCACCAGGATGACCGGAGTTACGGCCGTCGCGGCTTGGAAGGCACCCTGCCGAACAAACTCCTGCCACTGGAACTGCCCGCTGAACAGGTCGATGAAGAACCACTGAATGGTGCGCACGCCCACCATGAACTGCTCACCGACAGTGCTCAAGGATTCCAGCGGGTGACGCCTGACGTACCCGGTAGCCCAATCCTCGATTGCCGCGACGCCGTCTCCAGTGGCCACTCCGGCTTCCGGTGCACTCACGGCCGACACTGGCGCGGCGCCACCCCTCGTCCAGTGGGACCAGACGCACGAATCGTCGCACCACGCATTCCAGACTCCTCGTTGACCCGGTATTCGCTGGGCGCCAAGGGCTGCGGCGCCAATGTGCGTTGACGCTAGATGATGAAGCGTTAATTTAACAGTTGGTCATATCCTAAATCACACCGATCGGTATACTGTGCTGTGGGTCACAATTCGGGCGTCCCGGTTAGCCGAGCGTGTTCCGAAAGCCTGCGCATAGCCGTTCGAATTACATTGTCGAAAAGCATTTTTCGCATGGCATGACAATCTGAGCGCCCGCTCACAGACTCGGTCGATGAGCAGATCACCCGTGGCTGGTCGCTAGAGGTGCGCAGCGTGGGCCATCGCGTTGTGAGTCACAAACGCGGTTCCGGGAGCTGCGCCGACCGTCATCGTCGATCTATCAATATTTGCTGGAAGGGTGCGTCACCGGCGCTTCCGATGAGGGGACAGAAAGCCGGAGCCCCCTATTCGTCCAATCCGTGTTCGATGGCGTACCGCGTCAGCTCCACTCGGTTGCCCAGCTGGAGCTTGCGCAGCGTGGACTGCACATGATTCTCGACAGTGCGATGGCTCAGCGACAGCCGTGTGGCGATCTGCTTGGCGCTCAATCCCTTTGCCACCAGCCGCAGTACCTCGGTTTCCCGTTCGGAGAGCCGCGGCGTGTCGTCGGTCTCCGTCGTCGGCGCACTCGACATACGCCGAAACTCCCCGAGCACCAGACCTGCCAGACCGGGCGTGAACACAGCCTGGCCCTTGGCTGTCGCCTTCACCGCGTCGATGAGCTCGGTGGCGGACGCACTCTTGACCAGGTAACCCGTGGCGCCGGCTTTCACCGCTTCCAGTACATCCTCGCGTTCGGCGGAGGCCGACAACACCAAGATATGGCTACCCGGGGACACCGCCAGCACCGCAGCGGTGGCCTGTGCACCGTCGCCGTCGGTCAGCTGCATATCCATCAGCACTACATCGGGTTTCACCGTCGCGGCGATCCGGCCGGACGAGGCGACCCCGTCGGCAGTGGCGACCACCCGCAGTCCCGCCGCCTGTAGGTCACGGGAAACCCCATCGCGCCACATGGGATGGTCATCGACCACCATCACCGAAATCTGTTCGTCGTCAGTGCTTTCCGGATAATCGGTCATACCCCCACCTCCTGAGACTTGGGCACCGTGATCTCCCATTCAGTGCCCGCGCCCGGCGCCGTCTCCAGCAGGACGGCCCCGCCGAGATCAGCCACCCGGCCCAGAATCGACCGGGACACCCCCATCCGCCCCTCACGCTCTGCCTGATCCAGCCTGCCGTCCGCGATGCCACTGCCGTCATCGCGGACGGTCACGACCACCGAGTCCTCCAGATCTTCGATGAGCACGTACGCGTGCGCCTCCTGCCCGGCGTGCAGTGCCACGTTGGACAGTGCGCTGCGTACCACAGCAGCCAGCTCGCTGGCCATGTGCTGGCCGATGAGCACCGGCGAGCCCGGCGCGGACACCGAGACCGTGGTACTGGCCTGAGTGCGCAGGAGCGGGCGCAGATCAACCAATTCGTCATCGGCGAGCATCGTCGGGGTCGCACCCGAAATCAGCTCCCGGAGCGCCACTTCCTGTTCACCGGCGATGGCGGCCAGCTCTGCGGTCGGACCACCGATCTCGGTGCCCCGCCGCTTCACATACGACAACACCTGAAGCACCCCGTCGTGCACTTGACGCGCGAGCCGTTCACGTTCGATCGCCGCCGCGGCCGCACGTTCCGCCCGCCGCAGTTCATGGAAGGTGCGCTTCGCGGTGGTTGATGCGGCCCCAATCGCGAGCCCCACCACCACCAACGCCGGCATCGTGGCGTCGAGCCATAGCGCGCTGACGGGTAACCCGCGCGCCGCGATGCTGATCGCGGCGAGGACGAAACCGGATATGACACCGGCGAGCTGTCCGCGCAACAGACCCATGGAGACCACGGCGTTGGCCACCCACAGCGTGGTCGGCAGGGTCTGATGCCCGCTGTACCACTGCACATCAACGACCAGTCGCCCGGCGAGCATCAGCGCGATCACGATCACCTGATCGCAGAGCACTATCTGCCAGCGGCGGAACCAGTTGCGCGACAGAGCGACCGCTGCAAACCCGGTCCATATCGCCATGCCGGCATACAGCGCCCAGCTCAGCGTTTGTCGCTCGTAGTGGGTGTAGGACGCCAGCTGTGAGGCCAACAGCGCATACCCAAAACTCGCCAAGCGGAACACCTGCGCGGCACGCCACAACGATGCCGTCGGATCGTTACCGCTCACCCAGCGCGGGACGGTTCCGTTTCCGGATGCCATGTGAATTCATCAGTCCTTGGGTGGGGCCGGGCCCAATTCCGGTACTCCGTTGCCCGGACCGGCACCGACCGCCGGGGGGCCATTGGCCGGCACCATCTCCGGGTCGAAGATCTCGGCTTCCTCTTCTCCCTCAACCAGATACGGATCGTCGGAATCCTCGGGCTCGATGAGGGCACGGATGGCGGTATTGAGCACCGCGACCGTCGGCACCGCCAACAGTGCGCCGATGATTCCACCCAGCACGCCGCCGGCGGCGATGGACAGCACCACGGCCAACGCGTGGATCTGCACCGCATGGCCCATGATGAGCGGTTGCAGCACATGGCCTTCCACCTGCATCACCACAATGACGATGACCAGGATCATGGCGGCGGTGAAGGCGCCCTTGGTAATCAGGGCGATGAAAACCGCCACAAATCCGGAGATCGCCGCACCGATGATCGGGATAAACGCTCCCAGGAACACCAGCGAGGCCAGGGGAAGCGCCAGCGGCACACTGAAAGCCGCGAGGCCCACCCCGATGCCGATGGCGTCGACCAGTGCCACCGCCACGGTGGCACGCACGTAGCCGATCAGCGAACCGAAGCCCAGCGCACCGGCGCGGCGCACACGTGGCCGCACCGCCGTCGGGAAGATCCGGGTAACGAACTCCCAGATCTCCTTTCCGCCGTAGAGGAAGAAGATGATGGTGAACAACGTCAGCACGGCGCCGGTGATGATCTCGGTGACCGTGGTGGCCGTGGCCAGCGCCCCGCTGGTGACCCGGCCCTGGTTGTCCTTGATGGTATTGACCAGCGCGTCCCCCGCCTTGCTGATCTGCTCCTCGCTGATGTGGAACCGGCTGTGAATCGCCCAGTTTTTGAGCGACTCAATGCTGTTGGTCAGCTGCGCCGACAGGTCTGGCAGGCCCTTGATGAACTGGTCCACCACGAAGGTCAGGATCCCGCCGACCGCGGCGGTACCGGTCAGCAGAACCACGACGACCGCCAGCGAGCGCGGAACCTTATGCCGCTGCAGGTAATTGACTGTTGGAACCAACAGGGCAGAGCCCATCAAGGCGAGCAACAGCGGGATGGTGATCGTCTTGAGGTGCCAGAACAACCACAGAAAGGTAAGCCCGAAGGCAAGCAGCACCAGCAGGCGCCAAGCCCACGCCGCCCCCTTGCGCACATACGGATGAACCGATTCGGCAGCGTCAGCATGCGTCATGCGGCGAGCCTAACCCAGCAACTATCCCTTCGGCGCGGGCTCGGCCAGCACCTCGGTCAGCCACTTCACGACAAGCTCTGGCTGCTCGTCGACGATGAAGTGACCGCAGTTAGGCACCTCCGTGATGTTCAAGTCGTCGGCGTGGTCGGTGAAGCCATCGAGCAGCGACGGATGCACCGCCACATCGTCGAGCCCGAACAGCACCCGCACCGGCATGGCGAGTTTCTGCTCGTCATAGGGGCCACGCGCGAGTTTGGCGAATTCCTTGCCGACCATGGATCGGTAGATCTTGGATCCCGCCACCCGGCGATCGCGATCACGGAAACAGCCACGGAAGAAGTCCACCGAGTCCTTGGGCATTCCACTGCGGCGGATGAACCACCACAGGGTCGGCGACAGGTGTGAGAGGGGCCCGACTACCGGGGCTCCCACCACCAGCTGATAGGCCAGCTTGTGGGCGTGCCGGGCAACGCGGCCCGGCTCCTGCCATACCGGCGGGATGTTGAGGATGGCCAGCCGCCGGATCCGCGAGGGCGCCTTCAGGGCCACCAGCTGCGCGGTCCAGCCGCCCCAGTCGTGTCCGACCAGGTCGAAGGACTCGAGCCCCAGCGCGTCGGCCGCGGCCAGTACATCGGAGGCAAACTGCTCCTTCTCATAGCCCGTCGCAGTGACCTCGCTCCAGCCCGCCCCGCGCAGATCCATGGCGTGCACCCGGTATCCGGCAGCAGCCAGGGCGGGAATGACCTTGTGCCACATCCACCAGTTCTCGGGCCAGCCGTGCAAGAGCACCACGGGGCGTCCATCCTGCGGTCCGGCAACGGCGACGTGAATCTTCACGTCCCCTGCCTGTACGTACTGGTGGTCCACTCCTTCGAGGACCGGCATGCTGCGCTGGGTCATGGACCGAACCCTACCGCGCAGTAGGTTCCGTGGCACGACCGCAGCCGCCACATACGCATCCGTAATACCTGCATGAACTGGCATGCTTCGTCATAGCGGACAAAGAAGCGTACAAGTGAAGTAGACCGATCGGAATACCTAGGTGATGGAACGGCTGCGCGAATGGTTTCGGGCCATGCATGTGCTGGGCCCCCGGTGGACCGTGTTCGTGGCCTCGATGGTCGGCATCAACTCCGCGACTCTGCTGCTGTTGTTCTACTTCCTGCGCCACTGGATGCCCTTCAAACAGCCACCCCACGACTGGGTCTTCGAGAACGGCCCGCCCTTGTTCTGGGCGCTGTTCGGCCTCATGGTGGTGACGAGCGTCGGCTGGGCCCTGCACATGGAGCATCGCCTCGCCCGCTGGTATTGCCGGGGCGGGCCACCGACGGCCCTGGAGCTGCGCACCGCATTGACCGCGCCCCTGCAGCAATCGCTGGTCCATCTCGGCGGGTGGGCCATCGGTGCGGCCGTCTTCATCGCCATCGGCGCCGCCCACGACTCCAAATGGACCCTGGCCACCATCATCGGCTGTCTGCAATCCGCGACGGGCAGCTTTGGCCTGACTTATCTGCTCGGCGAACGCATCCTGCGACCAATCGCAGCAAAGGCTTTGAGCGCCAGCGAGTTTCACGGCCGCTTCGCACCCTCGGTGTTCGTGCGAGTCCGGCTCAGCTGGTGGATCGGCACCCTGGCGCCGGCGATCGGGATCATCGCTCTATGCGGCATGGCCCTCTGGAAGCCCGATGATTTGACCTCGACTCGCGGCCTTGCGCTCACCGTCCTTCTCATTGTCTCGACCACCCTGGTCGCCAGCTATGGCCTCGCGCTGCTGACCGCCGGACAGCTGGCCGACCCGGTACGCCAGCTGCGCTCCGCCATCACCGATGTCGCGCAGGGCAACTTCGATGCGCGTGTCGATGTCTACGACGGCAGCGAGCTGGGTGTTCTACAGGCCGGGTTCAACCGGATGATGCAGGTGGGCGAGGAACGCCGGCAGCTGCGCGAGCTGTTCGGTAAACACGTGGGCGCCGACGTGGCCAGTCAGGCGCTGCAACTGGGCACCAACCTAGGCGGCGAAAATCGTTATGTCGCAGTGTTCTTCGTCGACATGATCGGGTCAACCTCGATGGCCGCCGATCGCGCCCCCGAGGAAGTGCTGACGATTCTCAACGACTTCTTCCGCATCGTGGTGGAGGTCGTTGACAGCCGCGGAGGCTTCGTCAACAAATTCGTCGGAGACGAGGCGCTGTCCGTCTTCGGCGCTCCGCTGCATCGCCCGGATGCCACCACGGCATGCCTGGCCGCCGCACGCGAGTTACGTGACCGGCTCACGGAGGATTTCCCGCATCCGTTCGAATTCGCGATCGGGGTATCGGCCGGGCTTGCCGTCGCCGGGAACGTCGGTGCACCCGAACGCTACGAGTATTCGGTGATCGGCGACCCGGTGAACGAGGCGTCGCGACTTACCGAACTGGCAAAACACCGTCCCAGTCGGCTGCTCGCGTCCACCAACGCGCTGTATTTCGCCGATCCCGATGAACAAAAACACTGGGATCACGGCGACTCTGTGCTGCTCCGGGGCCGCACCAGGGCGACACACCTGGCGTGGCCTGCGGGAACCTGAAAGAAGTGGCCTGTCCGCGCCGTTACTGTGGTGCCCGTGCCCGATGACCCTGACCGTACCTCCGGCGGCGATATGCCGCCCGAGTGCAGCGGCCCGGGCTCCTGCCCCGATGACCCCGAGGCGGACACAGCGCCACAACCCGTCATCAAGCAGCGGGGAAAGTACTGGTGGTTGCGGTGGGCGATTCTCGTCGTGCTCGCGATCGTGCTCGCGGTGGAGATCGGATTCGTCTCCGACCAGCTGGCATCCGCCTGGCAGAGCCTGAAGGCCGCTAACCCCTGGTGGGTGCTGGCGGCAGTGCTGGCCGCCATGGCCTCCCTGCACAGCTTCGCCCAGATCCAGCGGACACTGCTGCGTTCAGCGGGCGTGAAGATACGCCAGTGGCGCTCCGAGGCCGCCTACTACGCCGGGAACGCGCTGAGCACCACTCTGCCCGGCGGCCCCGTGCTTTCGGCCACCTTCATCTATCGCCAGCAGCGGCTATGGGGTGCCACCCCGGTAGTCGCGTCCTGGCAGTTGGTGATGTCCGGCGTACTGCAGGCGGTGGGGTTGGCGATTTTGGGCCTCGGCGGAGCATTCCTCTTGGGCGCCAAGACCAACCCGTTCTCGCTGATCTTCAGCATCGGCGGATTGTTGGCCATCCTGGTCCTGGCGCAGGCGGTGGCATCCCGGCCGGAGATGCTCGACGGCATCGGCGTACGGGTCCTGCGCTGGGTCAATGACCTCCGCGGCAAGCCGCCGATGATGGGAGTCGCGCGCTGGCGCGAGATCCTCAAACAGATGGAGGCGGTGACGCTGACTCGCCGCGCCCTCGGCGAGGCCTTCGGCTGGTCCCTGTTCAACTGGATCGCCGATGTGGCCTGCCTGGCCTTCGCGGCCTACGCCGTGGGCAGTCGGCCCTCACTGGTCGGCGTCATGGTCGCTTACGCCGCGGCCCGTGCCGCCGGCTCGCTTCCGCTCATGCCGGGTGGACTGCTCGTGGTCGAGGCCCTTCTGGTTCCCGGCCTGGTGTCCTCGGGGATGACGCTGCCCGACGCGATCTCCGCGATGCTCATCTACCGCGTCGTGAGCTGGATCTTCATCTCGGCGATCGGCTGGGTCATCTTCTTCTTCCTCTTCCGCAACGAGAGCCAGATCGACCCCGACGCCACCCCGAACCCCGCCAAGGAGCCCGAACCCGGGGCCAACGCCCGGTCTGACGGTCCGCCAAAAAATTCTTCCGATCCCCCGAAATAAAGCGGACCATAGTCCGGTTGGCATGAATGTCTCACCCCAACTTTGAGGAGCATTCATGACCACCACCGCCCCCGTTCTCGCCGCCGGAACCTGGACCATCGACCCGGTTCACTCGGATATCACCTTCTCCGTACGCCATCTGGGTGTCTCGAAGGTTCGCGGCTCGTTTACCGACTTCAACGGTGAAATCACCGTCGCCGAAGACGGCACACCCTCGGTATCGGCCACCATCGACGTGACCTCGGTCAGCACCCGCAACGACCAGCGCGACGGTCACCTGCGGTCGGCCGACTTCTTCGACACCGAGAACCACCCCACCGCCACCTACCGGTCCACCTCCGTCCGTGCCAATCCAGAGGCGGGCGGAAACGACTACATCGTCGACGGCGAGCTGACGCTGCACGGTGTCACCGAGCCGGTCTCGCTGAACCTCTCGCTAGAGGGTGTCGGTCCCGGTGCGCAGGGCGGCAGCGTCGCGGGCTTCGAGGCCAAGACCGAGGTCAACCGCAACGACTTCGGCGTCACCGGCGGAGCCGGACTGGTCGGCGACAAGGTCACGCTGACCTTCAACATCGAGGCCGGTCACCCGGAGGCACCCTCCAACTGATGCCCGCGCGGCACCGGCTACGGTCGGGGAATGCCGAGCGTGCAACAGAATTCGTCACCCCAGACGCCGGTGACATCCGTACTGCTTTCACTCGTACTGGATGTCATCGGCGTCGTGGTCTTCTGCACCATCGGCCGCCGCAGCCATGCCGAGGGCATCACGCTGGTCGGCGTGTGGGAGACGGCATGGCCGTTTCTGTCCGGGGCCGGTGTCGGCTGGCTGCTGAGCCGGGGATGGTCGCGCCCGACATCGGTGACCCGGACCGGGGTCGTGGTGTGGGTCTGCACCGTCGCGTTCGGGATGATCCTGCGCAGGTTGAGTAATCAAGGTGTGGCGTTCAGCTTCGTCATCGTCGCGTCGGTGGTGACCGCCTTGTTCCTGCTGGGGTGGCGGGTCATCGCGAAGCGGCTGATCAATACGACCGATAGCTAGTCAAGAAACAGCGGGCTGCCGTCAGGATCTCGTCAACGCGCTTGGGTAAACGCCCAGGGCCCGCGCAAGCTGGCTGCATGGAAGGTCTCGCCGCCGTGCTGGTACCCCTCGCCGGTTATGCCGCAGTACTGCTTTCTGTGCGGTACCTCAACCGTCATGACGATATCGCCCCGGCGGCAGGCTCAGAAGCCCTGACCCGCTAGCCCCTCAAACGCCGAGTGCGAGCCTCGCGCGGAAATCTCCTGGAAGATCCGCGCCAGACTCGCACTCGAGTTGTGTATATGTCCTTAGACGCGCGGACCGGGCGCGGGGCCCGTACCCACCGGGCCAGCCGGAGCCGGAGCGGTGACCGCGGGCGCCGGTCCGGGCGCGGGCCCGGGTCCCTGCGGGAAGGTGGCAGCCGGTACCTGGTTCTGGATGGCGGACTGCACGGCCGGGTTCTGCACGAGAGCCTGCGCAGCCGGGTTCTGTGCCACCTGCTGGGCGGCCGGGTTCTGCGAGAGCGCGGTCAGCAGCGCGGGGTTTACCCCCATCGCGGCGGGGTTCAGTCCGCCACCGTTGACCACCTGGGCCAGGTCCAGCGGCAGACCGCACTTGGTGCGCAGGTCATTCAACGGTGCGGCGATGCCACCGAGTGAACCGGCCACGTCGGGCCGCGACACCAGGTAACTCTGCGTCTTGGCGGCGATCTGGTCCTGCGGGGCCGCCTTGATCTCGGTGAAGGCCGCATCGACGTCCGGATGCTGCTCCAGGTAACCCGCCGCGTTCTGCACCACGTTGCCGACGGTCTTGGTCATCTTGCTGGCCTGGCATCCGTCCGGTGTGGGTGTGGCCGGAGTCACCGTCGCCGCAACGGGTGCGGCGGCGTTTGGGGCGGGTGCCGGCGCGGCGGGAGCCGCTGGGGCCGGGGCGGGAGTCGGGGGGACTGGTTCGGCCGCGGCAATCGGTGCCAAGGCGCTCATCGCGAGCCCGCCAGCGAGAACACCTGCGCTCAGCAAGCCGTAGGCCGTGCGCCGCGAGGTTGTGGCTGACATGACATTCCTCCTACTTGTTTGGGGGATTACAGCCAACGTATCGAAATTCGGCGCCATTTCGAAACACGGACGCGCGTAGTCACCAGAAGGTTACCGAGTCTTTATCGTCGGCCAGATTCTGAATTTCACGATCCTATTTTTCGTCCAACACAACGTTGCCAGGGAGCGCGAAAGGCACGTCCAGCCACCACTCGTTTTTCGCCAAGGCAGGCTGTTAGTAACCGTGTCATTGCAGGTTGCCGGGATATATGCAGACAGGGGGCACGGTTGGTCGCGTTGCTGTAGCATCACGACCACGCCACAGGAGACTGCGTGCGTCACACCGAACGACAGGAACCATCGTGCAGTCAGTCATGATGCGCACCAGCGACTACCTTCGCAGGTATCGATGGTTGACGGTCGCTGTCTGGCTGATTCTCATTGTCGCGGCGGTGGGCCTGGTGGCAGGCCGGGGCGAAAGACTCACCGGCGGTGGTTTCGAGGTCGCCGGGTCGCAGTCGCTCACGGTGCACGACGCGATGGAGACCGGATTCCGTGAGCACGGAGCGTCTCCACTGGCACTGGTCGCCGCGCCACGTCCCGATGCGACCGTCGCCGATATGACGGCCGCCGTCGATTACCTCAAGCAGGTGGCAGCCCAGATCCCTCAGGTTTCCGTCGAGCCCATTCCCGCGCAGCTGACCCCGCAACCGGACCGCCCGTTCGTCGTCACCCTGCGCATCGGGTTCGACAACACCGGTGCGACCGACATCGCCAAGGACCTCCGCAAGAAGATAGGTGTGCACGGGGGTGAGCCCGGGCACATCGCCGGCGGCCGAGTGTCTCTGTACGTCATCGGCCAAGGTGCGCTGGGTGCCGCGATGACCGAACAGATCGCCGGGGACATCAAACAGGCCGAGAAGTGGAACATCCCGGTCATCCTCATTGTGCTGATCGCAGCGTTCGGCTCCCTCGCCGCGGCCTCCCTGCCCTTGCTCTTGGGCCTGTGCACGGTGGCGCTGAGCGTCGCGATCGTGCTCGCGCTGTCCAACATCACCACTATTTCGGTGTTCGCCCTGCCGACGGTCACCATGATCGGCCTCGCCGTCGCGGTGGACTATTCCCTTTTCATCCTCATGAGGTACCGCGAGGAGCTGAACTCCGGGAAGAACAAACAAGAGGCCATCGCCGGGGCCATGGCCACCTCGGGCCTCACCGTCACGTTCTCCGGTCTGACGGTGATCGCCGCCCTCGCCGGTATCTACCTCATCGGCACCCCCGCGCTGGCGTCGATGGCCTCCGGCGCCATCATCGTCGTCGCCATCGCCGTCCTCACGTCCACCACACTGATGCCCGCGCTGCTCGCCATCTTCGGCAAGGCTGCGGCCAACCAGTCCCGGCTTTTACGCGTCTCACCGCTGCGTAAGCATTCAATTCCGTTCTGGCGCAAGTGGACCCAGGAAGTTATGCGCCGGCCATGGCTCTCCGCGCTGGGCGCCTCGATATTCCTGCTCGCACTCGCTGCGCCGAGCCTGCAGATGCAGGTATCCAATAGCATGCTGCGCCAATTCGATTCGTCCCATGAGATCCGTCGGGGCATCGACGCCGCCGCCGTCGCCATGGGTCCGGGTGCGCTCGGACCGGTACAAATATTGCTCACCTTCGACGGCGAAAACGGCAATGCGCAGGATCCCCAGCACGCACGGGCCCTCGAGACCGCCAAAGAAACGATCGCGCAGGCCCCGAATATCGCGCGGGTCTCGGATCCCATCTTCTCCACCGGCGGACATGACGCGCTGATCTCGGCCGTGCTTTCGGTGGACCCCGAAGCGACTGCCGCGCGCGAGACCGTTAGCTGGCTACGCGCGAATGTGCCCGAAGCGCTCAAGGATTCGGGGGCCGATATCAACGTCGGCGGCCCGACGGCCTTGCTGTTCGACTACGACAACCGGGTCGAACACTCCCTGTTAGGCGTGTTCGCGTTTGTCTGTGTACTCGCATTCGTGATGCTGCTGGCCACGCTGCGCTCGCCGGTGCTGGCACTCAAGGGTGTGGTGATGACGGTGCTCTCCGTCGCCGCCGCCTACGGCAGTCTGGTGATCGTCTTCCAATGGGGATGGCTGGAATTCCTGGGCTTCCATAAGGCCAACATCGACAGCAGCATCCCGCCGCTGGCTCTCGCACTGACCTTCGGTCTCACCATGGATTACGAGATCTTCCTGCTGGCACGCGTGCGCGAGCGGTATCTACGCACTGGCGATTGCGCCGACGCGGTCTCCTTCGGTGTGCGCACGAGCGCGCGCACCATCACCAGCGCGGCGCTGATCATGATCGCGGTGTTCATCGGATTCGCGTTCGCCGGAATGCCGTTGGTCGCGCAGCTGGGCGTCGCGTGTGCGGTGGCGATCGCGGTCGACGCCACGGTGGTGCGCTTGGTACTGGTACCGGCGCTGATGGCGATGTTCGACCAGCGCAACTGGTGGCTGCCCGGCTGGCTGGATCGGGTGCTTCCGACCGTGGACTTCGAAACCCCATGTGTCGACGAGCTTCCGGGTCCGCATACCGAGAGTGCGCTGCGACTTCAAGGATCCGGGCTCGAGGAACCGCGTATCGACTATCACGCCATCGCGGTCTCGGCGGCCCGACTCAAGCGCCTCGCCGACGGCGGTACCGTCACCGCACCCGACACGCAGTCGGTGCTCGCGGACCGCTGGCGTGACAACTTGACTGTGGCCCTGGAAGCCCTGCAGGCCGGCAAAAATGGAACGGACACCGATGCAGTCGGAATGCCCGGCCCCCTGTCTCGGCTGACACCGGTCGAAACCACGCAGGTAAAACTGCCGACGGGACAGAAGTGTGCTGTACCCACCGACGCCGAAGCACTACGCATGCAAGGACTGTTGTTGATGCGCCGCAATGCCGAACGTGATTACACCGAGTTCGCCCGGCTCGCTTCGCAGATGGATCCGCAGACGGCGGCGAAGGTCCTCGCGGGGCTCGATCAGCATTACTGTGTACAGTCCAATCAGAGGTGGGTTTCCAGCCAGCTGGTACGCAGGCTCGCTGACCCGAAACCCGGCGACGGAGCGATGGAAAGCCCCACGGTGCGCAGGCAGTGCCTGTCCGTGGCGGTGGCGATGTTGGAGGATGCGAGGTGACGGTCACGAGCGACGCTCCAGCCGTCTCACCCGAAGTGCCCGACGAGCCTTCGGGTTCCGGTGACACCAACTCCAGTTCCGCGGAGACCGTCCAGCCGGGGCGCAGTGACAAGCCGGTAACCCACTGGACCACGTCCGAGATCCTCGATGCCCTGCAAAGTGGCGACCTGTCCGATTGGCAGGCAATCGTCTACGCGCTCAAACGCGATCCATTCGGACGCACCGCACGCCAGGTGGAAGAGGTGGTGGGCTCCGACGAGCTTTACGGCATTTCGACCGTGCTGCAGGAAGTCCTCGCCCGAGCCCGCGACAACCTTGCCGAAGCCGAACAGCGAGAAGCGGCCAACGAGATCAACCTGCTGTTCGAGGCCTCAGGTCTGCGTGAAGCCGAGTTTGCTTCCCGCATAGGTGTTTCAAGTAGCGAGCTCTCCTCATACCTGACGGGCACGACCAGCCCATCGGTCGCGATGCTGGTTCGGATGCGCAGGGTAGCCCGACGGTTCGGGCGCACCCGCCCCCGCGGATGACACGTGCGCCGGTCCGGGTACCTGCGTAACCAATGTCAGTTCCCTGAGAGCTGTCCGATCGTTATGGCAGCCCGCCTGAATTCGGCCTAACCTCGTGCCATGACCGACGAGACAAAATCTGACGAACCCACGGGTGCGATTTCAGCGACCACACACACGCCCCCGCCCGCACCGACCGCACCCGCCGGTGCACCGAAACCCCCGCCCACCAATGTCGGCTGGGCAGTCGCCGCCGTTGTCTTCTTCTGGCCGTTGGCCTTCAGCGCGTTCACCAACGCACTGAACGTCACTCAGTTCTGGCTGACCGGCCAATTCGACCGCGCTCAAGAATCCTCGGACCGCGCCAAGCTGCTCGGCAAGATCGCCCTGCTGACCGGCCTAGTGCTGCTGTTCCTGTTCATTGCCGTTCGCATCGCATGCGCAATCTGGTGGCACACGCACGGCGGTGGCGGCGGTGGCTGGGGCCACCACGGCGGCTGGCACCGCACCTGGGATGACGACGGGTGGAACGGCCCAGGCCCGATGGGCCGTCCCGGTCGCGATAACTAGCTAGAAGTCGTCGGGTGCACTGGGTGCAACGGGCCAGCCAAACGCAATGGCGGCCCGTTGCACCGCACCTGCCCTCAGCTCGGTAACCAGACCGGCTCTGGCCAGCGCATGCAGGCTCACCCCGCCCATGTAGACGGATCCGAGGTCGCGCACGGTCAGCGCGATATCGGCTTCCTCCGTGGTGATTTCGCAGCTCGCATCGGCCAGACGGCCGCGCAGACGGTAGCGTCCCGAATTCTTCGGCAGGAATTCATCGGTTACCTCCAGCACCACGTCCACCTCGGCGGAGTACCGCCGCTGTGACAGCGCCGCCGGAATGTCGACCAGCCTCACCTGGATCGCATCGCTCACCGCGCACTCCAGCGCCGAATGGTTGGCCACCAGGTAGCGCAGCTCCTCATGTACCGACGCGCCGTGATACTTGATCTTGCGGACCAGATCCATATCCAGCAGATAGCGCCATGTCCGGGCGTAGGCGCGCGGATTGGTGCCCAGCACCTCTTGCACGTGCAACTCGGCATCGGGTCCAGCATCACCCCACCCCGGCTTCGGCCGATAGATGGCGAATCCGCTGACTGTTCCGTCTGATTCGTAGTGCAGGACGAAACGGATCTTGCCGGAGTCTTTCTGGCGTTCCTCGTTATCAAGAGTCCAGGAAGCCCACCACTCGGAGGTCCGGGACATCTGGCCGGGCAGTTCCGCGATGGCGTCGTCGTAGACGGCGGGCGCCGACGCCAAGAAGGTTTCGGCGTCTACCTCTTCCAGGGTGCCGTCGCCCAGATCCACATCTGGCCGGAAGGCCAGCTCCTTGACCCGGCCGGACAAATCCGCGGCCTCCGTCGCGACTCCATAGCCAAATCGGCCGTAGATCAACGCTTCCGAGGCGAACAGCATGGCGATAGCCTCGCCGCGCGAGCGGACGTCCTCCAGCTGATGACGCATCATCGCGGTCAACAGACCCCGGCGGCGATGTGTGGGCGCCACCGTGACCGCGGTGATGGCGGCCACCGGTACGACCGTTCCACCCGGTAACACCACCTGACGACTGAAGGCTCCCGCTGTCGAGACCCACCTCTTCCCGTTGTGGAATCCGATCATCCGATCCAATTCGGTGAACTTGCGGTGGGCCTCGATCTCGTCCTTCTGCAGGTCCTGCAGAAACACCGAGTACGACGAGGACATGAACGACTCGTAGTCGTCCTCACTGTGGATGGTGCGTAGGGTCAGGTCAGACACATACCCATGTCTACCGTGACATACCAAGACCTGTCACTCGAGTTTTCGGTGTGCTGGGCGTGACCAGAAAGGAACCGCGGTGTGGACTGCCCCCGATGACGCGGCAATCGCCCAGATACTGCGCGAAACCAAGACCATTGCCATCGTGGGAGTTTCGGCCAATCCCGACCGGCCGAGTCATGGTGTCTATCGCTATCTGGCAGCACACAGCCCCTACCGAATCTTCCTGGTGAATCCGACCATCTCCGAACTCGACGGCGAGGCTGTCTATCCGAGTCTTGAGGCGCTGCCGGAGACACCCGACCTGGTCGATGTCTTCCGCCGCCGCGAAGAATTGGCGGGTATCACTCAACAGGCCATCGACATCGGCGCGCGCACCCTGTGGTTTCAGCTCGATCTCGTCGACGTCGAAGCCGCGAACAGGGCAACCGATGCCGGGCTGCAGGTCGTCATGGACCGCTGCACCGAAATCGAATTCGCACGTATCGGTTCGCGTTAGCCCTTAGCGGGCGCAGCGCCGATCCGATCGATCGGCGCGATGTTGTCCACGAGCCAGGAACCGTCACGCTTGGCCAGCGTCATCCGCAGTGCCAGCACCGACTCCTCGGGTTGCGTCTTGGCCGCGACGCTGGTGCGTCGCACCAGTGCGGCCGTCACAGCGTCTTCGGGGCCGAGCGCCTCGATCCCGACTGAGATGATCTCACCCTGCTGCGAGATTCCTTTGGCCTTCAGTTCGGCGGTAGCCCGGTCGAAGTCGCGCGTGAAGGATTGCCGCTGCCCCTCGGTCATGTGCTCGATGGCCTTGTGCACGTATGAGTCCGGGCTTCCCGGGGAGAAATTCACCACCGCCTCGGCCACTGCCGTCACGACATCGGTCACGGCCGAACGGTCCGCGTTCCCTTCCCGGTCGGGCACCGTCCAATGCCGGTATCCCACCATCGCGACGGCCAGCATCGAGACCGTGGCCAGAGCGACAATTGCGGTGCGCAGCGCAGGGCCATCGTCGTCCGTACCGACGGTAACCGAATCCCGCCTGGCCAGATAGGCATTCACCGCCACCCCCTGGACGATGAGCAAGCACGAAGCCGTACACACCACCACCCACCACGTGGGCCAGCCCAGAATCACACCAAGCTCGACGATCGCCAGTACCGTCGCCAACGGCGCCAGCAGGTCAAAAAGAATGACCCGCAATACATTCCGTCTCATCGCAGCAGCTCCAGACCGGTCACCAGTAACTGGTCTTCGATTTTCGACACCGCGAGCCGCAGGTGCCACTGGTTGACCTTCGGGGGCGCTTCGGCATCCCGCGTCACCGAGGTGGCCACCACCATGACGCGGTCAACCCGCTCCACGGACGGCAGACCGATATCCTCGCCCGGAATCTTTGCGCCGATCCTGTCGATAACCACCGAATCGATCTCCCCGGCCGCATCGGCGTCGACAGTTCGCGCGAGCTTCACGACACCGGCGATCATCTCCACCAAATGATCGCTGAGCTGCCCGGCGGTACCGTCCTGCAGTGTCTGCACGCTGGAATCGACATTGCTCTTCTTCATGTTGATCAGGGTGTTCACCCAGGTCACAGCGGTGTCGAGCACGTGGGAGTCGTAGCGGTCGCGGGCCTCCTGGCTGCGATGCCCGGTGATCACGAGGACTGAAAGCACCAGGGCGACAACCGCGATCACGCCAAGAACCGCCGACAGCACGCCATACCGGGAGAAGACGGGTCCATCTCCGCTGCCAAGGCTGGGTGCCGGGTCGTCTTCGCTCACGGGCCTCACCCTAGCGACCCGTGCCACCATGGACGGGTGACGACAGAATCCGTGCTGCCAAAATCCGGTATTGACCTGAGCCACCGCGACGAATCCATCCGCCCGCAGGACGACCTGTTCGGCCACGTCAACGGCCGCTGGCTCACCGAATACTCCATTCCTGCCGACCGTGCCGTCGACGGCGCGTTCCGGACTCTGTTCGACCGCGCCGAGGAGCAGGTCCGCGGGATCATCACCGAGGCGAGCGAGGCGGGTGCGGCCGAAGGGACCGAGTCCCAGAAGATCGGCGACTTGTTCGCGAGCTTCATGGACGCCGAGACGGTCGCGGCGGTCGGTCTGGCACCGCTACACCAGGAGCTGGACGGGATCGCCTCGGCGCCCAATGCCACCGCGCTGGCGGCCGTCGTGGGCGCCTTGCAGCGCGCCGGAGCGGGCAGCGGGGTGGGCTGCTACGTGGACACGGACGCCAAAAATTCCTCGCGCTACCTCCTGCACATCAGCCAGTCCGGCCTCGGCCTGCCCGATGAGTCCTACTACCGCGAGGAGCAGCATGCGACGACGCGAGACGCCTACCGCGCACACATCGCCGCCATGTTCGCGCTGGTCTACGGCGACGGTGACCACACCGACACCGCCGACCGGATCCTCGCCCTGGAGACCAAAATTGCGGCAGCGCACTGGGATGTGGTGAAGCGACGCGACGCCGAGCTGAGCTACAACCTGGTGAAGTTCGCCGACCTGGAGCACACCGCACCCGGATTCGACTGGACGGGATGGATATCCGGACTGGGGGCCACCACCGGCCAAGTCACCGAATTGGTGGTGCGACAGCCCGACTATCTGACCGCATTCGCCGGTCTGTGGGCCTCGGAGCCGTTGAGCGACTGGAAACAGTGGGCAAGCTGGCGGCTCATCTGTGCCCGCGCGGCGTACCTCACCGAACCGCTGGTGGCCGAGAACTTCGATTTCTACGGACGCACGCTGTCGGGTACCGAGCAGATCCGCGACCGGTGGAAGCGCGGTGTTGCGGTGGTCGAGTCGCTACTCGGCGAAGCCGTGGGCAAGCTGTATGTCGAGCGCCACTTTCCGCCGAATGCCAAGGCCCGCATGGAAGTTCTTGTCGACAACCTGCGCGAGGCGTATCGGGTCAGCATCACCGACCTGGAGTGGATGACCCCGGAGACCCGCGAGCGAGCCCTGCAGAAACTCGATAAGTTCACCCCCAAAATCGGCTACCCGGCAGCGTGGCGTGACTACTCGACCATCGCGATCCGTCGCGACGATCTGCTGGGAAATGTCCGGCGCGCCACGGCGGCGGAGTGCGATCGAGGTCTGGCCAAGCTTGCGGGCCCGGTCGACCGCGATGAATGGTTCATGACCCCCCAAACGGTGAACGCCTACTACAACCCGGGCATGAACGAGATCGTCTTTCCCGCAGCGATTCTGCAGCCGCCATTCTTCGACGCGGACGCCGACGACGCCGCCAACTACGGCGGCATCGGGGCCGTCATCGGTCACGAGATAGGGCACGGATTCGACGATCAGGGCTCCAAGTACGACGGCGACGGCAACCTGGTCAACTGGTGGACAGACACCGACCGCGACGAGTTCGGCACGCGCACAACCGCGTTGATCAATCAGTACGACGAGTTCGTACCCCGCGAGCTGTCCGATCAGCACGTGAACGGCGCGTTTACCGTGGGTGAAAACATCGGCGATCTGGGCGGTCTCTCGATTGCACTACTGGCTTACGAGATCTCCCTCGGCGGCAACCCGGCTCCCGTCATCGATGGGCTTACCGGTGCGCAGCGAGTGTTCTACGGCTGGGCGCAAGTGTGGCGGACGAAAGCCCGCGAGGCAGAGGCGATCCGGCGCCTGTCGGTGGATCCGCACTCACCACCGGAATTCCGGTGCAATGGCGTGGTGCGCAACATCGACGCGTTCTACGAGGCCTTCGAGCTGAACGCCGACGACGAGCTGTTTCTGGAAGCCGATCAGCGCGTACGCATCTGGTCCTGACCCCCGACGAGAAAGCCCCCGGCCATTGGCCGGGGGCTTTCTCGTACTACGGCGGAGGATCTAGAAGCGCTGCCAGTCGTCGTAACCGTCGTAGTCCTTGTACGGACCACCGGGCGAGTTCTTCACGATCACCGGGTCACCGGGGTGGGACTGGTTGAAGTACCAGGTGGCGTTGTCGGTGCTCAGGTTGATGCAGCCGTGGCTCACATCGCGCTTACCCTGATCGCCGACCGACCACGGCGCCGCGTGGACGAAGATGCCGGAGTTGGACAACCGGGTAGCCCAGAATACGTCGAGCTTGTAGCCCTCAGGCGAGGTCGTCGGCACCCCATAGGTTGACGAGTCCATCACCATCTTCTGGAACTTCTCGCTGACGTAGTACGTGCCGTTCTTGGTCTCGTGCTTCTTGTCGTGCTTACCCATCGACATGGGCATGGTGCGCTCGACGACACCGTTGCGCGTCACCGTCATCGTGAAGGTCGCATCGTCGACGGTCGACACAAAGGCGTCGCCAACCTTGAAGCTCCACCTGGTTCCACCCGCATTGACGTTCACATCGGTGTTCGCGGGCCAGAACTGCGTGGGCTTCCAGCGCAACTGCTGATCGGTGTACCAGTAGAAATATCCCGGCACAGACTTCGAGGTCGTGATCTTCACGGCGGCCTCGGCGGCCTTCTTGTCCGTCACTGGCGCGGCAAAGACGATCGTCACGGGCTGGGCCACGCCGACAACGTCACCGTTATTGGGCGAGTTCTTCAGCAAACCCACCGGCAGCGGTGGCACATCACCCGTCGGAGGCGCCCCGGGAGGCGGTGTGGTCGGCGCCGGCGGGGGCGGAACCTCACCCGGAGGCGGTGCATCGGGCGCGGGCGGCGGTGGCGGCAGTTCCCACGGCAGCGGCGGGGG